>NZ_JAUZUZ010000005.1:0-277876 GCF_031844345.1 Curtobacterium sp. BRD11
CCGTCAGTACGGCGAGCGGGCCACATCCGTCACGCTCGGCGCTGCTGGCAACCGATCGCACCCGCCCGATGCACGCTCGCGGCGTGTCGTACCCACTCAGCCGTCGCGACGGGTCGACGGCCGGGTCGACGGCCGGGAGGCGCGCGACGACCCGGCACCGCGCCTCCCGGCGGTGCGGCGAGCGGGCAACATCCGTCACGCTCGGCGTTGCTGACAACCGATCGCACCCGCCCGACGCACGCCCGCGGCGGGTCGTACCCGCTCAGCCGTCGCGACGGGCCGACGGACAGGTCGACGGACGGGAGGCGCGCGACGACTTGGCACCGCGCCTCCCGTCCGGCGGCGCTCGCCTGCTGCGCGGTGGCGCGAGTCGTCCGCGAGAGCGACAGTGCGCCGCGGTCGGGAGACGGAATCACGTCGTTGCCGCGGCGCGGGCCGCGCCGCTCGCGCCCGCGGCGCCCACGATGCCTGCGGCACAACCGACGGCACGTCGCGCCACGGCCTTCCGTGGCGCGACGTGCTCCTGGTCATGCGTGAGCACGTCGCACCCGCCGACAGCGGCGCAGGCCGCGGCGCGGACCGCGGCGCGGACCGCGCCGCTCGCGCCCGCGGCGCCAGCGGCGCCAGCGGCACAACCGAAGACACGTCGCGCCACGGCGTTCCGTGGCGCGACGTGCTCCTGGTCATGCGTGAGCACGTCGCGCCCGCCGCTGCGCGCTGCGCCGACCGGTGCGGCGCCACCCGCGGCGCAGCGCTCAGCGCCGCAGCGTCTGCTTCGGGTACTCGCCGAAGCGCTCGGCGTAGGACGCCGAGAACCGCCCGAGGTGCGCGAAGCCCCACCGGCGCGCGATGTCCCCGACGGCACCGGCCTGCGGTCCTGCCTCGAGGAGCTCCTCGTGCACGCGGTCGAGCCGCACGTGGCGCAGGTAGGTCAGCGGGGAGACGTCGAAGACCCGCCGGAAGGACTCCTGGACGGACCGCACGCTCAACCCCGCGACCTCGGACAGGTCGACGATCGACACCGGTTCGGCGGCGTGCGCGTGGATGTACTCCACGGCGGCCCGGAGCCGGGCGTTCCGCGGCTGCTCCAGCACGTCGGGCAGGTCGTCGCTCTGCGGCGGGAACATGTCGAGGAAGACCTCGGCAGCGGTGACCTTCGCGTCCTGCCACGCGTCCGAGTCCGGTCCGCCGACGCGCAGCGCCCGGGACAACGCCGTCAGGGCGCCCTGCCAGCGGTGCTCGATCGACTCGTCGGCACCGCGTCGCGCGTCGAACCGCATCGGCCGGTCCGCGACGTCCGCCCGCGCCGCGGCGACACGTCGGACGAACTCGCGGTCGAAGTGCACCAGCCGCTGGTCGTAGTCCGCGGTGACGAAGCCGAACTCCTCGTCGGCGGGGAACATCACCGGGGTGTCGTGCAGCATGGGCCAGCGCTCACCGCGCATCTCGAGCTCACCCGTGCCGGTGCTGATCCACGTGACGACGTAGTCGACCGAGCCGACGGGCATCCAGCCCCGGATCTCGCCGTGCATCTGGGAGCGCCGGATGGTGACCTCGCTGTCCCCGATCGCGGTGTAGCGGTAGTCGAACCGCCCGTGGGACGGCACGGCGCTCCACCGCTCCCCCGCGTAGATGCCGCCGAGGGCGCGGACGGCGGCGTCCGGGCGCGTCCCGGACACCTCGAACCGCACCGGTGCGATGGTCTCCTCGGCGCCGAACGCCTCGATCAACGGGTCAGCCACGGCAGGTCCGTCGGCGTGGCTCTGTCCAGATGGCGCATGCTTCCTCGTTATCCGGATACGGTTCTGGGGTGGGTGCCGCGTAGTGTCGCGCACGACCGATGCGCACGGAGGGGGCGACCACGTGAGTGAGATCGACCTGACGGCGGCGATCACCCGGCTCGAGGCCGCGATGGGTGCCCTCCGCGGCCGACTGCGCGAACGCCTCTCCGTCTCCGGTTCGGACCTCACGGTCCTGCAGTTCGTCGCCCGCGCCGCTGCGGCGGACCGGACGGTCCGGGTGAAGGACCTCGTGTCGCACCTCGGCCTGACGGGCCCGGCGGTCACCGGGACGGTCGACCGGCTCGAACGCGCCGGGCACCTGTGCCGCGTGCCGAACCCGGAGGACGGCCGCAGCCGGTTCATCGAGCTCACGCCGGAGACGCAGCGCGCCTACGCCGCGGCGATGGACAGTACGAACGAGCACCTGCACGAGCTCCTGTCCTCCTTCTCCGAGCGCGAGATCACGCGGTACGTCCGCGTGATCGATCGTGTGATCGAGGCGCTCGAGTACGGCGCTCCGACCCCCTGACGGCAGGCTACGGGCGGCCGAGGACCCTGCTCGAACGTTTGTCCAACAAGCGCAGTTAGGTAACTTCCCGACCTATCTTGCCGGACGCGGAGCCGCTCTGCCCGTACCGTCACCACTGGGTACCCCCACACGGGGGTGGATCAGGGAAACGGGGAGGAACCATGGGTTCGTACCAGTCCGAGCCGGGCATCGACCCGGTGCGCATCGAGACGTTCCGCCGGATGCGCAAGCGGTGGAAGTACGGCGAGCTGCAGGACGCGAACGGCCTGTACGCCGACTTCTTCACCGACACCGCGCGCGACGCACGTCGCTGACGGCACGGCACCGTCCGGGCCGCGACGAGCGCGTACCGGCCGGGTGACGGACGGGAGGCCCGTGGCGGGATCGCCACGGGCCTCCCGTCCGTCACGGGGCCGGCGACCGGTCCGCGGTCACCGAGGCTGCGGACGTCACCCCTTGACCGCTCCGCTGGTGAGCCCGGAGACGATCGAGCGGCGGAACACCAGCACGAGGATGACGATCGGGATCGTCGCGGCGACGCTCGCCGCGAAGATCTGCGCGAACGGCACGGTGAACTGGGTCCCGAACAGGGCGATGCCGACCGGGATGGTCCGGAACGAGTTCTCGCTGTTGAACGTGAGCGCCATGAGGAACTCGCTCCACGACGCCGTGAAGGTGAACACCCCGACGGTGAAGAGCCCGGGCTTCGCCATGGGCAGGATCACCGACAGCACGGTGCGCCAGGCGCCGGCGCCGTCGATCTCGGAGGCCTCCTCGATGGTCGAGGGGATCCCCTGCAGGTAGTTGCGCATGATCCAGATGGCGAAGGGCAGGTTGAACGCGACGTACGGCACGACCAGGCCCGGGTACGAGTTGAGCAGCCCGAGGTTCCGCTCGAGCAGGTACAGCGGCGTCAGGACCGCGATCGCCGGGAAGACCGACAGCATGAGCAGCGAGGTCATGATCGCCGTGCGGCCCTTGATCCACCGCCCGGCGAGGGCGTAGCCGGCGAGGAACGACAGCGCGAGCACGATGATCGTCGTCGCCACCGACACCACGATGCTGTTCACCATGTACTGCCCGAGGGCGTTGTCGCGGAAGGCCACGACGAAGTTGTCGAACGTCAGCGACTGCGGCACGACGGTCGGCGGCGACTGGGCGATCTCCGACGACGGCTTGAGCGAGGTCGAGACCAGCCAGTAGAGCGGCAGCGCGGTGAGCACGGCGATGACGACACCGCTGACGTTGACGGTGTTGACCCACTTCCGCCAGCCCTTGCGGACACGTTGACGGGGCATCAGGCATCCCCTCCCTTCGCCTGGTTCCGGAACGCCCGCAGGAAGAGCAGGCACCCGACGGCCACGATGACCGCGGTGCTGGTCGCGATCGCTGCGCCCGGTCCGATGTTGATGTCCTGGAAGAGCACCTTGTAGCCCATGATCGCGAGCGACTGGGTCGTGGTGCCCGGTCCGCCGTTCGTCAGCACGAACGGCAGGTCGAAGACGCCGAACGCCTGCAGCACGCGGAACAGGACCGCGATCGTCAGGGTCGGCGCCAGCTGCGGGACGACGACGCGCCAGAACGTCTGCCACCCGTTCGCCCCGTCGAGCTCGGCGGCCTCGTAGAGGTCCTCCGAGATCTGGACGAGGCCCGCGAGCAGGATGATCGCCACGAACGGCGTGGTCTTCCAGATGTCCGCGACCATCAGACCCGTGATCGCGGGGACCGGTTCACCGAGGATCACCGGGGCGTCGCCGAACAGCCCGAAGAACCACGTCGCGACGCCGTAGGTCGAGTCGTAGATGTACTTCCACAGCTGTGCGTTCACGATCGTCACGAGCGACCACGGCACGAGGAGCAGCGCGAGCATCCAGCCGCGGGTGACCCCCAGCCGTTCGAGCACCAGGGCGACGAGCATGCCGAGGACGAGCTCCACGGACACCGTGACGACCGTGTACAGCACCGTGAAGCCGAGCGCCCGGTACCAGTCGGCGCTCTGCAGCAGGGCCGCGTAGTTGCCGAGGCCGAAGCCCTGGGTCGTGAAGCCGTCGTAGCCGATCTCGACGTCCGCGAAGCTCAGGACGATCGAGTACACCACCGGGAAGATCGTGACCGCGGCGACGACCAGGAGCGCCGGGGCGGCGAAGCCCCACGCGCCCCGGGCACGGACGCGCTCCATCCGCGACCGAGCGCTCGTCGGGCGGTACCCGTCGGGCCTCCTCACCGGAGTCCGTCCCCCGGCCGCACCGGCCGGCGTCCGCGTCGCGGTGCCGGCGCTCACAGCGCGTCCCCGGTCAGGGCGAGCGAGATCGCGGAGGCCATCGCGCGGGTGCCGCCGTCGACGGAGGCCTGCCCGCCGAGGATGCTGTTGCCGTTCTGGTACACGCCCTGCGAGACCTTCGGGTAGTACGCCGTCGAGGTCGGACGGGGAACGAGCGTGATGCCCGCCGCGGTGTCGTACGTCGGGCGGTTCTGCCGCTTCGCGTCGTCGCTGACGAGGCTCGCGCTGCGGGCCGGCAGGACACCGCCCTCGCGGGTGAGGAACTGCTGCGCCGTCTCGCTCGACATCCAGGCCGCGAATGCGAGCGCCGCCGCGGGCTGCTGGGTGTGCGGGTTGATGTAGTTCCCCCACCCACCGATCGTCGAGTGGTGCTCGTCCGTGCCGTCGAACGTCGGGCGAGCGGCGAGACCGACCTTGCCCGCGACCGCGGAGTCCGGCCCGTTGGCGATGCCCCACGCGTACGACCAGTTGCGCAGGAACGCGGCGCGACCGCCTGCGAAGGCGTCGTTCGTGTCCTGCTCCTGGTACGTCAGGGTCGCGCGCGGTGCGGCGCCGTCGGTGATGAGCGACCGCATGAAGTCGAAGGCGCGCTTCGTCTCCGAGCTCGTGGTCGCGGGCTTCGTCAGGTCGTCGTTGAGCAGCGAGCCGCCCGCATCGGCGACGAACTCGGTGACGTTGCAGGTGAGGCCCTCGTACACGTCGCCCTGGAACGCCAGCCCGTAGTCGACGTCGCCCGTGTCGACGAGCTTCGCGGCGGTCTCCTTGACCTCCTCCCACGAGCGCGGGACCTGGAACCCGTGCTTGTCGAGCAGGTCCTGCCGGTACAGGAAGAACGACTCGTCGATGTAGAGCGGGAACATGTAGTAGGTCCCGTCGACGCTGGCGGCCAGCCGGAGTCCCTCGGGGAACTGCTCGAAGAAGTCCTCGCCGACGAGCTGGTTCACCGGGGTCGCGAGCTTGTTCTTCGCGAACTGCCCGGGCCACGCGACGTCGCCCAGGTACACGTCCGGTGTCGGGCTCCCCGCGGCGATCTGCGTCGTCAGGCTGGTGCGGTTCGTGTCGGTGTCGCTCGGGGCGCTGACGATCCGCACGCGGATGTTCGGGTGCTCCTTCTGGAACTCCGCGATCAACCGGCGACGGAGGTCACCGCCGTCCTTCGAGGCCACCTGCCCCGCCCACCAGCTGATCGTGACGTCACCCTCGGGCGGGTCGGTGGGCCACTGCTCGACGGTGGTGCGCTCCGGCCGGGTGGAGCAGCCGGCGAGCAGCAGCACCCCCGTGCCCCCGAGCAGGAAGAGCCTGCGGTCGATTGCCATCCGTCCTCCTCGACGAAGGGTGCGCGAGCACCCGGCGATCACGTGGCACCACAGAACCAAGCGCGCCTGAGCGACCGCACAGGGAGCCTGAGTAGGCGACGGACGGGAGGCGCGGTGCGGGCCCGCCACGTGCCTCTCGTCCGAGGCGTGGCCGCGCGGGTCAGCGGGTGGGTGCGGGGGCCGTCGACTCGGCGGGGCGGAGCACGCAGGGCAGCAGGAAGTGCGGGAGCTCGACGGACGTGCCGTCGAGGCGGTCGATCAGCGCGTCGGCCGCGCGCACGCCGAGCTCGCGACCGGGCGCGATCATCGTCGACAGGCGGGGGTGGTGCTGGTCCCCCGCTGCGGCCGACGACGCGATGCTGAGCACCGAGACGTCATCAGGCACCCGTCGACCCGCGGCGTAGAGACCGACCAGCAGACCGGCGGACGAGTCGTCCTTCATCACGAGCACCGCGGTGACGTCCGGGTCCGCCTCGAGCAGGCGTCGGGCGGCGTCGCGACCGCCCTCGCTCCCGGGGCCGGCGTACACGATCGTTCCCGCACCACCGCGCTCGGCGACCGAGCGGCGGAAGGTGTCCTCGACCCGCAGGTGCGGTGCGTACCCGGCCATCGGTGTGCCCTCGAGGCTCTCGAGCACGAGCCCGAAGCGCCGGTGGCCGAGACCCTGCAGGTGGTCGAGTCCGTCCTCGATGGTGGTCTCGAAGTCGATGTCCACGTACGGCAGCTCGTCCGCGTCGCGCGTCCGGCCGATCAGGGTGAAGGGCACCCCGAGCTCGGACAGCTTGACCACGCGCGGGTCGTCCATCCGCACCTCCATGAGGACGACGCCGTCGACGAGACCGCCGGAGACGAGGTCGTCGAGGTCGTCGCCGGCCGGGTCGACGGGCCAGAGCACCAGGTGGTACCCGCGCTCGGAGGCCCGCTCCGCGGCGTTCATGAAGAACTCGGACGTGGTCGGGCTGAAGCGGTTGCCCGTGGTCGGGAAGAGCAGGGCGATGATCCGCGTCCGCCGGCTGGCGAGCGCACGCGCCACGACGTTGCCGCGGAACTTCAGCTCGCGCATCGCCGCGGTGACCTTCGCCGTCGTCGCCGGCGTGACGTACTTCGTGCCGTTCACCACGAACGACACCGTCGCGATGGAGACGCCGGCGCGGTCGGCGACCTGCTGCATCGTGGCCATCGGCCCCTCCTGATCGATCGGCACCGTCGGGTTCCGTGCACGTCCGGCGGCAGGCCGGCGACGGTGCCGTCCTGCTCCGCGTGCACTGCGGTGGTCACGAGCATAGACCCGCACCGGAACCAGAAAAGCGCTTTACAGGTGAAGCGCTTTTCTGTTAGCTTCTCGCCCCAGGACCACCGCGACGACGACGTCAGTGGAGTCGACGCACCGTGTCCTTCCCCGCATCCGCGAAGAGAAGAGCAGTGCAATGAAGCCTGGTTTCCGCTCCACGTCCCGCCGGGGCCGCGCCCTCGTCGGCGCCGCCGCGATCGTCGCGACGGTCCCCCTCGTCCTGGCCGGGTGCTCCGGCTCCGGCAACGCATCGTCGTCCGGCGGCGGCGGCAAGACCCTCACGATCGAGGACTACTACGACGCCAACTACGACCCCGTGTACCAGCAGTGCGCGAAGGACGTCGGCGTCGAGGTGAAGATCAACCACGTCGCCGGCGCCGGCCTCATCTCGAAGGTCCTGCAGCAGGCGTCGTCGCGCACCCTGCCCGACGTGCTCATGCTCGACAACCCCGACGTGCAGCAGATCGCCTCGTCCGGGGCGCTGTCCGACCTCGCCGACTACGGCCTCGACGCGGACGACGACGTCCCCGGCGTGAAGGGCGCGAACACGTTCGAGGGCAAGCTCTACGGGCTGCAGCCGAACACGAACTCCATCGCGCTGTACTACAACAAGAAGCTGCTCGACGAGGCAGGCGTCCAGCCGCCCAAGACGTGGGACGAGCTCAAGGAAGCCGCGAAGAAGCTCACGAACGGGTCGACGTACGGCTTCGCGATGAGCAACATCAACACCTACGAGGGCACCTGGCAGTTCCTGCCGTTCTTCTGGTCGAACGGCGGCGACGAGAAGGACATCGCGACGCCCGAGGCCGCCCAGGCGCTGCAGCTCGTGCAGGACCTGCAGGACGACGGCTCGATGTCGAAGAGCTCGATCAACTGGGCGCAGGCCGACGTCAACAACCAGTTCATCGCCGGCAAGGCCGCGATGATGATCAACGGTCCGTGGCAGCTGCCGGCGCTCAAGAAGGCGAAGGACCTGGAGTTCGACAGCGTCCCGATCCCGACGCGCACCGGGTCCGAGACCGTCGCCCCGCTCGGCGGCGAGGCCTTCACCGTCCCGCAGACCGGGAACAAGGACACGATGCAGCTCGCCGGCAAGTTCGTCGGGTGCCTGAACAGCGACAAGATGCAGGCCGTCCTGGCCGGGGTCAGCGGCAACGTGCCCACCAACATCGAGGTCGGCAAGAAGTGGGCGGAGGACCACGCCGACGTGGCCTCGTTCGTCACCACCGTGCAGACCGCCCGGGCCCGGACGGCCGAGCTCGGACCGGACTGGCCCAAGGCCGCCACGAGGATCTACACCGCCGTGCAGCTCGCACTGACCGGCAAGGCCGACCCCGAGCAAGCGCTCGAGCAGGCGCAGTCGCAGAACCAGTAGCGGAGCCGGGGAGCCGGTCGCGAGACCGGCTCCCCGTTCCCTGACGGAAGGACCTGACATGAGCGCCTCCACGCAGATCCGGCCCCGGGCGACGACGCCCGCGGCCCCCGCCCGCCCCGGACAGCGCCGCGCGCGCATCCGGTCGTCCATCACCCGCTGGCTGTTCGTCGTGCCGGCCGCGGTGTTCGTGGCCCTGTTCTTCGGCTACCCCGTGGTCAAGAACATCCTGATGTCGTTCCAGGACTACACGACGAAGACCTTCTTCACCGGCGAGGCCCCCTGGGTCGGCCTCGGCAACTACATCGCGGTCTTCTCGAGCAGCGTCTTCACGACCAGCGTCGTCAACACCGCCCTGTTCACCGCGGGCTCGATCGTCCTGCAGTTCGTCCTCGGCCTCGGCCTCGCGCTGTTCTTCCGGCGGCACTTCCCGCTGTCGGGCTTCCTGCGCGGCCTGCTGCTCCTGCCGTGGCTGCTCCCCCTCATCGCCTCGAGCGCGGTGTGGAAGTGGCTGCTCGACCAGGACAGCGGTGCGCTGAACCAGCTGCTCGGCGTCGTCGGCATCGGCCCCGTGCCGTGGCTGGTCAGCCCGAGCCTGGCCCTCATCGCCGTCATCGGCGTGAACGTCTGGCTCGGCATCCCCTTCAACACGACGATCCTGTACAGCGGGCTGCAGTCCGTCCCGCCGGAGCTCTACGAAGCGGGCGCCCTCGACGGTGCCACCGGCGTCAAGGCGTTCTGGTACATCACCTGGCCGAGCATCCGGAGCGTCGTGAGCGTGGTCATCGTGCTCGGGGTCGTCTACACGCTGAAGGTCGTCGACATCATCCTCGGCCTGACCGGCGGCGGTCCCGCGAACTCGACGCAGACGCTCGCCACGAACGCCTACCACCAGTCGTTCATCAACTTCCAGTTCGGCATCGGAGCCGCGGTGAGCAACGTGCTCATCGTCGTCTCGTTCGTCTTCGCGATGGTCTACATCGCGATCTCCCGGAAGGCGGTCGACGAATGAGCGTCGGACTCGCGAACCAGACCGTCACCGTCACCCGCGCGATCACGACGAAGCGGAGCGCACGAGCGCCCCGCCCGCGCCGCACCGCGAAGGGGTTGCCGTTCACCATCCTCGGGATCGTGTTCCTCGCGATCATGGTCTTCCCCGTGTACTGGATGGTGAACACGAGCCTCCAGGCGACCTCGGGAGCCGCCACCGCGACCTGGTTCCCGTGGAACCCGACGTTCGCCGGGTACCGGGCGGCCTTCGCCCAGCAGGGGCAGAACTTCGTGTCGAGCATGATCATCGGCCTCGGCACCGTCGTGCTCACGCTGGCGATCGCGACCCCGGCGGCGTACGGCCTCGCCCGGTTCCGGATGCGCGGCACGAAGGTGTTCCTGCTCGTGCTGCTCATCACCCAGATGATCCCCGGCATCGTTATCGCCAACGCGCTGTACACGCTCTTCAACAACGTCGGGCTGCTCAACAGCTACGTCGGGCTGATCCTGGCCGACAGCGCCGTGCAGGTGCCCTTCGCGATCCTGCTCATGAGGGCGTTCATGGAGTCGATCCCGCCGAGCCTGGTCGAGGCCGCGCTCGTCGACGGCGCGAACGACCTGCGTGCCTTCGTGTCGATCGTGCTGCCGATCAGCCGCAACGCCATCGTCACCGCGGCACTCTTCACGTTCCTCGGCGCGTGGGGCGACTTCCTCATCGCGCTCACGCTCACCTCGACCGACGCGGTCCGACCGATCACGCTCGGCATCTACAACTACATCGGCTCGAACGTCACCGACTGGGGACCCGTCATGGCGACGTCGGTCCTCGCGTCCCTGCCGGCGGCCGTGCTCCTCATCGTCGCCCAGCGCTACATCTCCGCCGGTGCACTCGGCGGGGCGGTCAAGTGACGACCGCCTCCGACGTACTCGACGCCACCCCTCCAGGAAGGCCCACACCATGACCACCACCCCGCTGCGCATCACCGTCTGGGGCGAGAACGTCCACGAGCAGGTCGAGCAGCACGTCGCCGAGCGCTACCCCGACGGCATGCACGGCGCGGTCGCCGACGGCATCCGCGAGAACCTGCCGGACGCCGTCGTCCGCACCGCCACCATGCAGGAGCCCGAGCACGGGCTGACCGATGCCGTGCTCGCCGAGACCGACGTCCTGACCTGGTGGGGGCACGCCGCCCACGCCGACGTCGACGACGCCGTGGTCGACCGCGTCCACAAGCACGTGCTGTCCGGCATGGGACTCGTGGTCCTGCACTCCGGCCACTGGTCGAAGATCTTCGGCAAGCTCATGGGCACCACCTGCACCCTGCGCTGGCGGAGCGAGCACGACCAGGAGCTCGTCTGGACCGTGAACCCGCAGCACCCGATCACCCGCGGTGTCCCGAACCCGATCGTCATCCCCGAGCAGGAGATGTACGGCGAGTACTTCGACGTGCCCACGCCCGACGAGCTGGTCTTCATCTCCGGGTTCACCGGCGGCGAGGTCTTCCGGAGCGGCATGACCTACCGCCGCGGCCTGGGGAGGATCTTCTACTTCTCCCCCGGGGACCAGGACTTCCCCGTGTACCACCACCCGGACGTCCGACGGGTGATCGCGAACGCGGCCGAGTGGGCGCGACCGGAGCGCGAGCGCGAGCTGCCGACCCTGCGCCGCTACGACCTCGGCGAGTACTTCGACGGGCAGCACTACCGCGGCCCGTTCGACGACGCACCCGAGGACGAGCTCGCCGAGCCGACCAAGCCGACCGAGCCGACCGAGCCCGCTGAGCCCGCCGAGGCCCGCGCATGACCGAGCACGCCCCGCTGCGGGTCGTGCAGGTCGGCGCCGGCGGCATGGGCCGCGCGTGGCTCGGGACGGTCGCCGCCGACCCGGACGTCGAGCTCGTCGGAGTCGTCGACCTCGACCTCGACGCCGCCCGCGCCGGGGCCGAGCTCGCCGGGTCCCCGACGATCCCGGTCGGTCGTGACCTGCCCGCGCTCCTGGCGGAGACCGGTGCCGAGGCCGTCCTCGACATCACGGTGCCCGTCGCCCACCACCCGGTGACGATGGACGCCCTGCACGCGGGAGTCCCCGTCCTCGGCGAGAAGCCCGCGGCGCAGACCGTCGCCGAGGCGCTCTCCCTCGCCGCCGCCGCCGAGGCCACCGGGCAGCTGTTCATGGTGTCGCAGTCGCGCCGCTACAACGACCAGCTCGTGGCCTTCCGGCAGCACGTCCGCGCGCTCGGCGGCGTCGGCAGCCTGAACACCCGGTTCGCGAAGGCCCCGCACTTCGGCGGCTTCCGCGAGGAGATGGACGACGTCCTGCTCCTCGACATGGCGATCCACGCCTTCGACTCCGCCCGCTACGTGCTCGAGCGCGACCCGGTGTCGGTGTACTGCGAGTCGTGGAACCCGTCGTGGTCCTGGTACCGCGGTGACGCGGACGCCGCCGCGGTGTTCACCTTCGAGGACGACGTCCGGTACGTCTACGACGGCTCGTGGTGCGCGCCCGGTGACGAGACGTCGTGGAACGGTGACTGGCGCGCGTCGGGAGCGTCGGGGTCGGCGTCGTGGGACGGCGACCACGACCCGTCGAGCGTGATCGACGACGCACCCGGCACGCCGGCGGGTGCGCCGGGGGTCGGTACGGAGATCGCCGGGGCGCTCGCGTCCTTCGTGCGGGCCGTCCGGACCGGGGTCACCCCCGACGGCGAGGTGCACGGCAACGTCATGAGCCTGGTGATGGTGGACGCGGCGATCGCCTCCGCCCGCTCGGGTCAGCGCGTCGTGGTCGACGACGTGCTCGAGCAGGCGCACGCGACGGCGCTCGAGGTCGAGCGGGACGACGCCGTCCGGGAGCGGCTCGCCGCGTGGGGGTCGGTGCGGCAGGCGCTCGCCTCCGCGCCGGACCGCACGCCCGCGGGCTGACGCAGGCACGCACGGACGGGAGGCGCGGTGCCGGCCGGCACCGCGCCTCCCGTCCGTCGCTGTTCGCGCCACCCTGCCGGACGGATCCGCGCGTCGCGGGCGGATCCGCGCGTACCAGGTCGTTCCTCCTGACCAGGTACGCGCGGTTCCGCTTCCCACTCCAGGCGTGATGGGGAGGAACGGGCACACGACACACGGTCGGCTCGTCCGGCATCCGCGACCAGGACGCGAGTGCAGCTCAGGGCGATTACGGTTGCTCCGTGCGTGGACACCGGGCGTCGACCAGCGGGCAGCCGACCCCGGTCGTGCTCGTCACCGCCGACCCGCGTCGTCGTGCGGCACGGACCCCCTGGCGGCGGGTCCTCGTCGGGGTCGTCGTCGCCGCGCTGCTCGGCGGCGCCGTCGTCGCGACCGCGGGCACCCTCGTGTCGCAGCGCGTCGCCGAGTCCTTCGCCGTGCGGGACGCCACCGCCGACACGGCTGCGCTCGCCCGGGTGGTGGTGGAGCCCGCCCTCGTGGACGACGTCACCAGCGGCGACCCGGACGCCCGAGCCGTCGCCCGCGCACGACTCGACGACGCCCTGGCCGGCGAGTCCCGCGCCGGCTCGACGGTGCGTCTGAAGCTCTGGGGTGCGGACGGCACCGTGCTCTGGTCCGACGAACCCCGGCTGGTCGGCGAGCGCTTCCCGCTCTCCGACGAGGACCTCGCGGCGCTCCGGACCGACCGGTCCGACGCCGAGGTGTCCGACCTGGACGAGCCCGAGAACCGGTACGAACGCGGGCACGGACCGCTGCTCGAGGCGTACCAGGCGGTGCACACGCCCTCGGGCGACGCCCTGCTGTTCGAGGCGTACCGGCCGTACGACCAGGTCATCGCCCGCGCCGCCGACCTGCGGGCCGCGTTCGCCGCGCTGGCGTTCGGCACCGTCGGGGTCGTGCTCGTGCTGCTCGTGCCGCTGCTGCTCTGGCTGCTCGTGCGGATCCGCACGGGCCAGCGGCTCCGCGAGCGGTTGCTCGGGCGCGCGCTCGACGCCGAGGCGGCCGAGCGCCGACGCCTCGCGGGCGAACTGCACGACGGTCCCGTGCAGGACGTCGCCGGGCTCGCACTCTCCCTCGGTGCGGTGCCCGAGACCCGTGCCGCCGCCGAGACGCTCCGGCAGGCGGTGTCCGCCCTCCGGACCTCGATGGCGACGATCCGCCCGGCCGCTCCCGGTCGCGACGGCCTGGGTGCCGCGCTCGACGACGCGTGCGCCCGTGCCCGGGCCGCGGGGGTGCTGACGGACGTCGACGTGCCGGAGCCGCTCGAGGCCTCCACGGCCGCGCGGACCGCGATCGTGCGCTTCGTGCGTGAGGCGGTCTGGAACGCCGTGAAGCACGCCGACGCGACCCGCATCCGGGTGTCGGTGCGGGCCGACCGCGGGGACCTGGTGGTGCGCGTGTCCGACGACGGGGTGGGGTTCGACCCGCGGCTCCTCGACGGGCCGGCTCCCGCCGGGCACCTCGGCACGACGCTCCTGCGCGAGGTCGCCGAGGACACCGGCGGCGCGCTGCTGCTGCGGACCGCACCTGGGGCGGGGACCGCCTGGGAGCTGACGCTGCCCGCCAGGACGGAGTCGCTGCGGTGAGGGTCCTGCTCGTCGACGACCACGCCCTGGTCCGACAGGGCCTCCGCGCCGTGCTCGCGACCACGACCGACTGCGACGTGGTCGGCGAGGCAGGCACGGGTGAGGAGGCCACCGAGCGTGCCGCGTCCCTGCACCCGGACGTCGTCGTGATGGACCTCTCCATGCCGGGCGCGGGCGGGGTCGAGGCGACGCGGGTGATCCGCACCTCGATGCCGGCGGTCCGGGTGCTCGTCCTCACCACCTTCTCCGACGACGACCGCGTGCGCGCTGCCCTGGCCGCCGGGGCGACCGGGTACCTGCTCAAGGACGCGGCTCCGGAGGAGGTCGTCGCCGCGGTCCGCTCGACGGCGCGCGACGAGGCACCCGTCGACCCACGCGTCGCCCGTGCCCTGCTGCCGGGTGCGCCGGCTCCGGGGCGGGACCGCGGACCGGCCCTGCCGCCCCGCGAGCGCGACGTGCTCGACCGCATCGCACGCGGCCTGTCGAACCGCCAGATCGCGACCGAGCTCGGGATCGCCGAACGGACCGTGAAGGTGCACGTCGGATCGCTGTTCCGCCGCATCGGCGTCGCCGACCGGACGAGTGCGGCGCTCTGGGCCCGCGACCACGGCTGGTGACGACGCGGCCGTGCACACGCCGGCGGAGCGGGTACTAGTACCAAGGTCCGATGGTGCCGCCTCCGCGTCCCGGCGACGATCGTCACGAGGGACGCGACCACCGCCGGCGCGTCGGACCAGCCCAGGAGGCACCCCATGACCACCCAGCGCACGCGACGCCGCACCACCGGCATCGCCACCGCGATCGCGCTCGGCGCCGTCGCCGCGGCGGCCCTCGTCGGGGTGTCCCCCGCGAACGCGTCCGGCAAGACGTCGACCGGCGGGGACTACGCCGTCACCGTCAACGGCGCCACGACGAACCCCGCGGTCGGCAAGGACTTCAAGCTCAAGGACGTCGCCGTCACCGGCACCATCGCGGTCCGCGGCAAGCACAACGGCTTCGACATCCGCATCGCCGACCTCGGCGTGTACGACTACACGCTGACCGGGGCACCGGACACCCAGCGGATGGTGACGAAGCCGACCGTGGTGTTCGCCTCGAAGGTCCCGTCGCTCACCGCCGCGCAGCTCGCCGGCACGAAGCTCTCCTCGCTCGAGGTCCGCGACGACACGCTCGTGGCGATCTTCGGCACCGGCGCGGGCAAGTTCAAGATCCAGGCGAAGGACGGCGCCCAGGGCGGGATCTTCCAGATGGAGACCGAGTTCGCCCAGCCCGTGACGTTCACGCACACGCTCGGGGCCGGGCTCTTCTACTTCACCAACCCCTACACGGGGAAGATCAACTTCGGCGACGGCGTCGCGGCGGTGTCCTCGGGCAGCGACGCGCACCAGATGCTGCTCGGCAAGGACAGCCCGCAGGTCGCGACGAAGACCTCGCAGACCGCGACCACCACGACCTGGACGGTCCAGCCCGGCGGACGCATGGGTGGTGTGCTCGGCGAGGACGCGGTCGAGCTGTCGCAGGGCGCGACGAACTGCACGAGCGACTGCCAGGCGCAGAACCAGGTCCGCGGCTCCCTGCCGGTCCCCCCGGACCCGGTGGACCCGCAGCCGCTGCGCGTCGCCACGCGCTGACGGGACCACGCGACGGACTGGAGGCGCGGTGCCAGCTGGCACCGCGCCTCCCGTCCGTCGTTCCGTCCCGCCCGCCCGGCCCGGCCCAGCCCGGCCCGAGACTCGGGCTCAGCGACGGTCCTCGTGCCGCCGACCGCGAGGACCGTCGGTCAGGACGAGACTCGGAGCCCGCTGCGACGGACCACGCCGCCCACGCGGGTCAGCGCGGGATGACCGAGAACATGAAGCGCTTCCGGATCATGTACCAGACCAGCAGGATCAGGGCCGTGTGGGCCGCGAAGCCGATCCAGCCGTTGAACCAGTCCACGCCCGGGATCGACGCGATGGCCAGCGCGAAGAAGACCTGCCAGACGAACACGTAGAGACTCGCCTGCCCGATCGGGATCCACAGCCACCCGATGACGGCGCTGATGGGCTTCCAGAACACGGTGAGGATCGCGTACGAGACGATCGAGAAGAAGGCGATGTCGACCAGACGCCCCCACTGCAGGTCCACCCGCTGGTACGCCGTGTTGTACAGGTCGTTGTACATCGACGCGGGGAACGGTGCCGGGGTGAACCCGAACTGGTCGCCCGCCCACACGTAGACGAGGAACGCGGCGTACCCGGTGATCCCGATGCCGATCAGGACCTTGCCGAGTCGGCCGGTCAGCGCCCCGATCACCTGGCGCCGGTAGTAGCCGAGCACCAGGCCGTGCGTGAAGACCACCTGCCAGGTGAGCAGCGGGAACACCGACTCGAACTGCGAGTTCAGCGGGCGGAACTCGGGGTTCAGCGCCTGGAACGCGTACAGCCCCCAGCTGACGAGGAGCAGCGCCCACCAGAAGCCGCGCCGGATCACCCACAGGAAGACGGGGATGAACAGGCTCAGCACCACGAACAGGCCCATGATGTTGAACGGCCACGGCCCCATCTCGAGCAGCAGGAACTGCCGGATCGCGAACCAGGGCGGCGGGTAGGCCAGCAGCTGCATCGCGTTCGGGTACAGGTCGTACACCCGGCCCTCGGCGCCGACGCCCCCGGTGCCGGTCCCCCGGTCGGTGAAGGTGGTGATCGCATCGGTGTTCAGGAACGGCACGAAGCTCAGCGCGAAGACGACCACGATCACCGCCAGGGTGACGACGTACTGCTTCCGCGCCCGCTTCCACGCCCCGACGGCCGCCACCCACTCGCCGAACTTCTTGATCGCGAACGGGTACGTCATGCCGAGCACCATGCCGGACAGGAACACGAACATCTCGGCGCCGGTGATCGCACCGGTGGCGTGCAGCGTGATGTACGAGTAGGGCCCGCCGATCTCGATGTGCGTGATCACCACCGCGAGGATGATGAACCCGCGGAAGAGGTCGAGGCGCAGGTCTCGCCCGGGCTTGCCGTCGTCGGGGTACCGCCAGCTCGGCAGCAGCCGTCCGACGAGCCCGCTCAGCAGGAACGCCGCTGCGAGGCCGAAGGCGCACCAGACGATCCACGCCATCTGGTCGCCGCCGGTCTCGTACTGCTGGCTGATCGCCGCGGCACCCTCCTGCGTCGTCACGCGCTCCGTCACCGGTCCGAGGACGAAGTCCCCGGCCTGTTCGAGGTCCGTCCGGAATGACCCGGCGATCCCCGGGTCGGCCGTGTCCCGCCAGTCGGCGACGCGGTTGCCGGCCTCGGGCTCGCGCCGGTTCGTCTCGAGGAACGTCACGCCCCGGACCTCGGGGTGGTCCTGCACGGCGGCGATCACCTGCCGCCACCACGCCTGCTTGACCGGGAGCTCGGCCGCACCGCGCAACGAGTGGTCGTACAGCGCGCCGGTGTCGAGCAGCATCGGCCGGTCCTCGCCCTGTGCGAAGCGCTCGGTGAACGTGCCCTCGGACTGCGTCTGCTCGTAGCCCCAGGTCTCGTCGAAGCGTGCCGCGACCTCGCCGTCCTGCGGGACCTCGTTGCGGGTCAGCGGGACGTCGCGACCGGCGGCCTCGGTCGCCTTGCCCTTGCCGAAGAAGAACATCGACAGCCCGACCCAGTCGACGCTCTCGGCGCCGGGCCAGTACGGGCCGTAGGGGTCGTCGGCGGCGGTGAGTCGGCCGTCGCCGTCGGTGTCCAGCTCGGCGACGTCGCTGCCCGACAGGGTCTGCAGCCGCCCGGCGGACTCGCCGAACGGGTAGCCCGCGCCGTACGACGGCGACCACACCATGGCAGCGTCGGAGTCACCCGCGTGCACGGCCGCGGCCAGCGTCCGGAACGCCGGGACGAACGCGGTCGGCTGCTGTCCCCAGCGAACCCACGTGCCGTTCATCTGGGGAGCGAAGCGCACGAGCAACTGGGTGTCGTACTGCCGGTGGACCTCCTCGAACAGCCGGTTCGCCGCGGCGGCGTCGGCCTTCGTGAGGGACCGCAGCGACCGAGACGGCTCCAGGCTCACCGCGAGCACCGCGCCCTGGGTCGCCGCCGCGCGGGTCGCCCGCAGGAACTCGTCCCGTGCGCTGCGGTCGAAGGGGTACTCGATCTCGACCCCGTAGACCGACGGCGTCGCGCCGAGCCGACCCTCGTACCCGTCGGGGGCGTCGCTCCCCCAGTCGAGGTCCGGGCCGAACCACACGCGCCCGTCGGAGGGCGTCTCGCCGGCACGACCCGGAGCCGACACGGCCGACGCGGGGAGCGCCCCGCCGAGCAGCAGCGTCCCGACGACGACGAGGAACGCGACGGCCTTCGCCAGCGCGCCCCTCACCGGTTGCACGCCAGGGTCCAGATGTTGTGGCCGCCGGTGTGCTCGTGCTCGAGGCGGTCGAGCGCGGCGATCGCCAGCGCGAGGCCGCGACCGCTCTCCTCGTCGGGGTCGGCCATGGTCACGGCGGACAGGTCGACGTCGGTGGGGCGCCCGTTGTCGGTGAGCACCGCGACGAGCTCACGGTCCGTGGCGCAGAGCTCCACCGTGTACCCGCGGCCGGCCTCGGCATCGGTGCGTCGCGTGTGCTCGACGATGTTGGCGGCGATCTCGGCGAGGGCGGTCTCGAGCGAGAAGCGGAGACGGGCGTCGTCGATCGCCATGGTGTCCCACCAGGCGCCGAAGCGGTCCTGCACGACGTCGAGCGACTCGGCGACGGCCGGGACGTCGAAGGTCAGGTCGTGGTCGGTCACAGTGGGCCTCCTGCCGTCGAGGACACGTGTTCGGACTGCGGCGTCCCCGCCTCCGGTCCGCGGTAGAGCACGGCGCGGACGACGATGCTGAAGATGAACAGGTCGAAGACCACCCACGCGGTGTTCACGAGCGGCGCGATGCCGTCCGCCTGGCCCGTGGCGTACCGGATCGCGATCATCACGAGGGCGGCGACGAGCGCACCCATCGCGTACAGCTGGGGCTTCACGAGGTCCCACCGCGGTCGCTGGTCGGACTCGTCCTTGACCTTCGGCGTGACCCGGAACCCCAATGGCTTGCCACGGAACACGTTCTCGAACGCGCTCGTCACCGACTCGATCCAGACGGGGAACAGCGCGAGCGAGTACTGCTGCCCGCGCCACGTGGGTCTGCCGGCGGCCACCACCCAGAACAGCAGCTGGTTGAGCACGAGGAACGGGATGAGCCGCACGAAGAAGTCGACGCTGTAGGCCTGCACGGGCACGACACCGAACGACAGGCAGAGCACCGGGGCCGCGATGTACACGATCGCCGCGAAGCCCGAAAGGTAGCTCCACATGGTCGAGAAGTACATGAGGCGCTGCCCCCACGACAGGCCCTTCTGCACGAGGGGGTTCTCGCGGAAGAAGACCTGCATGGTGCCCTGCGCCCAGCGGAGTCGCTGCACGAGCATGGTGGGCAGGTCCTCCGGCGCGAGGCCCTTCGCCAGGATCTCGTCGTGGTACGCGGACCTCCATCCCAGGCCGTGCAGGCGCATCGCGGTCGCCATGTCCTCGGTCACGGAGATCGTGGCGAGCGGCATGATCGGCTGGGCCTCGTCGTCGCGGTTCACGTCGAGCGCCCGGGCGAGCACCGCGATGGACTCGATCGCGGCCACCGGCGAGGCGTCCCGTCGTCCGAGCACGTCGAGGGCAGCGTCGTCGAGGCCGGCGAAGGTGTCCGCCTCGGTCGACATCGCGGCGAGCTCCTGCAGGTCACGGCGGACCGACTCGAGGTCGGCGGCGGCGAACCGGTACGCGATCGCGTCGATGCCGCGCTGGAAGTCGTAGGTGACGTCGCCGAGCGGTTCGCCGCGGTCGATCTGGTCACGGGCACGGTCGACGACCTGCTCCGCACCGTCGAGCGCGTCGAGCACCCGCGGGTCGGTCTCGGTCTCGCGGGCTCGTGCGAGCAGCTTCCGCGACGTCTTGATGGTCCGCTCGACGGACTCCTCGACCTCGCGCACGTAGCGGGTCACGCCGAGCTGCATGAGTGCCTCGCGCCGCAGGATCGCGTTCGACCCGCAGAAGAACGCCGCGTTCCAGCCGTCCTTCGACTGCTGGATGGGCCCGTAGAACAGCGGCGCCTGGCTGCCGAGCAGGTCGGCCTCGGGCACGTTCTCGAACCACTGCGGCGTCTGGACCAGCGCCATGCGCTCGTCCTTGAAGTAGCCGAGCGTCCGGTCGAGGATCGACGGCTCCGGGACCTGGTCGGCGTCGAGGATGAGCAGGAACTCGCCCTGCGTCGCGAGCAGCGCGTTGTTGAGGTTGCCGGCCTTCGCGTGCCGTGGCCGGTCGACCCAGTCGGCGCCGCGCGTGATCACGCCGATGCCGAGGGACTCGGCGGCGGCGCGCATCTCCGGGCGGTTGCCGTCGTCGAGGATCCACGTGGCGTGCGGGTGCGTGATCGCCTTCGCCGCACGGGCGGTGCGGACGACCAGCTCGACCGGCTCGTTGTACGTCGTGATGAAGACGTCGACGGTGACGTCCCCGGCGGGCTTCGTCGGCGGTTCCCCGCGTTCGCGGAGTCGCCAGGCGCCGAACGCGAACAGCAGCGAGTCGATCACGCTGTAGGTCTCCGCGAGGATCAGCGGCACCGCGATCCACCACGAGTGCCAGTTCACCGAGCCGATCCAGCGCCAGACGATGTAGTTGACGCCGGCGATCGACGCGAGGAGCGCGACGGTGCGCACGGTCGCGAGCCGCTTGGTCGGGGTACCGGTGGTGAGTCGGCGACGGTCCTGACGGCTGACGTCGAGCGCGGTCATCGGCGTCCTTCCTGCTGCAGCCGGCGAGCGCTGGGTGAGTGCGCCGTACCGCCCTGTCTACCGCAGGCAGGGCACCGCTGTCAGCCCGCCGCCCCGTCCGCGGGGTGAGATCGGCTCATCCGGGCGCTGCGAGCCCCAGATCGTGCGCGAGGCGGACGATCACCTCGTCGAAGTACGCCGCCGGGTCGGTCACCGAGCCGACCGCGTGCCCGAACAGCTCGAACGACAGGACGCCGAACACCGTCGTCCAGGCGATCAGGGTCCGCAGGACGACCTCGGGCGAGGGGTCGTCGTGGAAGCCGCGCTCTCGTGTGTAGGCGACCGCGTCGGCGACGGCGCCCGGCGCTGCGGGCCGCGAGCCGATCGCGGGACCGGCACCGAGCCTCCAGTCCGGAGCCAGCTCGGACCCGGCGACTCCCGACCACGCGTCGGTGACGACGCGGACGAGCACGTGCGTCGTCCGCGAGGCGGGCTCGACCGTGTCCTGCGGTGCGACGTACCCGGGCACGGGTGAGCCGTACAGGAGCGCGAAGTCCCCGGGGTGCCCGATCGCCCACTGCCGGACGGCACGACACGCGGCGACCCAGCGGCCGACGTGGTCGGACCGGTCGACCGGCGCCTCTGCCGCCTCGACCGCGGCGCCGAGTTCGTCGTAGTCGAGCACGAGCAGCGCGGTGAGCAGGTCGTCGCGGCTCGGGAAGTACCGGTACACGGCGGAGGACACCAGGCCGACGTCACGAGCGACGGCGCGCAGGCTCAACTGCGCCGGTCCCTCCTCGGTGAGCCGGGCGCGCGCGGCCGCGAGGATGCTCGCGTGCACGGCCTCCCGTGCCAGGGACCGGGCGGTCCTCGCCTTCTCCACCATGCCGTCAAGCGTGCCACGGGAGAGCACTGCACACAAACGAGAGCACTGCTCTTGCAATCGAGCCCGTCCGGCTGCATGATGGCTTCCGAGAGCACTGCTCTCCCGAATCTCAGGAGGAACCATGCCCCGTCACCACGTCGTCGTCGGCGCCGGCCCCGTCGGTCGCCACACTGCGGCACTGCTGTCCGAGCGTGGCGACGAGGTCGTCGTCGTCACCCGCTCCGGACGCGACACCGGTCAGCCCGGGGTCCGCCACGTCGGGCTCGACGCCGCCGACGCGGACGCCCTGACGGCCGTCGCGGACAGCGCGGCAGCACTCCACAACTGCGCGAACCCCGGCGACTACACGCAGTGGGAGCGGGTGTGGCCGCCGCTGGCGTCCTCCCTCCTCACCGCCGCCGAGCGGACGGGTGCCGTGTACGCGATCACCGGGAACCTGTACCCGTACGGCCCGGTCGACGGACCGATGCGCGCGGACCTGCCCGACGCCGCGACCGACCACAAGGGCGTCCTGCGGGCCCGGATGTGAGCAGACGCGCTGGCGGCGCACGAGGCCGGACGCATCCGCACGGTCGAGGTCCGCGGCTCGGACTACGTCGGCCCGGGCACCGGCGTCAACGGGCACGTCACGCGGGTGCTCCCGACCGCGATGCGGGGGAGCCCGTCACCGTGATCGGGCGCGCGGACCAGCCGCACTCGTACACCGACGTCGGCGACGTCGCGCGGCTCCTCGTCGCCGCGGCGGACGACGAGCGGTCGCACGGTCGGACCTGGATCGTCCCGACCAACGCACCGCGGACCCAGGAGCAGGTCCTCACCGAGATGCTCCGGACGGCCGGTCGGCCCGCCGTCCGCGTGCGGTCACTGCCGATCGGCCTGCTCCGCGGGATCGGCGCGGTGTCCCCGTTCATGCGGGAGGTCGCGCAGCTCGGCTACCAGTGGTCGGCCCCCTACGTGGTCGACGACACCGCGACCCGTGCGCACTTCGGGTTCGGCCCGACGCCCTGGGACGAGGTCTGCCGCCGCACGGTGGACGGGCTGACCGTCTGAGCCGACCGGACGGGAGGCACGACCCGCGACGGGCGGGCGGCTCGCGTCCGTCCCGGAGTCGGCCCGGCAACGGGCAGGGCCGATGGGGTCCCGCGACGCGACTGCGCGACCCCGGAGAACGGGGTCGCGCATCGGATCAGTGGCCGGTCAGTGGCCGGTCAGTGGCCGGTCAGTGACCGACCGATGGCTGGTCAGTGCCGGGGCTTGCGTGCCGGACGGTCGTCGTCGCGGCGGTCGTCACGGCGGGGACGGTCGTCCCGACGGGGCGCACGCGGTCCGCGGTCGTCGCGGTCGTACCGACGGGCACCGCCGCGGCGGTCCGGCGCGATCTCGATGAGCTTCCCGCTGATCCGGGTGTCGGCGAGCCGGTCGAGCACGCCCGGGTCCATGCTCTCGGGCAGCTCGACGATCGAGAAGTCGGGTCGGATCTGGATCGCGCCGAAGTCGTCGCGCCGCAGGCCGCCCTCGTTCGCCAGGGCGCCGACGATCTGGCGCGGCTCGACGCGGTGGCGACGCCCGACCTCGATCCGGTAGGCGGTCATCGGCTGCGAGCGGCGCGGCCCACGGTCCTCGCGGCCACCACGGTCGTCGTCACGGTCGCGGCGCTCACCACGGCGGCCGTCGCGGTCCACCTGGTTGCGGAGCTGGTCGTCGGCCGGGTCGAGCAGCAGCGGCGAGTCACCCTGCGCCACGACCGCGAGCGCGGCCGAGACGTCCTCGGCGGGCACGTCGTGGTTGCGGACGTAGTGCGCGATGACGTCACGGAACTTCTCGATGCGGTCCTGCTGCTCGAGCGCCGCGGTGATCGCGTCGTCGAACCGGCTGAGGCGCGTCTCGTTGACGTCCTCGACCGTGGGCAGCTGCATCTGCGTGAGCGGCTGCTTCGTGTGGCGCTCGATGGCCGACAGCAGCCGGCGCTCGCGCGGGGTGACGAAGCTGATCGAGTCGCCCTTGCGGCCCGCGCGACCGGTGCGGCCGATGCGGTGCACGTAGGACTCGATGTCGACGGGGATGTCGAAGTTCACGACGTGGGTGATGCGGTCGACGTCGAGGCCACGGGCGGCGACGTCCGTGGCGACCAGGATGTCGAGCTTGCCGGACTTCAGCTGGTTGACCGTGCGCTCGCGCTGCGCCTGGGCGACGTCACCGCTGATCGCCGCCGCGGCGTACCCGCGGGCGCGGAGCTTCTCGGCCAGGGTCTCGGTCTCGCTCTTCGTGCGGACGAAGATGATCATGCCCTCGAAGTCCTCGACCTCGAGGATGCGGGTGAGCGCGTCGACCTTCTGCGGGTACGACACCATCAGGTAGCGCTGCGTGATGTTCGCGGCGGTCTTCGTCTTGGTCTTGACGGTGATCTCGGACGGGTCGTTCAGGTACTGCTGCGAGATGCGACGGATCTGCGCGGGCATCGTCGCCGAGAACAGCGCGACCTGCTTGTCGTCCGGCGTCTCGGCCAGGATCGTCTCGACGTCCTCGGCGAAGCCCATCTTGAGCATCTCGTCGGCCTCGTCGAGCACGAGGTACTTCAGCTGGGACAGGTCGAGCGTGCCCTTGGCGATGTGGTCCATGATGCGACCGGGCGTGCCGACGACGACGTCGACGCCACGGCGCAGCGCGGACAGCTGCACGCCGTACGCCTGGCCGCCGTAGACGGGCAGGACGTGCACGTGCTTCATGTGCGACGCGAACTGCTCGAACGCCTCGCACACCTGTAGCGCGAGCTCACGGGTCGGCGACAGCACGAGGGCCTGGGGCACCTTGCTGCCCGACTCCATGCGGGACAGGATCGGCAGCGCGAACGCCGCGGTCTTGCCGGTGCCGGTCTGCGCGAGGCCGACGACGTCGCGCCCCTCGAGCAGCGTCGGGATCGTCGCTTCCTGGATGGCGGAGGGGGTCTCGTAGCCGATGTCCTTGACGGCCTTGAGCACCGGATCGCTCAGGCCGAGGTCGGCGAAGGTCACCACGGGCCCCTCGTCGGCGGTCTCGGTGGCGGTGGCGGTGTCCGTGCTCATGGGGAAACGGTACCTCGGACGGCGGACGCCCGCTGACGCGACCGGGCGAGCGGTGGCCGGACGGGAGGCGCGTGGCGGCGCCGCGACGCGCCTCCCGTCCGTCGCCATTTAGTTGCATTCCGGAACCACCGGAGGTATCGTTGCGCGGTCTGCAAAGTTACACAGTACGAAAAAGGAGTTCGATGACCGCCACCGCACCCGTCTCGGTGCAGCAGGGCCGCGACACCGCCGGCCCCGACGCGGCGACCGGCGCGCACGCGCCCGGCACCTCCGGCCAGCAGCCGCTCATGACGCACCGCCAGATCCTCCTGGTGATCTACGGCCTGATGGCGGGCATGTTCCTGTCGTCCCTCGGCCAGACGGTGTTCGGCACGGCGATCCGCACCATCGGCGACGACCTGCACGGCCTCGACCAGCAGGCATGGGTGACCACGGCCTACCTGATCACGTCGACGATCGCGACGCCGATCTACGGCAAGCTCTCCGACATCTTCGGCCGACGGCCGCTCTACATCTTCGGCATCGTCGTCTTCATCCTCGGCGCCGTGCTGTCCTCGATGTCCACCTCGATGCTCATGCTCGCGGCCTTCCGTGCCGTGCAGGGCATCGGCGCCGGCGCGCTCATGTCGCTGCCGCTCGCGATCATGGGTGACATCCTCGCGCCGCGTGAGCGTGCGAAGTACCAGGGGTACTTCCTCGCCGTGTTCGGCATCTCGTCCGTCATCGGACCGCTCATCGGCGGCCTGCTCGCCGGCTCCTCCGAGATCCTCTGGATCACCGGGTGGCGCTGGGTGCTCCTCATCAACGTGCCGATCGGCGTCGCCGCGCTCATCATGGTGATCGTCTTCCTGCACCTGCCGAAGGTGCACGGCAAGGGCGACAAGCCGAAGGTCGACTGGTGGGGCGCGACGGCCGTCATCGTCACGCTCGTGCCGCTGCTGCTCGTCGCCGAGCAGGGCCGCACCTGGGGCTGGGGCTCGCCCGCCGCGATCGCCAGCTACGTGATCGGTGCGCTCGGACTCGTCGCACTGCTGCTCGTCGAGTCGAAGATGGGCGACGCGGCGATCATCCCGCTGAAGCTCTTCCGCTCCGGCACGTTCTCGATGGCGACCGTCATCGGGTTCCTGGTCGGCTTCGCGATGTTCGGCGCCATGCTGACCATCCCGCTCTACCTGCAGATCGTCGTGGGCCTGACCCCGACCGAGTCGGGCTTCGCCACGCTGCCGCTCGTCGGTGGGCTGATGATCGCGTCGATCACCTCGGGCCAGATCGTCGCCCGTGTCGGCCGCTACCGGATCTTCCCGGTCATCGGCACGTTCCTGGTGTCGGCCGGCTACGTCGTCCTGACCTTCATGACGATCGACAAGCCGCTCTGGTTCCTCATGATCGGCATGTTCCTGATCGGCCTCGGGCTCGGCTCGGTCATGCAGTCGCTGACCCTGGCGTCGCAGGGCTCGGTCGAGGCCCGGGACATGGGCGTCGCGACCAGCTCGGCGACGTTCTTCCGGCAGATCGGCGGAACGCTCGGCACCGCGGTGCTGCTCTCGATCCTGTTCTCGGTCATGCCGAGCAACATCCTGACGGCGACCGCGAACCAGGCCGACCTCAAGCCGGCGCTGTCGGCCGCACTCGACCCCGCGGTGGCGAGCAAGCCGGCCAACCAGGGCGCGATCGACACGATCTGGGCCCCGATCACCACCCCGCTGCAGCAGACCGTCCAGGGGAAGCTCGACGACGCCTCGGCGCAGGCGAAGCAGGCGGCCGACCAGGCCGTCACGCAGCAGGTCACCGCGGCCGTGCAGCAGCAGGTCGCCGCCGGTGCCGTGCCCGCAGCCGCGGCGCAGGGCGTGATCGACCAGCAGGTCGCAGCGGCCACCCCGGCGGCAGAGTCCGCAGCCCTCGAGGCCGTGGCGGACGAGGCGCACGCCAGCGTCCAGGACGGCACGGTGTCGGTCGACTGGTCGAACGCCTCGCAGCGGTCGTACTGGGTGGACGAGCTCACGCCGGCCCTGGCGAAGCAGATCGACGACGGTGCCAGTTCGGACTCCGCGGCGACGAGCACGAACGACACCTCGTTCCTCACCGGCGCCGACAGCCGCCTCACGCGGCCGTTCATGGCGGGCTTCAACGCCTCATCCGTGACGATCTACTGGGTCGGACTCGGCGTGATCCTGCTCGCCTTCGTGCTCACCTGGTTCTTCCGGGTGCCGCCGCTGCGCCAGCGCTCGGCGCTGCAGGAACAGCACGACGCCGCGAACGGATCCTCGTCAGACGGCTCCTCGTCCGACGGTTCCTCGTCCGATGTCGACCGCTCGGCGCCGTCGGCCGAGGCCGAGCTCGAGGCCCGCGCCGGGCTCGCAGCAGCCGAGGCCGGATCGTTCACCGGGCCGATGACCGGCTCCACGCCGACCCAGCGTCGGTGACCCCCGGCCGCCCGCACCCCGCCCGGGGTGCGGGCGGCCTCCCCGTGCCGGACCCGTCCGGCGCAGACGACCCGGCCCACCGCAGCACACGGTGGCCGCCCAGCACCACAGGAGTGCACGTGAGCACCACAGCAGCACCGGAGCCGGTCACCGCACCGTGCACGTTGCGCGAGCGGAAGAAGCAGCAGACCCGGCAGGCGCTCCACGACGCCGCCCTGACGCTCGTCTCCGAGCACGGTCTCGACGGCGTCACCGTCGAGCAGATCTGCAGCGACGCCGACGTCTCCCCGCGGACCTTCTTCAACTACTTCACGTCGAAGGCGCACGCGGCGCTCGGTCTCGACACCGTCGAGGTGCCGGAGTGGGCGGCCACGCGCTTCGCCGAGGCGGACGGCCGACTCGTCGACGACCTGTGCGTCCTGATCGCCGCGACCGTCCCGCTCTCCCAGGACCGCCGCCGGATGAAGGAGCTCCTCGTGCTCCGACCCGAGATGGCACCGATGGTCATGCAGTGGATGGCCGAGTCGCGGCAGTCGCTCCTCGCCACGGTGTCGTCGCGCACCGACGAGCAGACCGCTCGCACGGCCGTCGGACTCGTGCTGTCCGCGCTGTCCGAGGTCGCGCACCGCGACACCGTCGGTGACAGCGACGAGCTCGCGGTGAAGCTCCGCACCGTCGTCGCCGAGATGGGCGCGATCGCCGCGTCCTGATCCGCGCCCGCGGTGCGACGCACGGTGCCGCACGGCGCTGCGGGGTTCCACAGGGTCCCTTCGGGAAGCCGCAACCGATCGTCCGCGAAGGTTCCTCGCCGCCTACGCTCGCGGCACCGGACGTACCCGACGACCGGTCCCGGCGCGGTCTCCCGACGCTCCGGGGATCCGCGAGGAGCACCATGCACCACGTCCCGAGCGCTCGGTCCGCAGCGCGCACCACCGCCGCGGCCGCCGCCGTGCTGGTCGCCGCCGCACTCGGCGTCCTGCCGGCCGCCACGGCCCGGGCCGCCACCCAGCCCGTGTCGGCGTCGACAGCGTCGTCGTCGCCGACACCGGTCACCCCGCCGACGACAGCGGACGTGCCGTCCTCGCCGACGACGGCGGACGTGCCGTCCTGGGCAGCGGCCACCAGCGAGTCCTCCCCCCAGGTGCTCCCGACCGTCCGGGCCGGCGAACCGTCCTCCGCCGACCTGCGCGCACGGGACGCCGACGGAGCCGCGTACTCGCTCACCACCGCGGACGGCGCCACGGCCCACCCGGACGACGGGCTGACCTTCGCCCACGGTGTGCTCTCCGGCACCCCGACCCACGCGGGCACCGCCACCGTGCGGGTCACCGCGACGACCGCGGTCGGCTCCGCGGAGCACTGGGTGCGCTGGACCGTCCTGCCCGCTGCCGCCACCGGCGTCGGCGTGGTCGTCCGCACCGTCCCCGCCGCGTCGGACGGGACGTACACCTGGGTCGGTGCCGACGGCCGGGTCTACCCGGATCCGCTGGGCGTGGCGCTCGGCGGCTCCCTCACGCTCGAACCGTGGACGACCGACCGGTTCGGCAACACGGTGGCGGTCGCCGAGGACGCCGAGGTCCGTGCGAGCGACGACGCCGACCGGGTCGACCGCGCCGACGGGACCGTCACGGTGACCTTCACCGGTGCGGCGTCGCAGACCGTCCGGGTGTCGGTCGACGGCACCGCGACCACGTTCCCGGTGCGGGTGACCGGCGGACGGGCGGCGACCGCTCCCGAGGGAGACGCCACCACCGCAGCTCGGGTCGGGCAGGACCCGGACGGTGGTCCGTCGAGCGCCCGCTCCGTCGCGGACACCGCTGGCGAGCTCGCCTGGACCGGGGCCGATGCCGCCGTGCCGATCGGCTGGGCCGTGGCGCTCCTCACGCTCGGCACGGCCGTGGTCGGACTGCGCCGGGCGCGTCGGACGCGGCACCGCGCCTGAGCCGGGCGGCCGGCCCGAGACGCCGGCGTTTCGCCGTGCCGGACGGGTCCGAGACGCCGGCGTCACCGCGAGACGCCCCCGATCGCGCGAGACGCCGTCCTCTTCGGCGGCGTCTCGGCACGACACCGGCGTCTCGGCACGACGGCGGCGTCTCGGCACGACGCCGGCGTCTCGGCACGACGCCGGCATCTCACGTCGACTACGGACAGGGAGGCCGAAGGGGGCCCGCCTGCGAGCACCGGAGTACGGTCAGCCCATGGACGGCACAGCCCCGACCCCGTACCTCCTGCTCCCCGGCACCGCCCGCACGGCGCTCGCCCGCTGGCAGCAGGTCTTCGGCGGCGACGTCCGCGTCACCTCGTACGAGGAGGCCGCTCGCGAGGACGGGCCGCCCGGCGCCGTGGCGCACGGCGAGCTCGTCGGCCCGGTCCGGCTCTTCGCCGCCGACACCGGCCCCGACGACACCGCGCTCGCGGTCTCCGGCTTGTTGTTCGCCCTGCTCGGGAGCGCCCGGCCCGAGGTGCTCCGGCGGTGGTTCGTGGACCTGGCCTCCGACGGCACGGTGGTCGACGACCTCCAGGAGCGGCCGTGGGGCGACTGGGACGGAACGGTGCGCGACGCGTTCGGGGTGACCTGGTTGATCGGGTTCGAACGGTCAGCGCTCGACGACCAGGACTGACCAGCCTCAGTCCGTCGGGTGCTCGTCGGACCCGAGCGGGAGCAACGGCGCCCAGAACGCGTCCGGGCCGTCCGTGACGACGGCGTCGGCCTCGAAGCGGAACCCGTACCCGCGCACGAAGTCGAGGGCTGCGACCCGCTCGTCCTCGGCATCGTCGGACGCAGCGTCTGGGAGGTGCACGCCGTGCCCCATCCGGACGCCGGAGTCGCTGACGAGGGTGAGGTCCCACCGGCCCTCCTCCGCGCGCTCGATCCGGACGACGGCGGCCTGTGCAGCGGTGAAGTCAGCCATGCAGCGGATCCTACGGACGGCCGCCCGGGCGCGTTCAGGGTGCCGACGCCCGTACCCTGACCGCATGGACACCCCGCAGCCGTCCGGCACGACGAAGCGCCGGATCACCCTCGACCTCGGTCGCCCCCTGCTGACCTGGGGAGCCCGACCGACGGTGACGATCGACGGCGTCGGTCACCCGGCCCAGTGGGGCACCGGCACGTGGGCGGTCGCCGACGACGGGTCGACCCGGATCGGCGTCTCCTGCTTCAACCGCCTGTGGCACTTCGGCACCGCCAGCGGCACGGTCGGCGATGCCGACGGCTTCGCCTACCGCAGCGGCGCACTGCCACTGGGCCGCGGTCGGCTGACCGCCCGTCGCACCGCAGGCTGAGCCCGGAGGCGCGGTGCCGGTGGGCGGTCCCGCTCACCGGCACCGCGCCTCCCGTCAGTCGTAGATCGCGATCCAGTCGACGCTCACGTGCCCCGAGGCGCCCGCCGGCACGCGCCCACCGGTGTCGGTCTCGGCCTGCAGCGTGACCCGCATCGGCTTCGTCGGCACGGCCTTCGTCGTCGACGCGACCAGCTTGCCGTCCCAGAAGAAGCGGACCACCTTGCTGTCCCACTCGGTGGTGGCGACGTGGTAGCTGCTCGTGTCGGTGGCCGCGAAGGTCTCACGCTCCGGCTGGAAGGTCATGGCGCCGTTCCGCAGGCTGCCCGGGACGGCCGACGCGGGTCGGGGCTTCGCGCCGAGGGCCGCTTCGGGCCAGTCGATCTCGCCCTCGTTCCACCGGTCGCTCGACGGCCACAGGATCACGACGAACTTGTACCCGGGGGTCTTCGTGGTCTTGTAGCGGATCGAGACGCGGCCGGTGCGGTGCGGCGCGTAGCCGTCGGGCATGACGGCCGCGGCGAGCGGCTGACCGCGGTCGGCCCGCAGCCAGAAGTCGAGCGCACCGTTCTGCACGCTCAGCACCTTCGACGGTGTGTAGCGCCCCTGACCGCTCGTGTCGGAGAACCCGTCGTACAGGCCCATGCCCGGGTACTTCGCGGCGACCTTGCCGGCCGGCGCGGCCGTGGCGAAGTCCTGCCGGTAGGTCTGCTTCCAGGTCCGACCGTTCGACACGACGGTGCCCTTCGGGGCGGAGGTCGTCGTGGTCGACGTCGGTGCGGCGGACGCGGAGGGGGGAGCCGAGACATCGGCGACCGCGCCGACTGCGAGCACGGCGACGGTGAGGGCTGCGACGATCGAGGACTGCAAGGGGCGCTCCTGCCTGTGGGCGCCGACGTGGGTGGCGTCGGCGGACCGTGGTGGTGGTGCTCGGTGTGCCCTGCTGTGTCGGCTCGGGAAGGGCTGCCGTCAGTGGAACGACGGGCGGCTGCCAGGCAACCCCCAGCGGCGTACCCCGTTCGCGCGAGCAGAACGGTCTGACTGCGCGCCGCTCCACGGATGTCGGCACGGACCCGCCGTCGCACGTACCCCGATCTGGGGGAAGCGCCGGCCGGTGGGAGGGCGCGGGACGGACGCCGGTGACCGCTCCAGTAGGGTGAGCGACATGTCAGTCGGGTTGCTCGCCGTGGTGGACGACATCCTCTCCGCGGCCCTCAAGGCCAGCGCGAAGACCGCGGGGGTCGTGATCGACGACGCGGCGGTCACACCGCAGTACGTCCAGGGACTGCAACCGGCTCGCGAACTCCCCGTCGTCGGGCGCATCGCGCTCGGCAGCCTCTTCAACAAGTTCGTCATCATCATCCCGTTGGCGCTGCTGCTGTCGGCGTTCGCCCCGTGGGTGCTGCCCTGGCTGCTCGTCATCGGCGGCACGTACCTGTGCTTCGAGGGCGCCGAGAAGGTCACCGAGTGGTTCGGTGTGCACCACGAGGCCGCCGGCGACGCGCAGCCGACCACGGAGCCCAAGCTCGTCTTCGGCGCCGTGCGCACCGACCTCATCCTCAGCACCGAGATCATGCTCATCGCCCTGTCGAGCCTGGACACCGGGCTCGACTTCTGGCCGAAGGTCGGTGCCCTCGCGCTGATCGGGCTCGGGATGACGGCCCTGGTCTACGGCGCCGTGGCGCTCCTGGTGAAGGTCGACGACATCGGCCTGCAGATGATGAAGAACGACTCCCGGCGGACCCGCCGTGCCGGTGCGCGGATCGTGCGCGCGATGCCGACGGTGTTCCGGGTCATCAGCATCGTCGGCACGGTCGCCATGCTCTGGGTCGGTGGGCACCTGGTGATCGCGAACCTGGCGGAGACGTTCTGGGCGGGCCCGGAAGAACTGCTGCACGTGGTCGAGCACGCGGTCGAGGTCGCCGGCCCGGTCGTCACGTGGATCGTCGACACCGCGGTGTCGGCCGTGTTCGGGCTCGTGCTCGGCATGGTCGTGGTCGGCATCGTGCTCGGTGTCGGTCGCCTGCGGGGCCGCGCACACTGACCCGGCCGGGCTCCCCCGACGGCACGGTCCGCGCGGTCCTCCTGGCGCGCTGTGGACGTGGCCGGCAGGTCGTCACCGCGACCGGGCGGAGTGCTGCGGCGGCCCGGTCCGGCCGAGGGACGGCGGCCTCAGGCGTCGCCGACCGCGGTCTCCCACTGGTACCAGGCCTCGAGCTGCGCCTGCGCACTGCCGAGGGCACTGTGCGACCCGCGCACCGATCCGTCCTCGGACTCGAGCTCGTACTGCCGCTGGAGCGTGATGCGGGCCAGCACGCGGCCGTCGGCCCACGCCGACCAGGAGGCGTCGCTGTCCTGACGCCAGGTGAGGTCGTTCCGGTGTGCCATGGTGCGGCTTCCGTTCGGTGCCGCAGGAGCCCGGGTGGCGGAACGACCCGTCGGACGCTACGCCGTCCGCCTGGACGGTGCTCAGCCGCACGGACGGCGCTCAGAGCTCGACGTCGCTGCCCATCGTCACCGTGCGCTGTGCCGGCAGCCCGAAGCGCGCTGCCGGATCGGCCGCGTTGTGCGCCAACCCGACGAAGAGCTTCTTCCGCCAGCGCGCCATGCCGCGGTTGCCTGCCTGCGGTCGGAGCGCACCGCGGGAGATGAAGTACGACGCCCCGGCGATCGCCTCCGGATCGACGTCGAGCACCTCGGCCAGGCACGCGGCGTGCAGTGCCCGCGGCAGGTCCTGGTCGTCGGAGAACCCGAACTTCACCGTGATGTGGTCGATGCCGTCGTCCTCGTACCCGAGGTCGTCGCGGAAGAACGCCTTGGCGTGCGGCACGTGCGGCACGTTCGCGGTGAGCACCGAGACGATGATCACGGTCCGGTGCACCACGTGGTTGTGCTCGACGTTCGCGCGGAGCGCCAGCGGGGTCGTCTCCTTGTTGGGGTGCGGGAAGATCGCGATGCCCTCGACCCGTGGGACGTGCTTCGTGTTGATGCGCTCGATGAACTCGGCGAGTGAGCCCTCGCGTTCCTTGCGTTCCTCCTGCACGAGCTGCCGCCCCCGGCGCCAGGTCGTCATCAGCGTGATCACCGCGAGGGCGATGAGCAGCGGGACCCAGCCGCCGTGCACGATCTTCGACAGGTTGCCGGCCAGGAAGGTCAGCTCGAGCCCGCCGAAGACCACCGCGGCCAGCACGAGCTTCCACGTCGCCCAGTGCCAGAGCGGCTTGACGACCAGGAGCAGCAGCAGCGTGTCCACGACCAGCGCGCCGGTCACCGACACCCCGTACGCGGTGGCGAGGCTCGCCGACGACCGGAAGGCGAGCATGATCGCGAGGACACCGATGAAGAGCAGCAGGTTGACCGCCGGCAGGTAGATCTGGCCGCCTTCCTCCCGCGAGGTCTGCCGGATCGTCAGGGGCGGCAGTAGCCCGAGCTGGACGGCCTGGCGTGTGAGCGAGAAGGCGCCGGAGATGACCGCCTGGCTCGCGATCACCGTGGCCATCGTCGCGAGCACGACGACCGGGATCTGCAGGGCGTCCGGGAAGAGCAGGAAGAACGGGTCCTTCGCCGCCGAGGGGTCCTGCAGCACCAGCGACGCCTGGCCGAGGTAGTTGAGCACGAGCGCCGGGAACACCACGAAGAACCAGGCGCGGAGGATCGCCGGACGGCCGAAGTGGCCCATGTCCGCGTACAGCGCCTCGGCCCCGGTGATGACGAGCACGACGGCGCCCATCGCCACGAACGTGATGTACGGGTGGGCGACGAGGAAGGAGATCGCCCAGGTCGGCGAGAGCCCCTGCAGCACGCCGGGGTGCGCGACGATGTGCGGGACGCCGGCCGCGGCGATGACCACGAACCAGAGCAGCATCACCGGACCGAACAGGTTGCCGACCTTGCCGGTGCCGAACCGCTGCACGAGGAACAGCAGCACGAGGATGACGGCCGCGATCGGCACGATGAGGTGCTCGAGCGACGGCGCCGCGGTCGAGAGCCCCTCGACCGCGGAGAGCACGGACACGGCCGGGGTGATGACCGAGTCGCCGTAGAAGAGCGAGACACCGATGATGCCGATCACCAGGAAGACCGTCGCGCCCCCGCGCCGCTTCGCGTAGAGCCGGCGCGCCAGTGCGGCGAGCGCCATGACCCCGCCCTCGCCGTCGTTGTCGGCGCGCATGAGCACGAGCACGTACTTGATCGACACGACGATCGTGACGCTCCAGAACATGATCGAGATGACGCCGTAGACGTCCTCCTGGTTCGCCTTCACGATGCCGCCGTCGATGGTGAACACCGTGCGGAGGGCGTACAGCGGGCTGGTGCCGATGTCGCCGAACACGACGCCGAGGGCGGTGAGGGCGAGGGCTGCGATGCCCTTCGCCGGCCCGTGCGAGGGGTCGTCGACGGTGTCGCTCGTCGGCGCCGGGGAGCGGGTCTCGGTCACGCTCGTCACTTCCGTCCGGGCCGTCCGTGCGACGGCCGCGGATCATCATCGCACCGGCGGAGCGTCGAGGCACTCGGCTGGCGCCCAACCGTGCACGAGTGTGCGGAGACCGGCTGTCGTGCAGGAGCCGTACCCCGTCCCCTCGACGCGTACAGGAACCGCGTCCTACCGTTCGGGTCGATGCGAGCGCGGACGTCCCGCGCACGGAAGGAGTGCACCATGGACCTCGACGGGTTCCAACCGGCCCAGCTGATCGTCTTCGTGATCGCGGTCGTCCTGGTGTTCGGCGGCCTGATCGCCAGCCGCCGGCGTCGCTGACCCGGCGCTCACCCGGTCTGCCGGCACGCGCGTCCGACGCGGGCGACCGACGGACGGGAGGCGCGGGACCGACGGGTGCCCTGCCTCCCGTCCGGTGGGCGGTGGCGGTCGCTGGTGGTCGCCGCTTCAGGCCGCCAGGTCGAGCAGCACGTCGTGCGCCACGCGCGCTGCGCGTGCCGACGCGTCGTCGAGGTGCTCCCGGAACTCGTCGCCGTCCGGTGCGCACAGGTCGCTGATCCCACGGATCGACAGGAACGGCATGTCGTGCACGTGCGCGAACTGCGCGATGGCCGCGGACTCCATGTCCACCGCTGCGACCGCGGGGAAGACCTCGCGCAACGCACGGGCGCGCCCCTCGGTGACGAAGACCTCGCTCGAGCCGATGGTCGCGGACCGGATGCGGTACGGCGTCCGAGCAGCGGCGGCGCGGGCGAGCATGCGGGAGTCGGGCGCGTACTGCGGCGGCATCCCGGGGACCTGCCCGAGCGCGTAGCCGAACGCCGTCGCGTCCGCGTTGATGTTCACGTAGTGCTCGCCGACGACGACGTCACCGATCTCGATGCCGCGCATGAGCCCGCCGGCGGTCCCGACGCTGAGCACCGGGACGGTGCCGAAGTCGTGGAAGCAGTGCGCGACGGCGGCCGTCGCGTTCGTGAACCCGATGCCGCTGCGGCGGAGGGCGACCACCGATCCGCCGACGTCGAGCAGGTGGTGCTCGTCGTGTCCGCCCACCGGCCCGTCGTCGATGACGACACCACCCAGCAGGGTGGCGACGGCGGAGAGTTCCTCGGTCATCGCGGCGATGACGACGGCGACGGGCGTTGCTTGCACCGACCGATCCTCGCACGGAGCGGCTCGGCTCCCGTGCACGACGGCGGTCACGCGGCAGAGGACGGCCCGGCCTGGCACCCCGCGGCGGGCAGTGCCACCTCGACGACGAGACCGCCCTCCGGACGTGCGGCGACGTCGAGCGTGCCACCGTGCGAGGTCACGATCGCCGCGACGATCGCCAGACCGAGACCGGCGCCGGCGTCGTCCTCGCGCCGCCGCGAGGCCACCCGTTGGAACGGCTCGGTGAGGGTCGGGACGACCGCGGCCGGCACGACGGCACCGGGGTTCTCGACCACGACGACCGACGCGCCCTGCCGGGTGCCCGTCGTGACGCGGACCCAGCCGTCCCGCCCCGGGCCGACGTTGTGGACGACGGCGTTCTGCAGGAGGTTCGTCACGAGCTGGAGCAGCAGGGACGTCGAGCCGGTCGTCCACGCCGTCGCCGTGACGGGCTCGACGTCGATGCCCCGCGCCTCGGCGAGGGGCAGGACGGTCTCGACGGCCTCGTCCGCCAGGAGCGACAGGTCCACCCGCTCGCGGTCCGGGAGCTCCCGGCCGGCTCGTGCGAGCACCAGCAGGGCCTCGGTCAGGTCGACCGCCCGCTCGTTCACGTTCCGCAACCGCTCGAGGACCCCGGCCGGGTCGCGGTCCGGCTCGCGGGCGGCGACCTCGAGCAGCGCGCGCGTCGTGGCCAGCGGCGTCCGCAGCTCGTGCGAGGCGTTCGCCGCGAAGCGCTGCTGCTCCGCCACGTACGCCTCGAGCCGTCCGACCATCCCGTCGAACGCGTCGGCGAGGTCGCGGAACTCGTCGCGTCGCCCGGGGAGCGCGACGCGGTGCGCGAGCGACCCCGCCGCGACCTGTCGCGTGGCGTCGGTGATCCGGTGGAGCGGCGCCAGCACCCTCCCGGCGAGGAACCACCCGCCGACCAGCCCGACGACCACGAGTCCCACGGACACCGCGGCCGCTGCGGGGACGAACGCACGGACGAGGTCGGAACGATCCGGGACGTAGCCGTCGGTCGTGGCCAGGTTCCCGACGGGCACGTACCGCAGGAGGAACACCCAGACCACGGCGAGGATCAGCGCTCCGGTGAGCACCACCACCCCCGCGTAGCTGAGGGCGAGTCGCACCCGCACGCTGGCGCCGCGGCGACGGTCGGTCACGAGCCGCCGTCCGTCACGCCGTCGGCACGCGGTCCGTCGGTGTCGATGCGGTAGCCGACGCCCGGCACGGTGGCGATCACCCACGGCTCCCCCAGGCGCTTGCGGAGCGCCGACACCGTGATCCGGACGGCGTTCGTGAAGGGGTCCGCGTTCTCGTCCCAGGCGCGTTCGAGCAGCTGCTCGGCGCTCACCACCCCGCCACCGGCGCGGACGAGGACCTCGAGCACGGCGAACTGCTTGCGGGTGAGGGCGACGTGGTGGCCGTCGCGGAAGACCTCGCGGCGGAACGGGTCGACCCGCAGCCCAGCCGCTTCGAGGACCGGTGGGCGCTGCTCGCCGCTCCGCCGTGCCAGCGCGCGGACGCGGAGCACGAGCTCCCGCAGTGCGAACGGCTTCGTCAGGTAGTCGTCAGCACCGACGGCGAAGCCGGACACCTTGTCGTCGAGACGGTCGGCCGCGGTCAGCATGAGCACCGGGACGCCGGCGTCGGTCGCGACCAGGTGTGCGGCGACCTCGTCGCCGGTCGGCCCGGGGACGTCCCGGTCGAGCACCGCAACGTCGTAGCGGTTCAGTGCGAGGAGCTCGAGCGCGGCGTCCCCGTCCTGCGCGACGTCGGCCGCGATGGCCTCGAGGCGGAAGCCGTCGCGGACGGCCTCGGCGAGCAGGGGTTCGTCCTCGAGGATCAGCACACGCACGGCACCGATGCTAGGCGGCGGTACGTGTCGGGAGCGTATGCGGAAACGCGTACGCTCCGACGACACGGTCCACGCTGCACTGGTCGACATGCAGCACCGTCCCGCTCCTCCCTCCGTCCCCGTCCCCGCACGCCCGCGACGAACCGAGGCCGTCCTGGTCGTCGTCCTCCTCGCCCTCGTCGCGGCGATCGCCGTCGTCCTCGTCGTGCTGTCCGCCGTCTCCGGCCGCCCCGGAGCGACCGGCGGCGCACCGGGGCACGGCCTCACCGGCGCCTCCGCCGGCACACACGACGACGGCACGACCGGCGCCGCCACCGGATCCGCCGCCGGCGAGGTGCCGTCCGGCGCGTCGGTCTTCGACGACGACCTGCCCGCGGTCGCACGACTGCAGCCGGACCTGCTCGACGCGGTCCGTCGCGCTGCCCGGGACGCCGAGGGCGAGGGCGTGCGCTTCGTCGTGAACAGCGGCTGGCGCTCCCCCGCGCTCCAGGAACGACTCCTCGACGACGCCGTCGCCGAGTACGGCTCGCGGCAGGAGGCGGCGCGCTGGGTCTCGACGCCCGAGACGTCGCTCCACGTCCGCGGCGAGGCGATCGACATCGGGGACTGGGATGCGGCCACGTGGCTGCAGGACAACGGCGCTCGGTACGGGCTCTGCCAGGTCTACGACAACGAGGCGTGGCACTTCGAGCTCCGGCCGGACGCCCCCTCCGACGGGTGCCCCCGCAAGTACTGGGACCCGACCGGCGACCCGCGGATGCAGCAGTGACCGCGTCCGGGTCGCTCCTGACGGTCCACGACGACGCCATCCGCGCCAACACGACCTTCTTCGCCGCCCTGACGGGCGGACGGTTGATGGCGGTGCTCAAGGCCGACGGGTTCGGGCACGGGGCGGTCGCACGGTCCGTCCTGGAGGCCGGGGCCGGCTCCGTCGGTGTCACGAGCGTCGACGAGGCGCTCGCGGTCCGCGCCGAGGGCGTGACCGCACCGGTGCTGAGCTGGCTGAACCCACCGGACGCGGACTTCGCCGCGGCGGTCGGCGCCGACGTCGCGCTCGCCGTCGCCGACCCCGCCGTCCTGGTCGCCGTCGTGGTCGCGGCACGCGCCGTCGGTCGCGCGGCACGGGTGCACCTGCACGTCGACGTCGGCATGGCCCGCGAGGGGTGTGCGCCGGCCGACTGGGCAGCGCTGTGCTCGCTGGCGCGCGAGGCCGAGGGCACCGGCGCGGTCCGGGTCGTCGGCGTGATGGGGCACATGTCCTCGGCGGACCGCCCCGAGGACGACCAGAACGTCCGCGAACGCCTGCTCTTCGGCAACGCCGTCCGGACCGCCCGTCGCCGCGGGCTGACCCCGTCCACGGTGCACCTCGCGGCCACCGCTGCCACGCTGACCGGCGTCGGGGCCGGGTTCGACCTGCACCGGATCGGCGCCGGACTCTTCGGCATCGACCCCTCGGGCACGACCGACCGGCTGCGGCCGGCGCTGTCACTGACGACCGCGGTCGTGTCCTCGCGCTCGGCGAGGGCGGGCACCCGCATCGGGTACGGCGGGACGAGCACGACCGCGTCCGCGACGAACCTGGCGCTGCTGCCGCTCGGGTACGGCGACGGTCTCCCCCGCGCTGCCTCGGGCCGGGCCGAGGTCCTGGTCCGTGGGCGCCGGTGTCCGGTCGTCGGGCGCTTCTCGATGGACAGCGTCGTCGTCGACACCGGCACCGAACGCACGTCCCCGGGCGAACCGGTCACCGTGTTCGGCCCCGGGGACGGCGGCGAACCGACCGTCGCCGAGTGGGCGGCGTGGGCGGGGACGATCCCGCACGAGCTCGTCACGCGGATCGGCAGCCGGGTCGCCCGCGTGCACCGCACCAGCACCAGCACCAGCACCAGCACCAGCACCAATCCGAGCACCGAGGAGCACCCGTGACCGACCGACCACACCACCGCGTCGCCGTGATCGGCGGCGGCGCGAACGACGAGCACGACGTGTCCCTGGCCTCCGCGGCGGCCGTCGTCGCCGCACTCCGCACCGGCGGCCACACCGCGGTCCCGCTGACCGTCGGCCGTGACGGCACGTGGCACGACGAGGGCGGGGCGCTCCTGTCCCCGGCCGATGCCGTCGCCCGGTTGACGTCCTGCGACGCGGCCTTCCCGCTGCTCCACGGCGAGCACGGCGAGGACGGCGCCGTCGCCGGGCTGCTCGACCTCGTCGGCGTGCCCGTCGTCGGCTCACCGGTCCGAGCCGGCGCCCTCGCGGCGGACAAGTGGGTGACGAAGACGGTCGCCGGCGCGGTCGGCATCGCCTGCGCGCCCGCCGTGCGCGTCGCGGCAGCGGTGTCGGCGACCGAGGCAGCGGCGGCCGTCCCGTCCGCACCCCCGCTCGTGGTGAAGCCGACGTCGGCCGGGTCGAGCAACGGCGTCACCCTGGTCCGGCGGCACGACGACCTGACGGCGGCGATCGAGCACGCACGCTCCGCCGGCAGCACCGTACTCGTCGAGTCGTTCGTCGCCGGGCGTGAGGTCGACGTGGCGCTGTTCCGCGACCGGTCCGGCGTCCTGCGGTGCGGCGCGACACTGGAGATCGCCACCGACGAGCGCGGCGTCTTCGACCGGGAACAGAAGTACGACGGTAGCGCCCCGTTCCGGATCCCGGCCGGCCTGTCGGTCGCCGAGCACGCAGCGGTCACCGGGGCCGCCGCCGTGCTCTACGAGGTCCTGGGCTGCGCCGGGGTCGCCCGCTTCGACTTCTTCGTGACCGGTGACGGGGTGGTGCTCAACGAGGTGAACACCGCGCCGGGCTTCACCGAGCAGTCGCAGGTCCCGCGGATGTACGCGGCGGTGGGCCTCGGCTACGTCGAGCTCGTCGACGAGCTGCTCGCCGCGGTGCTCGGATGATCCGGCGGGCGGGCGGCGGGGTGTGCCGCCCGCCGCCCGGTCTACCGGACCTCGAACCCGTAGACCGAGTAGCCGTACGGTGTCGCCCGGTCGACACCCTGCAACCGGATCTGCCGCCACGTACCGGACAGCGGGACCCGGTCGGTGCCGCCGTCACCGTCGGTGACGGTGACGATGGTCGTCCACGCGCCCGTCGTCCCGTCCCGTCCCTCGATGCGGTAGGCGCGGCCGTACGCGTCCTCCCACCGGATCGTCGCCTCGTGCACCTCGTGCCGCGCGCCGAGGTCGACGTCGAGGCGGGCGTCGTCCCGGTGCTCGCTCGCCCACCGCGTACCCGGGTCGCCGTCCACCGCGTGGCGTGCCGGGGTCCCGGCCGACTCGTCGCCGGACGACGACGCTGCGGCACGTCGAGCGAGGTCCGGCGTCGGCGAGCCCTCGGTCGAGAACACCCGGAACGACCACACCGAGACGCCGTACCGCGTCGTGCGCGAGTCGGCCACCAGGCGCACGAAGCGGGCCCGGACGCCGTCGAGGTCGTGCGTCTCCGTCCCGCCCCGTCCCTCGGTCGTCGTCGAGACCGTGCGCCACGGGTCGGATGCCCGGTCGCGGACCTCGACGTGGTCCGACGCCGCTGCAGCCGTCTCCCAGAGGACCTCGACGCGGTCGAGCGGCAGCACCGAGCCGAGGTCGACGGCGAGCCACTCGCCGTCGCGAGCCGTGCTCGACCACCGGGTGGTGTCGTCGTCGTCCACGGCTGCGTCGCCCGACAGGTCCCCGCGCTCGTCGGACGAGGTCGTCACCCGCTTGCCGACGGCGACGTCGCGGGAGACCGCGGGCGACTCACCCTGGTCGAGGGTCGTGAGGACGGCCTGCCCGGTCGCCGCACCACGGACCGCGCGGACCGTCGCGGTGGCACCGCCGCGGTCCGGCAGGGTCGCCGTGCCCGAGGCGCTCACCGTCGCACCCTCGTCCGCGGTCCAGACGGGCTGGGCGTCACCGGTCAGCAGACCGCCGTAGCCGTCGGCGTCGAACCCGTACGCGGCGAGCCGGACGGAGGAGCCGGGCAGCACCGTGACGCTCCGCGGGGCGACCAGCAGGTCGCGCACGTCCACGTCGGCGGTGGCCGGTGTCCCGGTCACCTGCACGTCCCACACCGAGTAGCCGTACTGGGTGAGGCGGTCGGTCATGTGCAGCCGGACGAAGCGGGCGGTCGCGCCGACCGGCACGGTGTCCACCGACGCGTCCGCGTTCGTGACGGTGCGGACGTTCCGCCAGGGGCCGTCGTCCGTGTCGGACACCTGCACGACGTACCGTGCCGCCGCGGCGTTCTCCCACGTGACCCGGACGGAGTCGACGTCCCGCGCGGACCCGAGGTCGAGCGTCAGGTCCACCGTGTCGACGCCGTGCGCGCTCTCCCAGCGGGTGGCGGGGTCCCCGTCGACGGCCTTCGCCGCGGTGTTGCCCCCGTCGGTCGAGCTCGCGGTCGCGGTGGTCCCCTCGACCACCGGGACCGAGGCGATCGACGACACGACGGCACTGCCCTCGACCCCGCCGGCCTCGACCCCGCCGGCCTCGACGTCGCCCACCGTCGCGACGACGTAGCCTGCGCCGGGCGCGGTGGTGGTGAGGGTCCCGTCACCGGTGACCGTGCCGGGAGCGGTGGTGCTCCAGGCGACGTCGGCGGGCAGCGGAGCCGGGTCACCGTACTGGTCGCGCCCCTCGGCGGAGAACGTCACCGACTCGCCGACCACGGCACGGGCGGTGCCGGGCGTCACGGCGATGCCCGTGAGCACCGGTGCCGGGGCGACACGGACGTCGTACGCGTCGGAGACCGTGCCGACGGTCGCGGTCACGGACACCTGGTCCGCCGCGGCCCCCGCGTGCAGGGTGCCGTCCTGGTCGATCGTCCCCGCACTCGTCGACCACCGCACGTCGTCGAGCGGCACGGTCGCGCCGTACTGGTCGTAGCCGGTCGCGGTGAACGCGGTCGTGCTGCCCGGGGCGAGCGTGCGCGGGTCGCCCTCCGTCCCGACGACGACCTTCGCCAGTCGGGCATCGAGGTGCGACGTGATCTGCGTCCGGGCGGGCACCGCGATCTGCCCGACGACCCGCTGCCCCGCGTACACGTCGTAGGTGCGCTGGACGTCGTCGACGTTGTCGATCACGTAGGAGTACGTGCCGTCGGCGGCGCGGAACACCTGGCTCAGCGGGTTCGACGTGTGGCGGTCGGTGACCTCGTGCCCGACGGTGCGGTTCGACATCGCCTGGTGGTAGACCATCCCGGCCATCGACTGTCCGGTCACGGTCGGGTCCTGCGCCTCCCAGAGCGCCGCGTGGACGTCGGCGTAGGTGTCCGGGTCGTACTGGGCGAGGAACCCGAGGACGACGTTGCCGAGTGCATCGCCCATCTCGCTGAAGACGGCGGCCGCGCGGGCGGTGTCGGCGCCCGGGCGGTGGTGGGTCAGGTCGACGCCGTACAGCCGGCCGATGGTGTCGGGGTCCGCCCGGTAGTCGGTGACGAGGAACGGCAGGAGCGGCGACGGCTCCGGCCAGTCCCCCGGCTGCCGGTCCGCCGTCGGGCCGTCGAGCTGCGCGGGCACGAGTGCCGCCGGCAGGGCCTCGGGTGTCCACCACCGGGACGGGAACACGACGGAGCCGCCGTCGTCGACCGAGACGTACAGCGTGTCCGTCGACCGGTCGTACAGGGGGTTCGTCGCGGTCTTCGCGGTCACGTAGCCCGGGTGGTTCCGTTCCACGGCCCGGATCGCGTCCTGCAGCTCACCGATCGCCGCCGGCCGGTCCCGCGTGATCGCGACGTCCCCGTAGGTACCGACGCCCCACCACTTCTTGGTGAGCATCTGCACGTGCCCGGCGTTGCCGTCCACGACGCCGTCCTGCCCGACGACCTCGCCCCGGGCTGCCATCATCTGCCGCATGATCGCCTTCGAGAAGTCCGGGTCCCACCCGAAGTACGTGAACCACGGCGCGGTCGGCATCCACTGGATCCCGTAGATCCACGCGGGGTCGCCGGAGAAGTACGTGGCCTCGGCCTGCCCGGAGTCGAAGAGGATGCCGGCCTGTCCGGCGTCGTACGCCTCGGGGAACGCGCCGTCGCCGTCGTACGCCGCCGACGCCGGGTTGCCGTGGGCGTTCTGGTAGTAGTCGCGGACGGCGGCACGCTCGGTGACGTACTGCACCGCACCGGCTGCCTGCATGTCCTCGTCACCGAGCACCGACCCGAGCAGGAACAGCCCGGCCTCGGACTGGATCGCCTCGGACGACGACTCCTGGTTGTTGCCGCCCGGCGAGGACACACCGCCGGCGTTCGAGTGACCGGTCCACACGCCGAAGGTGCGGAAGTGCGGGAAGCGCTCGTCGTCCCGGTCCCAGTTCGCGTACTGCTTCGCGACGAGGGTCGCCATCTCGCCGTACCGCTGTGCCCACTCGGGGTCGGCCCGTCCGAGCAGCGCGGTCGCGAGTGTGAAGTAGCCGTAGTGGAAGTGGTTGTCGTTGAACTGGGCGGACCCGTACGAGTCGCCGAACCCGATGAGGGCCTTCCACGTCGGGTACATCGCGAAGAAGTGCTCCCGCTCGCCCTCGCTGTACGTGTACCAGTCCGTGAGTGCGCGCTCGAGGGTCGCCCGCATCCGGTCGGCGTCCTCGGTGTCGCCGATCTGGTCCGCGACGCTCATGTACGCGCCGAGCTGCTGCAGGTCCTTGCCGCCCCAGTAGGTGTCGCCGCCGTAGGTCTCCTTCGCGGCGTAGTCCGACAGGTACTGCCGCATGACCTCCTCGCGGTACGGGTCGTCGCCCGTGCTCGTCGGCTCGGCGCCGATCGGGGTCAGCCCGCTGAAGGCGTACCGCAGCGTCCAGCCGTCGTGCCCGACGGTCGTCCTCATCGTGCCGCGCGGCGTCGCGTACGTGGCTCCGGTGAACGACAGGTCGTGCGTCGCCTCGGCGTACTGGTGCTGCAGCCAGCCCTGGACGGTGTCGTGGTCCGAGCCCTGCAGCACGTCGGTCTGCAGCGACCACCGCTGCTCGACCTGACCCGCCGCGGGGTCGTACGAGTAGTCCATCCGGGTGTCCCGCGGGACGGCGAAGGCCGTGCGGTGCAGGTCGTCGAGCGTCAGCCCCTGCTCGGGCACCGCGCTGAGCACGAGGAAGGGGGTGCCCGCGGATGCCTCGAGCACGTTCCCGGAGCGGGTGAAGGTGGTGCCGGTGGGCGCGTGCACCCCGAACACGTGCCCGTCCTGCCGGATCTCGAAGCGGTCGGTCGTGATCGTCCCGGTGAGTCCGCGGCCGTCGGCGTCGGTGAGCGCGGCGCCGTCCTGCAGGGTGATGCGCGGGGTCATGCCGTGGAACTCGAACCACTCGTACGGCGACCCCTGCACGCTCGTCACGTCCATGTACTGACCGCCCGGTCCGGCCTGCGGCATCCGCCAGCTCACGTTCCAGTCGCCCCAGCGCAGGGCGTCGGCCCGATCGGCGGAGAACGCCGTGGTGAAGCGCTCCGCGATGCCGTCCGGGGCGTCCGTGAGCAGCACCTGGTCGACCAGGACGTGCGCCCACCCGGCACGGAGCGAGTCGACGACCCGGACCTGCGCCGTCCGTCCGCGGTACGCGCTGACGTCCCACGTCGTCCAGCGCAGCTCCTCGCTGTCCGCGCCGGTCGCCTCCTCGACCACCGCGCCGTCGACGAGCAGCTGCACTGCCTCGGCCCCGGGGTGTCGGCCCCCGCCGACCAGGAAGGCGAGGGCCGACCGGTCGACCGTGAACCCCGGCGAGGTGAGCGTGCCGGTCGCGCCGTCGCCGTCGCGGTCGGTGAACGAGTCGACGAACCCACCACCGAGCCAGCCGGACACGGCGCTCTGCCCCGACGCGGTCCCGGACGAGGTCCCGGCGAAGGCGTCACCGGTCGTGGTCCACCCGTCGGGCAGACCGTCCTCGAAGTCGGCGAGCACCCGGTCGGAGGCGTCCGGCGTCGGGTCGACCGTGCCGCCCACGGTGACCGGCGCGTCGAGCCGCATCGCGGTGCCGTCCGCGTTCCAGGACGTCGGGAGGGTCACCTTCGTCCCCTGCGCACTGTTCGACGACACGAACGGGTACGCCCACATGTCGCCCGAGTACCTGCTGACGAGCAGGTCGGTCCACCACTGGTTCGTGGGGACGGGCTTCCCCGCCTGCGACGGGTCGACGTACAGGTGCTGGTCGACGGTCTTCCGCACGTCGGCGACGGACGCGATCTCCGCCGGCGGCGTCGGCGCGTACGAGCCGGCCCCGACGCGCACGCCGTCGACCTGCGGGCCGGCAGCACCGGGAGCGGATGCGGCGGCCCGGTCGACCGGCGGGTCTGCCGGGTCGGCGGCTCCGGTCCCTTCGGCAGGGTCCGGCAGGACCGTCGGGAGGGTGCTCGCCGACGCGAGGTCCGCGGCGGCGACGGGCGCGAGCGAGAGCCCGCCGAGCAGGAGCGTGACGACGACGGTGCGGACCAGGTGCACGGAGGGGTCCCTTCCGGGGGCGGAGGTTCGGCGGGGCGTGCGTCGGGTCGCAGGGACCCCTGTCGGCAGGCCCGCGCTGGACGTCAGGAGAAGTGAGGATCCGTTCTAGAGATGCGGTGGCGGCACGACCCCGCTGCGCGTCCGCCGGGCCCCGATCCGCACCGTCGTCGGCTCCCAGCGGGCCCGGGGCTACCGTCGGACCGGTGACGGACGAACGACGCCGCGAGGTCGGCGACAACGACGCCCCGGTCGAGGACGAGATCGAGGAGTCCTTCGACGCGGTGGTCGACGAGGGGGCCGAGCGCCTGCAGCGGACCCTGCGGGTGGTGCTCGCGACCGGGTTCGCCGGCGGCCTGGAGATCGGGCTCGGCGTGATGGGGTACCTGGCCGTCCTGCACGAGACCGACAGCCACCTGCTCGCGGGCCTCGCCTTCAGCATCGGGCTCGTCGCGCTGTACCTGGCGCACAGCGAGCTCTTCACCGAGAACTTCCTCGTGCCGATCGTGGCGCTCGTCGCCCGGGAGGGCACGGTGTGGCAGCTCGTCCGGCTCTGGGCGGGGACGCTGGTCAGCAACCTCGCCGGCGGTTGGGTCGTGATGTGGCTCGTCGTCCAGGCGTTCCCGCAGTGGCACACGGTGCTCGAGGAGTCCGCCCGGCACTACGTCGACGCCCCCTTCGGACTGCAGACCGCGGTGCTCGCCGTGCTCGGTGGGAGCACGATCACCCTCGTGACCCGCATGCAGCAGGGCACCGACTCCGACCCGGCGAAGCTCGTCGCGGCGGTCGCCGGTGGCTTCCTGCTGGCCGGTCTGCAGCTCTTCCACTCGATCCTGGACTCGCTGCTGGTCTTCGGCGCCATCCAGGCGGGGGCGTCGATCACGTACGGCCAGTGGGCCGCCTGGTTCGGCTACGTGCTCGTGTTCAACGTGCTCGGCGGTGTCGTGCTGGTGACGTCGCTGCGCCTCATCCGGTCGGCGGACCTGCTGCGCGGTCGACGGCGCGACGCGCCGGACGCACCGGACCGTGCGACGGGCGAGCAGGAGCGGGGCACCGCGCGCTGACCGGACCGGGTGCCGGACGGGAGGCCCGTGGCGGCGTCGCCACGGGCCTCCCGTCCGGCACGGCGTCGGGTCAGCCGACCGGGGTCACCTCGTCCGCGTCGGCGGATGCCGTCACGGTGACCGCGTGCGGCCCGGGGTCCACCAGCAGGCGACGGCGTGCGTCGGTCGCCGACCCGGCGAGCAGCGCCGTCATCGAGCCGGTGCCGGCACCCGACGAGACCTCGACCGACGACTCGTCGAACCACAGGGTGAGCGCGACGCGGTCGCCCTCCGGTCGCACCGTCGACGCCACGTGCCGTCCGAACGACGCCGGGAGCCCCGGCACGGCGGGACGGTCGAGCCGGAGCGAGGCGTCGGCGGCGTCGTAGCGCAGGCCGAGCCGACGTCGGCCGTCGGCGTCGTCGAGCTCCAACCGGACCACACCGTCGGGTCCGCGCAGCGTGATCACGACCTCGACGCGGACGAGTCCCGGGAGCTCGTGGGTGCTCGCCGCGTCGTCGTCGTGACGGAGCACCGTGTCCACGGCACCGGTCGGGCCGACGATCCGCTGCACCAGCTCGAGGCGTCCGTCCCGCTCGGTCAGGCCGAGGGCCCGAGCAGCGGTCATCGCGCCGCGCCACGGCGTGGTCGGCAGGTCCTTCGCGTAGTCCCAGTTGTCCATCCACGCGACGAGCGTCCGGTCTCGGAGGCCCGTACCGGAGAAGGTCACGCCGGCGTACGAGTCGGGACCGTGGTCGAGCCAGCGGTACGTCGCGAGCTCCTCGGTGGACTGCTGCCGCCAGGACCCGTCCGGCGACCGGGTCTCGGCGGGGAGCGGCTCGTCCGGGACGAACCGCTCCCCGTCGAACTGCCCGAGCACGACGTGCGTACCGGATCCGCCCGCGACCCCGCCGGGGTTGAGGCTGACCAGCAGCACCCAGACCACGCGGTCGGGGTCGCCGTCGACGGTCAGGGGGAAGAGGTCCGGGCACTCCCAGACGCCACCGACCGGACCGGCGGGACCGTAGGTCGACACGAGGGTCCAGGTGCGCAGGTCGGTCGACCGGTGCACGAGCACCTGGCGGTCCTGGGCCTCGACGGCGACCATGATCCAGCAGGGGCCGTCCGTGCCCTCGTACCGGAACACCTTCGGGTCGCGGAAGTCGGCGGAGCCGCGGCGCAGCACCGGGTTCCCCGGGTACTTCCGCCACCGGTACCCGCCGTCGGTGCTGGAGGCGAGGGCCTGCGACTGCTCGGTCTCGGCGGCCTGCGTCCAGATCGCGACCAGCGGCGGCTGCTCGGCCGATCCGAGCCCGCTCGTGTTCTCCGCGTCGAACACCACGGAGCCCGAGAAGACCTGCCCGTCCGCGTCGGCCTCGAGCGCCACCTCGTGCTCGGTCCACGTGAGCAGGTCGGTGCTCGACGCGTGCCCCCAGCCGACCGTACCGTGGTCGATCCCGTCCGGGTTGTGCTGGAAGTAGAGGTGGTACCGGCCGTCGTGGACGACCAGGCCGTTCGGGTCGTTCATCCAGTTGCGGGCGGGCGTGAAGTGCCGCCGCGGGCGCCGGATCGTGGCGCCGTCCGCCGCTGGCTCGGTCCGGGTGCGCTCCGTCTCCGGCACGTCGGACTGCGTGGCCGTCTCCGTGCTCACTTGACCGACCCTGCGGTGAGGCCACGGACGAAGAAGCGCTGGAGCGACAGGAACACCACGAGGGGCACGATCAGCACGATGAACGAGCCGGCCGCGACCAGGTTCCAGCCCGACCCGTACTGTCCGAGCAGCCCGAGCAGGCCCTGCTGCAGCACGGGGTTCGTGTTGCCGATGAAGATGTACGCGACGAGGTAGTCGTTCCAGACCCAGAGGAACTGGAAGATCGCGAACGACGCCAGCGCCGGCACCGACATCGGGACCGCGAGCCGCCAGAAGATCTGGAAGTGCGACGCGCCGTCGACGCGGGCGGCCTCGATGAGCGCGACGGGGAGCGTCGACATGTAGTTCCGCAGGATGTAGATGCAGAGCGGGAGCGCGAACGCCGAGTGCACGATCCACGCCGCCGGGAAGGTGCCGGTGATCTGCAGCCCGGTCGCCTGCGTGATCGTCTTGTACAGCTGCAGGACCGGGATCAGCGAGATCTGCACGGGCACCACGAGCAGCCCGACGATGACCGCGAAGTAGAACTCCTTGAACCGGAACTGCAGGAACGTGAACGCGTAGGCCGCGAACGCGGAGATCATGAGCGGCAGGATCGTGGCCGGGACCGCGACGGCGACGCTGTTGAGGAACTCGGCCGCCAGGCTCTGCCCGGTCCCCGAGGTCGCCCCCGTCAGCGCGTTCGAGTAGTTGTCGAGGGTCCACTCCGTACCGAACAGGTTCCCGAAGACGGTCCACCACCCGGTGCTCTGGGCGGCGGTCGTCGTGCGGAAGCTCGTGACGAGCAGGCCGATCGCCGGCACCATCCAGAGCACGGCGATGACGCCCATGACGATGCTCAGCAGGACGCGGGGACGCTGCTCGGCGCTGGTCTTCGTGACCCGTTCGCGCTTCGTCGCGACGATCTCCGGGGCTCCGGCCACCGGGACGATCTCGGTCATCGGAGGGCCTCCTGTTCGCGGTAGGTCCGCACCTGGTACACGATGACGGGCACCACGGCGAGGATGAGGATGACGACCACGGCGGACGCCTTCCCGGGGTTGTTGAACGCGAAGAACTGCGAGTAGAACTCGACGCCGAGCACGTTCGTGTCGAACTGCCCGTTGGTCATCGCGAAGACGATGTCGAAGATCTTCATCACCGTGATGAGGACCGTGATGCCGACGGCGATGATGGTGGTGCGGATCTGGGGAGCGATGACGCGGAAGAACGCCTGCCGCTCGCTGGCACCGTCGATGCGTGCCGCCTCGATCGTCTCCTCGGGCACGGCCTTGATCGCCGCGGAGAGCAGGACCATCGCGTAGCCGGCGTTCAGCCAGATCACGACCGCCATGAGCAGGAAGCTGTTCATGCGCAGGAAGTCGTTCTGCAGCCACGGGATCGGGTTCTGGTGCGTGATCGCGGTCCAGATGCCGTTGAGCAGTCCGACCTGGGGCTGTCCCGGTGCGTTGTACGCGTACACGAACGACCACATCGACGCGGCCGCGATGAAGCTCACCGACATCGGCAGGAAGATCAGGGACTTGAACGTCTTCTCGCGCTTCGGCCCGAGGCGGTCCGCCAGGGTCGCCACGAGCAGCCCGATCACGACCACCACCGCCGGGACGACGATGATCCAGAGCAGGTTGTTGAACAGGGTCGACAGGAACGACGGCGTCGAGAAGAGCGAGACGTAGTTGTCGAGGCCGCCGAAGGACGTCAGCCCGTACTGGTCCGTCTTCTGCAGGCTCTGGATGACCGTCTGCACCGTCGGGACGACCAGGAAGACGAGCAGGAGGAGCAGGACCGGCCCGATGAAGACGTAGGGCAGCAGTCGACCGTGCCACTTGCCGTGCGTCTTCGAGACCAGGAAGTTCAGCCCGAGGTAGATCAGGAACGAGACGGCCAGTCCGCCGATGACGGAGACGAGGACGCTGAGGACTTGCTGCACGAGGGGTCACCTCACTTCGTTGTCGGGGTGTGTCGTCGCGGCGTGCAGGCGCCGACGGCCGTGGCGGCGCCGGTCGGCACCGCCACGGCGCAGGTGGAGGGTGTTACTGCGACGGCCAGGAGTCGTCGATGGCCTTGAGTGTCTGGTCGAGTGACTGCTGACCCGCGGTCCAGGCCGTCAGGTTCGTCCACTCGGTACCGGCACCGACGGCTCCGGGCATCTGGTCGGAGGCGTCGAAGCCGAACACCTTCGAGTCCTTCACGGCCTGCTGCGCGACCTTCTGGAACGGGCTGGTGTACTCGGACGCCGGGAAGTCGTTGTGCGGCGAGAGCGCGGCCGACCAGTTCTTGGCGTAGCCGTTCGTGCCGAACTCCTTGCCGACCAGGTAGTCGACGACCTTCTTCGTGTCGTCGTCCGTCTTGAACGCGGCGACCAGGTCACCACCGCCGAGCGTGCCGGAGGTCGCGGCACCCTCGGGCGTCGGGAGCGGGAAGGCGTTCACGTTCGTCGTGTCGCCCTTCGCGATCTGCTCCTGGATCGCGGCCGGGAAGTTGCCCGTGATGAAGGTGCCCTGGCGCATCATGTAGCACTGCCCCGCCGACTTGCCGCCGTCGACGAACAGGTTGTTGCCCGCCGCGCCGAAGTCGGTGGACGCCATGGCCTTGCCGCCGCCGTTGACCGCGCCGTCGGCGAAGATCATCGACTCGACCTTGCCCGCGGCCTGCTTGACCAGGGGCGAGTCGAACTTCACCTCGTGGGTGATCCAGTCGTCGTACTTCTCGAGGCCGCCGTAGCGGAGCACGTACTCCTCGAGCCAGTCCGTCATCGGCCAGCCGTTCGAGCCCTGCGACGCGATGCCGACGCACCACGGGTAGCCGGAGCCGTCCTTGATGATCTTCTCCTGCAGCGCGGTGAGCTCGGCGTCGGTCTTCGGGACCTCGTACCCCTTGGCCTCGAACGCGGCCGGGTCGTACCAGACGAGCGACTTCACGTTGATGTTGTAGGGCAGGCCGTACGTCTTGCCGTTGACCTTCGCGATGTCGGCGAGGCCGTTCGCCTCGTCCGCGGTGACGCTCTTGACGTCCACGAGGTCGTCGAGCGGCTGGATGCCCTGGCTGATGAGGGACTTGAGCACGCCGGGCTGGGGGAAGATCGCGACGTCGGGGGCCTGGCCGCCCTTCACCTGCGTGACGATCGACGTCTGGAAGCTGTCGCTGCCCGAGTACTTGACCGTGATGCCCTGGCCCTCGGCCCACGTGTCCAGGTCCTTCTGGAACGCCGTGGCCTGCGCACCGGTGAAGCCACCGGAGATCGTGACCGTGCCGTCGGACGATGCGGATCCTCCGGCGCTGCAGCCGGTCAGCGTCAAGCCGGTCCCGACCGCGAGCGCGGCGGCGACGGCGATGCCCTTACGAAGCCTCATTACTTCGACCTTTCACTCGCACAAACCCAAATCGTTTTGTGTTGAGGAAGAGCATCACACAGGGGCCGACCGCTCGCCACGGGCGCGGGTCACGAACGAGTAACGGTTACCGGTCCGATCGAGTCGCGGACGACGAGCTCTCCGCGGAGCCGCTCGACCCCGGCACGCGGCGTCGGCGGTGCGGTCAGCGCTCCCGTCTGCTCGAGCGCACGGCGGACCGCCGCACGACCCATCTGCTCGTGCGGGAGCGCGACGGTCGTCAGGCCCGGACGCAGGGCGGCGGCCACGAGCTGCAGGTCGTCGATGCCGACGACCGACAGGTCACGGCCGATCCGCATGCCCCGCTCCTCCGCGACCTGGTAGACCCCCATCGCCATCTGGTCGTTGAAGGCGAACACCGCGGTCGGGCGCTCGGCGGCGCGGTCGCCGGCTGCCTCCGGTACCGGTCCGAACAGGTCCGTCGCCGCCCGGAAGCCCGCTGCGGCATCCGCGACCTCGCCGACCGCGCGGACCACCACGGGGGTGCCGCCGGCCTCCACCAGGGTCCGCTCGTACCCCTCGACCCGGCCGGTCACGGCGGGACCGGCGCCCTCGACCGTCAGGTGCGCGATGCGCCGGTGCCCCGCCGCGAGCAACGCGCGGACCGCCGTCGCGGCGATGTCCTGCTCGTCGGGCACCACCGACGGCACCGGAGCAGCGGGGTCGAACGCGTCGAGCAGTACCGTCCGGGCCGGGTCGAGCGACCGCGGCAGCCGGATGACCCGGTTCGACGCCGAGGCGAACACCACCGCGTCGACCTGCCGCTGGATCAGGGCGTCGATGCGCGGGTCGTCGAACTCCCCGGCTGCGATGTCGACGATCATCAGGACGTGGTCGTGCGCGGCGGCCTCGGCCTGCGCCCCGACGATGATCTTGCCCGCGTACGGGGTCGACGCGATCTCCTCGGACACGAACCCCAGGACCGCCCGTCGGTCGGTCCGCATGGCACGGGCGATCGGGTTCGGCGCGTACCCGAGCCGTTCGACCGCTTCCTCGACCCGGAGGCGCGTCCGGGCACTCACGGTGCCCTTGCCGCTCAGCGCGTGCGACACCGTCGTGATCGACACCCCGGCCTCGGCCGCCACGTCGCGGATGCTCGTCGCTCGCGCCACGTGGTCTCCTGCTCTCTGCCCGTCCGGCCCGACGGCCCTTCCGGGAACCACCCGCGGACCGCACGTGCTGAGCCTAGTCACGCACTCGGCGGACGCGGGCGCGGCGAGGGACTAGCGCGGAGCGGGCGCTCCCACGGCGAGCGCCGACGCCAGGGTCGCGATCAGCCCGAGCCGGGCGAAGTACGGTCGGGCGCCCACGGGGAGCACCGCGATCAGGGCGAACGCGTTCGCGGCGGTGTCCGCGAGCCGGTCCTGCTCGGACGCCGACAGCGGCACCCCGGCCACGACGAGGGTCGCCCACCCGACGATCTCCGCGCTCGGCAGCTCCGGGTCGCAGGCACTGGCACGGTCCACGCCGTCGGGCAGTGGCGTGACGCGGTGTGCCTGCAGGACCGCCTCGAGCTCTTCTCGCATCGCTCCACCGTAGAGAGCGGCACGACGTCGGTCACAGGGAACCGGGGGACGTCACCGCCCGGTCACCGGGTCGGCTCTCGGCTCGCGCGGGTTGAGTGGACCCGTGCAGCCCTCATCGGAACCGACGCAGACCCCGGGTGACGGCGCGCTGCTGTCGCTCGTCTACGCCAGCCGCGCGGTCGTCGGCTTCGGACTCGACGACCTCGACGACCTGCTGGCGCACGCCCGCAGCGCGAACGCCCGCGCCGGCGTGACCGGCCTGCTGCTGTTCCGCGACCACCGGTTCCTGCAGCTGCTCGAGGGGCCCGCCACGGCGGTCCGCGAGAAGATGGCGTACATCGCCGAGGACCCGCGCCACGACCAGGTCACCGTGCTGCTCGAGGAACAGGTGCCCGCACGGCAGTTCCCGGACTGGTCGATGGGCTACGCGGCCGAGACCACCCTGCAGCGCGCCGCGGTGCCCGGTCACCGCACCACCTTCGACGACCTCGACTTCCTGCCCGACGACCACGGCGGGGCACCGGACCTCGCCGCGGTGCGGGAGCTCCTGCAGTGGTTCCGGCAGGACCGGACCGGAGCAGGTGCGGACGTGGGCACGGCCCGCGCACGCTGACCCCGCTGCCGGGGCGACCCGGCCACGGACGGGAGGCGCGGTGCCGGCCCGCACCGTGCCTCCCGTCCGGTACGCCTCACGCCCGCAGCGGGCCGATCAGCGCAACCAGCGGTACTCGTACTCCGGCCGTCCCTGCCCGCGGTGGCGGACGTCCTTGCCGACCTGCCCGGCGGCGGCGAGGTGCTCGAGGTACCGCCGGACGGTGACCCGCGACAGCCCGGTCGCCTCGGCGACCTCGGAGGCCGAACCACCGTCGGACCGCTGCAGCAGTGCGTCGCGCACCACCTCGAGCGTCTCCGGGGCGATGCCCTTCTCGTGGTCGGCGGGCGCGACCGGACGGAGCGTCCCGAGCCGCTCGTCGATGTCGGCCTGCGTGAGGGCACGACGGTCCTCGAACCCGCGCCGGAACTCGCGGTACGACGTCATCCGGTCGGCGAACGACCGGAAGCTGAAGGGCTTGACGAGGTACTGCACGACCCCGAGGGCGATCGCGTTCCGCACCGCCTGGACGTCGTGTGCCGCGGTCACCGCGACGACGTCGACGGCGGAACCGGCGGCCCGCAGCGTGCGGACGAGCTGCAGGCCGTGGGCGTCCGGCAGGTTCAGGTCGAGCAGCACGAGGTCCGGTCGCTCCGCAGCGACCGCGGCGAGCATCGCCCGACCGGTCCCCACGGTGTCGACCACGGCGAAGCCCTCGAGGCGCGACACGTAGGCCGTGTGCGCCTCGGCGGTCAGCGGCTCGTCCTCGACGATGAGGACCCGGATGGGCGCGGTCACGAGGGCACCGGCCCGGTGGTGATCTCGACGGTGAACGTGCTGCCGTCCGGTCCCGTGGTCACGGCGACGTCACCGCCGATTCGGGCCAGGGTGGCGCGGACGAGGTCGAGGCCGATGCCGCGTCCCTCGGGACCGGACTGCTTCGTCGACCACCCGCGCTCGTAGACGGCGTCGACGTCGGCGATGCCCGGTCCGTCGTCGCGGACGACGAGCCGGACGGTCCCGCCGGCTGCGGCGACGACGACGTCGACGCGGCCGCGGTCCGGGCCCTGCGGGGAGCCGGCGACGGCGTCGACGGCGTTGTCCACGAGGTTGCCGAGCACGGTGACCACGTCGGCGGGTGCGGCCGGGACGGGGTCGAGCAGTCCGCTCGTGTCGGCGACCAGGTCGACGCCGCGCTCGCCCGCCTGTGCCCGCTTGGCGGCGAGGAGGGCGTCGAGCACCTCGGGCTCGGTGTGCGCCGGGTCGGCGCACGGGTCGCTCTCGCCGGACGCGTCGGTCCCGGTGCGCCGGTCGGTCTCGCCGTGCCGCTCGACCTCGCTGTGGCGGTCGATCTCGTGTGCGGCGAACCGGATCGCCTCGTCGACCCGACCGAGCTCCATCAGTGCGACGACGGTGTGCAGGCGGTTGGCGAACTCGTGCGTCTGCGAGCGCAGCGCATCGGTGAGCGTCCTGGTGGCGGCGAGCTCGCCGGACAGGTGCAGCAGGTCGGTCTGGTCGCGGATGGTCGCGACGGTGCCGACCGGCCGGGTCGCCCCCCGCGGGAACGCCATCTCCTGGTTCACCACGAGCACCCGGTCGCTCGTGGCGTACGTCTCGTCCACGGCACGGTCACCCGATGCGAGCAGGGTCCGCAGGGCGTCCGGCACGTCGAGCGCCGCCAGCGGCACCGGATCCTGGCGTTCGGCCGGCGCCGGCAGGTGCAGCAGCTCCGCCGCACGGTCGTTGTGCAGGACGACCGCCCCCGACCGGTCGACGACCACGAGCCCCTCGTGCACCGAGTGGAGCACGCCCTCGTAGGACGCGAAGACCCGCGCGAGCTCCTCCGGGCCCCGTCCCGCGGTGACCCGACCGAGGTACCGGCTGAGCAACCACGAGAACAACGCGGACACCGCGACCACCGCCAGGCCGAGCAGGACGACCGACGTGAGCCGCGGCACGAGGGCACTCGAGATGTTCGCCACGGTGACCCCGGCGGCGACCAGTCCGACGATCCGGCCGTCGTCGTCGGTGATCGGCGTGACGGCCCGCACCGAGGGGCCGAGCGTCCCGGTGGAGGTCTCGGTGAAGGTCCGGCCGTCGAGCGCCGGCTGGACCGTACCGCGGAACGGCCGGCCGAGCTCCGACCGGTCGGGGTGCGTCCACCGGGTCCGATCGGGCGCCATGATCGTGATGAAGTCCGTGTGGGTGCGGCGCATCAGGTCGAGCGCGTACGGCTCGAGGCGCTCGGACGGGTCCGCGGTGGTCGCCTGCTGGACCACGAACGGGTTCCGCGCGATCGACACCGCGACGGCGGTGGACTTCTCGGCCGCGTCCGCCTCGAGGTCGGCTCGCGCCGAGGTCCAGCTCCAGACGCCACCGACCGCCACCCCGACCACGACGAACAGCAGCTGCAGCGCGAAGAGTCGCGCGGCGATGCTCCACCGACGGGGTACCACTGAGCTGCCTCCTCGCTCCGTTGCGGGACGACCCATCCTCGCGCACGGGGGCCCGTCCGCGCAGCCTCCCCGTGAACGTTGTGAACACAAGTCGCCGCCGCGGGTCGCTCCGCGCGAGGGTGTGTCCGTTCCCCCGAGGACGAACCGACCGGAGCGACGCCGCTCCCGGTCCTGACGACAAGGAAGTCGCATGGCATCGACGCACTCGACCACCGCCCGCCCACGGCGACGCGGTCTGGATCGCTCGCACTGGCTCTACATCGCGGTCATCGTGGCCGTGCTCGCCGGCATCGTGGTCGGCCTGACGGCCCCCGACTTCGCCGTCGGACTCAAGCCGATCGGCGACGGCTTCATCGCGCTGATCAAGATGATGATCGCGCCGGTCATCTTCTGCACGATCGTGCTCGGCGTCGGCTCCATCGCGAAGGCGGCGACGGTCGGCAAGGTCGGCGGGTTGGCGCTCGGCTACTTCGTCGCGATGTCGACGTTCGCCCTGGCGATCGGCCTCGTCGTCGGCAACCTCATCCACCCCGGCGACCAGCTCGACATGTCGAAGGCGACGTACGAGCTGCCCGCCGGCACCGAGGAGAGCGCGTCCTCGACGTCCGGGTTCCTGCTCGGGATCATCCCCGCGACGCTCGTGTCGTCCCTGACGAGCGGCAGCATCCTGCAGACCCTGTTCGTCGCGCTGCTCGTCGGCTTCGCGCTGCAGGCGATGGGCGAGAAGGGTGCGCCGATCCTCACCGGCATCCGACACCTGCAGGCCCTGGTGTTCCGCATCCTCGCGATGGTCATGTGGGCCGCCCCGATCGGCGCCTTCGGGGCCATCGCTGCGGTGGTCGGTGCCACCGGCGTCGCGGCGCTCGTCGCGCTCGGGACCCTCATGGTCGCGTTCTACATCACCTGCACCGTGTTCGTCGTCGGCGTCCTCGGTGTCCTGCTCCGCGTCGTGACCGGCGTCAACATCTTCCGGCTCATGAAGTACCTCGGCCGCGAGTACCTGCTCATCGTGTCGACGTCCTCCAGCGAGGTCAGCCTCCCGCGGCTCATCGCGAAGATGGAGCATCTCGGCGTCTCGAAGCCCGTCGTCGGCGTCACGGTGCCGACCGGGTACTCGTTCAACCTCGACGGCACCGCGATCTACCTGACGATGTCCTCGCTGTTCATCGCGAACGCCCTCGGCACGCCGCTGAACATCCCCGAGCAGATCTCGCTCCTGGTCTTCATGATCATCGCGTCGAAGGGCGCTGCCGGGGTGACCGGTGCCGGACTCGCCACCCTCGCCGGCGGCCTGCAGGCGCACCGCCCGGACCTGGTCGACGGCGTCGGCCTGATCGTCGGCATCGACCGGTTCATGTCCGAGGCCCGCGCGCTGACGAACTTCACCGGGAACGCCGTGGCCACGGTGCTGGTCGGGACGTGGACGAAGCAGATCGACAAGCAGCAGGTCGAGCGGGTGCTGTCCGGTGCGGCGCCGTTCGACGAGCGGACGATGTCCGCCGACGACCACGGCGCGTCGGCTCGCGCAGACGGTCCCGGCTCCGCTCCCGCCACCGACGAGCGGATCTCGACCGAGGCCGTCCGCACCATCGTCGAGCCCGAGGGCTCGACCGCCACCCGCCGGTAGTCCCCCGTCACGAGGAGATCGACGATGATCACGAACCCCAACCACACGAGTCCCGCACCGCACACCGTGCCCGGCTCGCCCCGCGTCGCCCTGGAGGCGTGGGTCGCCCGGATCGCGTCCCTCACCTGCCCGGACCAGGTCGTCTGGTGCGACGGGTCAGCCGACGAGACCGCCCGCCTGACGCAGCAGCTCGTCGACGAGGGCAAGCTGATCGCCCTCGACCCGGAACGCCGACCGAACAGCTACCTCGCCCGGTCGGACCCGGACGACGTCGCCCGGGTCGAGGGGCGCACGTTCACCTGCTCCCGCACGCCCGAGGACGCCGGTCCGACGAACCACTGGCGGGAACCGGTCGCGATGCGCTCCGAGCTCGACGAGCGGTTCGCCGGGAGCATGCGCGGCCGCACGATGTACGTCGTGCCGTTCTCGATGGGACCGGTGGGCGGCCCGATCTCGCAGCTCGGCGTCGAGGTGACCGACTCGGCCTACGTCGTCCTCAGCATGGGCAGGACGACCCGGCTCGGGGCGGACGTGCTCCGCGCGATCGACGCCGGCGTGCCGTGGGTCGCGACCGTGCACAGCGTCGGGCACCCGCTCCGCGACGACCAGGGCGTCCCGCAGCCGGACGTGTCCTGGCCCTGCAACGCGACGAAGTACATCGTGCAGTTCCCGGAGACCCGCGAGGTCTGGTCGTACGGCTCGGGCTACGGCGGCAACGCCCTGCTCGCCAAGAAGTGCTTCGCGCTCCGGATCGCCTCGGTGATGGGTCGTGACCAGGGGTGGCTCGCCGAGCACATGCTGCTCGTCCGGCTCACCTCGCCCGATGGCCGGGCCGTCCACGTCGCCGCCGCGTTCCCCTCGGCCTGCGGCAAGACCAACCTCGCGATGCTGCAGCCGGCCCTGCCCGGGTGGTCCGTCGAGACGATCGGCGACGACATCGCCTGGCTCCGTCCCGGAGCGGACGGGCGGTTGCACGCGATCAACCCCGAGGCCGGACTGTTCGGCGTCGCGCCCGGGACCGGCCCCGACACGAACCCCGTCGCGGTCGAGACGATCGCCGCGGACACGATCTTCACGAACGTCGCGCTCACGGACGACGGCGACGTCTGGTGGGAGGGCCTCACCCCCGAACCGCCCGCGCACCTGGTCGACTGGACCGGCGCCGACTGGACACCGGCGAGCGGCACTCCGGCCGCGCACCCGAACGCCCGGTTCACGGTGGCGCTCGACCGGGTCCCGACGCTCGCCGACGGGTGGGAGCGCAGCGTCCCCGTCGACGCCGTCGTGTTCGGCGGTCGTCGGTCGACGAACGTCCCGCTCGTGGCGCAGGCGTCGACCTGGGCCGAGGGCGTGTTCATGGGTGCGACGGTGTCGTCCGAGCGGACCGCCGCAGCCGAGGGCACCGTCGGGGAGCTCCGCCGCGACCCCTTCGCGATGCTGCCGTTCTGCGGCTACGACATGGCCGACCACTGGGCGCACTGGCTCCGGATCGGCGAGCGCCTCGGCGCCGGGGCACCGGCGGTGTTCCAGGTCAACTGGTTCCGGCGTGGCGAGGACGGCGCCTTCCTGTGGCCGGGCTTCCGCGAGAACGCCCGCGTGCTCGAGTGGATCGCGCGCCGCGTCGAGGGCACCGTGCCGGCGGTCGAGAGCCCGGTCGGCCTCCTCCCCGACCTGGACGACCTGGACGTGCACGGGCTCGACGTCACCGCCGCACAGCTCGAGGCCCTCTTCGCCGTCGACCCCGGGCCGTGGCTCGAGGAGTGCGACCTGACCGAGGAGTTCCTCGCCGGGTTCGGCGACCGCACGCCCCCGGTGTTCACCGCGATCCTCGACGAGCGTCGCGCCGCCCTGCACGCCACGGCCGACGTCCGGCAGGTCGCCTGATGCCGTCCGGCGCCCCGACCACGACCGGGGTGTCCACCGCCGCCGAGCGTGCGCGCCTGCAGCAGGTGTGGGACGAGAGGCTCGCTGCCGCCGAGGCGATGGTGCCGCTCATCGGACGGCTGTACCGGCGGGACGACGTCGTGCCGTCCGTCCACGGCCGTCCCCTGGTGGGGCAGTCCCCGATCGGGATCGTCAAGGCGCACCGGTCGAGCCGCCGGGTCGACGAGACCGAACTGCCGGTCGCGACGAGCCTGGCGATCCTGACCGAGCTCGACACGATGGCGCTGTCGTCGGTGTCGGTGGACCTCGGCGACCTCGCGTCCCGCCACCGACGTGACCGCCTCGGCAGCACCCTGCGCGAGTTCCTCACCGACGAGTTCTTCCTGCACCGCGGCACGGCGGACGGACCGCACCGCGACGCCCCACGCGACGTCGTGCTGTACGGGTTCGGGCGGATCGGTCGGATGCTCGCCCGGATCCTGCTCGAACGCGCCGGGGAGCACGCCCCGCTCGCCCTGCGCGCCGTCGTCGTCCGCCGTCGCGGGCCCGGCGACCTGGTCAAGCGCGCGAGCCTGCTCCGCCGGGACTCGATCCACGGCCCCTTCGCCGGCACGGTGACCGTCGACACCGAGCACGACACCATCACCGCGAACGGCACCCTCGTGCAGTTCGTCTCGGCCGACTCCCCCGACGCCGTCGACTACCGCGCGCACGGCATCGAGGACGCGATCGTCGTCGACACCACCGGTCGCTGGCGCGACGCCGAGGGGCTCGGGCAGCACCTCCTCGCCCCCGGAGCGGCCCGCGTGCTGCTCACCGCGCCCGCGAAGGGCGACGTGCCGAACGTGGTGCACGGCATCAACCACGACGGCATCGGCGACGACCCGGTCGTGAGTGCCGCCTCGTGCACGACGAACGCGATCGTCCCGGTGCTCAAGGTCGTGTCCGACGCCTGGGGCATCGTCCACGGGCACGTCGAGACCGTGCACTCCGCCACGAACGACCAGAACCTGGTCGACAACTACCACCCCGCCGACCGGCGAGGGCGGGCGGCGGGCCTGAACATGGTGATCACCGCGACCGGTGCCGCGAAGGCCGCCGAGAAGGCACTGCCCGAACTCCGCGGCCGGCTCACCGGCAGCGCCGTCCGCGTCCCCACGCCGAACGTCTCGCTCGCGGTCATCCACCTGACGCTCGGTCACCCGGTCGGACGCGACGAGCTGAACGGGGTGCTCCGGGACGCCTCGCTCACCTCGCCGCTCCGGCGGCAGATCGACTACGTCGAGTCGCCGGAGGTCGTCTCGACGGACCTGCTCGGCAGTCGGCGGGCGGGCATCGTGGACGGGCTCGCGACGATCGCGGACGGGTCCGAGCACGCGGTGCTGTACGTCTGGTACGACAACGAGTCCGGCTACAGCCGACAGGTGCACCGGGTCCTGCAGGAGATGGCCGGCGGCCGGCGGGCGGCGTCGCCGCCCGCCGGTCACGCACTCCGTCCGGTCCGTGCGGCAGCGCACCTGTCGTCCTGACGGGGCGGACGGGAGGCGCGGACCACCGGACGCCGACCGGCGACGGTGATCCGCGCCTCCAGTCCGTCGTCGCGGTGCCGGTCCGTCAGCCGGCCTGCGGACGACCGGCACGATCGCCGTGCCGCGTCGACCGCTCGGGACGCGACGTCGGTTCCGTCTCCCCCGACCTCGGTGCCGTCCCCTGCACCGGCTAGGTGAAGAAGACGACGGTGCCGACGCCGATCCAGGCGAGGCCGATGGCTGCCAGCGCGGCAAGGCTGGCGAGGCTGGTCGCGATGACCGCCGACACCTGTTCGCGCCAGACGCGGAGCGAGCTCGCCGCGATGCAGAGGGCGAGGACGGCGACGGGCAAGGACCCGATCAACGCGGCAGCCTGGACGGCAGAGGTCCGGCGGTCGTCTGCTGTGGGCGGGAGCATCCCGTCGTCGTGGTCGAACTGGGACGGCGGGGTCTGGTGTGCGGGGTCGAAGACTCCGGTCGCCACGAGCACGATGCCCCACAGGACGATCAGGGCGATCGCGACGAGTGCCCGGACGTTGATCTGCCGTGATCGGTCCCGCTCCCGAAGCCCCACGCGCCGACCCTAGCGCGCCGGGCGCCGGACCTCCGCGAGCATCTGATACGCCGATGTGACGTCGAGGCCACAGCTGACGGGCACTGAGAAGAGCAGCCGGAAGTTCCAACCCCTTCGACTCAACCGCGATCTCGAGCTCGGCCGATCAGTGCATCGACCCACAAGCCCGCGCCGCCAATCAGAAGAACGATGGCGAGCACCCACGTCGGGAAGCCGTGTGTCGTGATCGCGGTCCGCGCTGGCGTCAGTAGGCACGCCAGGCCCAGCACAAGGGAGGCGGTTGCAACGCTCACCCGACGCCAGAACGATGACTTGCTCATGAATCGAAGGTAGCGAGCAGCAGACGGCGAGGCTTGATCGCAGCTGTCCGGTAGCCGATGGCAGCCCGGACGGCAGACAGGGCCGCCATCGCGATGAGGGCAAGTTCCGCTCGCGACGATCACGATCGGCGCCGGTCAGGAGTTCCTGGGCCCTCAGTGTTGCGGGAAACGGTCGGACCGGGCGAACAGCATCAAGCTGACGACGAGGAGCACCACGCCGATGTACGCAAGAGGCTGACCGAGGAACAACAGAACGCCGGCACCGATGTTCGCGCCGCCGTCCGGATCCGACGTGACCTCTGCGAGGAACGCGCCGCCGCAGAGAAGGCCTCCGACAGCGAGGAGGATGCCACCGATCAGGCAGGCGAGGCGAGACGAATTCATCGCCGCATCCTCTATGGAATCGGACGAAAAGTCGACATTGAGGCAGTCTCAGTAGCCGATGCCTGACCGTACGGCTCTGAGGTCTACAACCCCTTGCGCTTGTTGGTCTCCCAGTAGCCGAGCACCACGTCGTCTTCCTCCGGCAACTCTCGTTCGACGAGCAGTAGCAGACGATGTCCTTGACGTTCGTGGGAGCCCGCAGCAGCCTCAGTCGGCCAGCCAGTTTCGATGCCGTAGTTCTCGTTGAAATCGTGAGCCCATTCGAGGATTTCGCGCTCAAGTCGGGGCGAGAACGATGGCGTGCGGGCCACGCAGAGACCGTCGTCGTGCCACAACGGCCAGTCGACGCTGTACTCGTTCATCAACCGGTAGCGCATACACGCAGGATCGCCCAGGAGGCGAAACCCTGTCCGATAGCCGATCGACTACCGGGCACTCCTAGGCTCGGGCTACGGGGACGAACAAGGATCGACGGCTGGCAGCGATCGTCGGGAGCACGGTGATGGTCATGGGTCTCGGGGTAGCCATCTCGGCAGGATTCGGCCTCTTCGGTTCGTGATCTGATCCGTCGGCCGGCTTGCGTAGAGCACCTTGCGTCGGGGTCCTCGAGCAGGAGCGGGCCGGTGGGCTCCCAGCCGACGAGCGCGCGCGTCCGACGGCTCGACGCTGGCTGATCGCCCCCGGGCAGTGCTCCGAAGACGCCGAGGGTGTCGGGGTCGACCGGCTGGGCAGGGAGGCCGGTCTGCCTGCTGACGGCGTCGGCGAACGCGCGCAGCGGAGTTCGGGGCGCTCGTGCGGCAGGAGGCGGCGGCGCTGTAGGCGGCGGCGGTCGAGCCGCAGCAGACGGCGGGTCGCGGAACGAGCCCGGCGAGCGCGAGGTGTTCGGCTTGTTCGCGGATGCCAGTAGTGGCACGGATCGCCGATTCGAGTGCAGACGGGCGTTCCACGGGTTTCGGGGATCCGTTCCGCGGGTCGCAGCGCTCCTGCCTCTGGCAGTATGCCGAGAGCTCGGCGCAGTTGGCGTACGAGTTCGAGAAGCCTCCGTCGATCTTCACGGAGTTCGAGACGAACGGACTGCATGCCCTGGCTACGCGGCTTCGAGCGGCCGAAGATCGTAAGGCGGTCGGTGAACCAGCCCCGTCGATCGACACCGTGGGCGCTCATTGGGTCGACACGATCAACGCATGGGAGTGGTGGGACGAAACTCGACAAGTTCCCGAGAACGAGGGCCTCTGGCGGAGCGGCGAAGACGTCGATGCAGCGTTTGCGCACTTCGACGAACGTCGAGGAGGCTTCATCACCAGATCGGCGCAGCTGCGTGAGGAGCTACAGGTGATCATCGACCGGATTGACGCACGCCACAGCTGACGGCGGCTCCGCTGGCGCTCAGTTCGTCAGCGGAGCAAGTAGGGCTGAGCGACGAGCCGCGGAGCGTCCGTTGAGCGACTCTCGTCCGAGAGCGATCGAGGATCAACGATGGCCGCGGCGGATGCGGTGCCACAGGGCGACCACGCGGTCGCGGAGCAGATAGGCGACACCCAGCACGAGGACAACGAGAGGCAAGGCGATCGGCCAGGCTGTAGTGAAGGTGAGAAGGACCGCGACAGCTTCGAGACCGATCAAGGAAACAGCTCCGAGATAGACAGTCCCCGCCTGGGTAGACAAGCGCCAGGTGAACGCGGTGAACCATGATCTCGTGCGCGCTCTGAACCTGTGACTACTTCTCACATCGACAGCGTACGTCAAGCGTTCGTCGCGGTAGCGGATCGGCCATCAGGCGGTTGAGACGCGGCGACGTACATCGAAGCGATGGAGGAGTAGCGACACGGCCGCTAGCAGTTGCACGCTCGGCGCGACCCGCGACCCGCGACCCCTAACGCCAGGTGGCGGTGTCGGGGTCGATGCCGCTGGCGCGTGCGCTGGCGTCGATGATGCGTCGCAACCATGAGGCGAGCCCGCCGCGGACTCCGTCGTAGTGTGCGGTGTACGCGGGATCGGCTTCGTACATGCGGCCGAGGACGACCTGCATCTGCTGAGTGATCGGGAAGTAAGCGGAGAACACCCGACGATGCTTCTCCGCTAGAGCATCCGCAGTTGGGCTGCCGGGCTCGACCCCGGCGTCCATGGCGTTGGCCAGGTCCCGATCAAGCGCCGCTGCTGCATCGGCGACGGCCTGCCATTCGTCAGTGGTGCGTGACGCGGAGCGTTCGGCGTACTGCCTCCACTCCGGAGTATCGCCGTAGCGTCGCCTTGCCTGGGCTGGCCACTGCGGATTCCAATCAGGCCCGAACATTGCGGTCTGCTCTTCAACAGTCATGAGCAGCCCGTGTTCGTGGGCCTCGGCCATTCGGGCCAGATCATCGCCGAGCGCGTTGAGATGATCGATCCGCGCCGCAAGCTGGTCCTGCTGGGCGCGCAGCGCACTGACGACAGCCGCGCTCGGGCCGTCGAGGACGCTTCGGATGGCTTCCAGGTCGAGTCCTAGTTCGCGATAAACAACGATGCGCCGCAGCCGCTCGAGGTCGTCATCGGCATAGAGCCGGTACCCGGCAGTTGTCCGTGACGACGGCGTCGCCAGGGCGATCTCATCCCAGTGATGCAATGTCCGGACAGTCACGCCGAGGCGCGCCGCGGCCCGACCAACGGTCAGGTCCACGGCGTCGCTGTCATCAGGCACGGGCTCCATTCTTCTCACCATCGGTGTCCGGCGCGGTGATGCCGATCGATTCCAGGTTCTTGGCGGTCTGGCTGGCCGGATCGAAGGGCTTCGCGGCGGTGAAGACGACTCGTGCTTTCTCCGGCGTGATCACCTCGACATCGCGGGTGCCCCAGGGCGTGTCCCGCGGCTCGCGCACAACGCCCGCGTCGTGGGCCCGGCATGCGGCCACGAGGGCGTCGATCTGGTTCAAGACGCACGCGAAGTTGAAGCTGACCGTCGGCACCTGGTCCGGCGCCGATGCAGCAGGGACCAGCAGGACATCCTGGAAGGCCCACCGGCGCAGGTGCACGAGCTGGTAGGGCACGCTGAACAGCTCGAAGAAGTCCAGGGCACGGGTCCAGTAGTCGACGGAAGCGGTCAGGTCGGTTGTCGGGATTGTCACGAACGACGGCATCCCGTAGATCCCGCGATACGGCTCGGGCGCAACCGCGTCGGGTCCAGGAGCCGGGACTGGGCTCACCTCAAAAGCGTTGTAGTAGTTGCTCATGCACTTCATGTTCTGCCCTCACGTGACGTGAGGGTCAAGTCGGGGAAGCCCCGGGACCAACCCGGTGGCCCGGTACAGCTGCAGGCGGCGGAAGTGTGTACGCCGAACAATCGGTCACCGAAAGCGGCCCTCCAATCCGGTTCTCGCGGCGCCAAGCTCCCCCAGGCGCGAAAAGTCTCAACCCGAACGCCGAAAACTCGGATCACCCCGCGCTCCGCCTCCAGGATTCGAACCCGGACCTAACGGCACCAAAGGCCGTCGTGCTGCCGTTACACCAAGGCGGAACACACCGGACGGGGTGGAGCCCATCCGGTGCCCGTCCATCCTCCCACGGCCCGGGCGCTGGCCGCGCGCGACCGGTTCGGCCAAGATGGAGGGATGCCGCAGCAGGACGAGGTCGACCGGATCGTCGCGGCGTGGGGTCGGGAGCGGGGCGACCTGGACTTCGGGCCGCTCGAGGTCCTGTCCCGCGTCGACCGGCTCGCCCGGCACCTCGACCGCGCACGACGGGCCGCGTTCGACGCGAGCGACGTCGAGCCGTGGGAGTTCGACGTGCTGTCGGCGCTGCGGCGTGCAGGCGAACCGTACGAGCTCAGCCCGAAGGCGCTGCTGCAGCAGACCCTGGTGTCGAGCGGGACGATGACGAACCGGGTCGACCGGCTCGCGGCACGAGGGCTAGTGAACCGGCGGACGGACCCGCGGGACGGTCGGGGCATCCTCGTGTCCCTCACGGCGAGCGGTCGCGCGGCCGTGGACGCCGCGATCGCGGACCTGCTCCAGGCCGAGCGCGCGATCCTGTCCGGGGTGTCCGAGGACGAGCAGGCGCGGCTGTCCGGGCTGCTCCGACGACTCATCCTCGGGCTCGGCGACTGACGGCAGCCGGCAGCCGGCAGCCGGCGGCCGGCGGCCGGTCCGGCGTAGCGTGCGCGGCATGCACGCCATCACCCTCGCCGTGGCCGACGTCGGACGCTCGGCAGCCTTCTACCGCGCACTGCTCGGCATCGACGGCAGCGGGATCATCGGCACCGAGTACCCCGCGTCCGAGACCGCGGCGGGCGGCACCACCGCGATGTTCACCCTCGACGACGGGCTGATCGTCAGCGTCTACGGGCGCGAGGACATGCGGAAGGACTCCGGCGTCGCACTCGCCGAGGCACCGAGCACCACCATCGGGCACTTCGAGCCGTCGCAGGAGGCCGCACAGGCGTTCCTCGACCGTGCGGCAGCCGCCGGAGCGACGATGCTCGCGGCGCCGTACACGCGCCCGTGGGGCATGTGGTCCGGCTTCTTCCAGGACCCGGACGGCCACCTCTGGGAGGTCGTGGCGAACCCCGGTGGCGGTGACCCGGCCGGAGCGGACCCCGAGCAGGACAGCGTCGACCCGGAGTCGATCGAGTAACGTCTCCCGACCCTGACCTGCCCTACGGTTGCGACATGGACAGAGGACGGGCCGTCGTCGGAGCGAGCATCGTCGGGGCACTCGTGCTCGCGGCGGGCCTCGCGATCGAGCTCGCACCCGCCCGGGGACTGTCGACGGACATCCTGGGTGGCTGCGTGAGCGGCACCTTCCCCGACGACGACAGCGACGCAGCCGCCTGGTTCCTGACGGAGTTCGCCAACGACAACGCCCACGACGTGCACGTCCGCACGGTCCGGGTCGACACCGTGCAGGGCGTGCGGCTCGAACACCTCGCGCTCGCGCCGCACCCGACCGCGGACGCTGCCGGGCTCACCGTCACCGAGGACGCCGCGCGCCCGTCGGAGTACGGCCGGACGGTGCCGGTCGACAGTGGGCTCGTCGTCCCGCCGCACGGGCACCTCGACGTCGTCGGTCGGTTCGTGCTCGACCCGGACCAGCGCGCCGGGTTCGTCCGCGCCGTCGTCGTCACCGAGCAGGACCGGCTCGGCCGACTGCGCACGGTCACGGATCCGTCCGCCTACGGCGTGGGCCGGGGCGAGGACCTCGAGCCGACCGAACTCGGCTGCGAGGGCCCCTGACCCGGGCCACCCGGTAACGCTACGTCGGTCGAGCTACGGGTCTCCGACCCGCGGCCCCCGCTACACCCCGAGCTGCTCGGCCACTTCGAGCCAGCGCTCCTCGAGCTGCTCGACCTCGGCGTCGAGGGCGCCGAGCTTCGTCTGCAGCGCTCCGAGCCCCGCGTAGTCCGACTGGTCGTGCGCGGCGAACGCGTCGAGCAGCTTCTGCCGGTCCTGCCCCGCCTTCGCGATCTTCCGGTCGAGGGCCGACATCTCCTTCTCCGCGGCGCGACGGTCCGCACCCGACAGGCCGGGCGCGGCAGGGTTGGTGGACCCGGCCGCGGCACCGCCAGAGCCGCCTGCCGGAGCCGTGTCGGGCCTCCCGGCCGAGGCGGCGGCGGCCGCAGCAGCCGTCTGCGGGACGGAACCGGACGCGCGCAGCCGCATGTACTCGTCGACGCCACCGGGCAGGTGACGGAGGTGCCCGCCGAGGACCGCGTACTGCTGGTCGGTGACCCGCTCGAGCAGGTACCGGTCGTGCGACACGACGAGCAGGGTGCCCGGCCAGGTGTCGAGCAGGTCCTCCATCGCGGCGAGCATGTCGGTGTCGAGGTCGTTCGTCGGCTCGTCGAGGATCAGCACGTTCGGCTCGTCGAGCAGGATGAGCATGAGCTGCAGGCGGCGCTTCTGCCCGCCGGACAGGTCCTTGACCGGCGTGGACAGCTGCTCCGAGGTGAAGCCGAGCCGCTCGAGCAGCTGCGACGGCGTCATCTCCTTGCCGTCTGCGACGTAACTCGTCTTCTTGCGGGCGACGACCTCGCGGACACGGTCGTCCGCGAACTGCTGCAGGTCGGCGAGCTGCTGGTCGAGCACCGCGACCTGCACGGTCTTGCCGGTCTTCACGCGGCCGGTGGTCGGCTGCAGCTTGCCGGACACCAGGTTGAGGAGCGTGGACTTGCCCGCACCGTTCGGTCCGAGGATGCCGGTCCGCTCCCCCGGTGCGATCCGCCACTCGACGTCACGCAGGATCACGTCGTCGCCGAACGAGACACCGATGTCGAGCAGGTCGACGACGTCCTTGCCCAGCCGGGCGGTCGCCATCTGCGACAGGCCGACGGTGTCACGGATCGGCGGCACGTCGTCGATCAGGGCGTTCGCCGCGTCGATGCGGAACTTCGGCTTGCTGGTCCGCGCGGGGGCACCGCGGCGGAGCCAGGCGAGCTCCTTGCGGGCCAGGTTCTGCCGCCGCTGCTCGCTCGCGGCTGCCTGCCGGTCACGCTCGACGCGCTGCAGGATGTACGCCGCGTAGCCGCCCTCGAACGGCTCGACGACACCGTCGTGGACCTCCCACGTGTCGGTCGACACCGCGTCGAGGAACCACCGGTCGTGCGTCACGACGACCATGCCGCCCTGGTTCGACGACCACCGGCGGTTGATGTGGTCGGCGAGCCACTGGATGCCCTCGACGTCGAGGTGGTTCGTCGGCTCGTCGAGGAACAGCACGTCCCAGTCACCCACGAGCAGCTTCGCGAGCGCGATCCGTCGCCGCTGCCCACCGGACAGGTCGTCGACCGTGGCCTCCCACGGGATGTCGGACACGAGGCCGCCGATGATGTCGCGGATCTTCGGGTCCCCGGCCCACTCGTGTTCCTCGAGCTCGCCGACGACGATGCTGCCGACGGTCGCCCCCGCGGGCAGGACGTCGCGCTGGTCGAGGTACCCGACGGTCAGGCCGCGCCGGTGGGTGACGCGGCCGGCGTCCGGCTCGAGGCGCTGCGCGAGCAGGGCGAGCAGGGTCGACTTGCCGTCACCGTTGCGGCCGACGACGCCGATGCGGTCGCCCTCGTCGAGGCCGAGGGTGACGCTGTCGAAGACGACACGGGTGGGGAACTCGAGATGCACGTTCTCGGCGCCGAGGAGATGAGCCACCCGTCAAGGGTAGGCGGCGCGGCGGGGTGTGGGCGCCGCGGGGTGCGGGTGGGGGCCGGAGTGGCCCCGGTGGTTCGGTGGTGTTGTGTGCTCCCGCACAACCGTAAGCACGTCGCGCCACGAAATTCCGCGGCGCGACGTGCTTTGGGTTGTGCTGCGGCGAGCGGGGTGGCGGCTGCGGCGAGCGAGCGGGGCAGCGGCTGCCGGCCTGGAGGCGCGGCTCAGCTCCCCGGGGTCGGCTCGCCCTCGCCCGCGGCCTCCTTGGCACGCCGGAGGCGCGCCTGCGCCTCCCAGTACTCGATCTCGCGTTCGAGCTCGGCGAGCTCCTGCTCGGTGCCGTTCACGCGCTTGTCGCCGTGGGCGGCGCGGGCGTGACCGATGCTGGCGTACCGGTCCTCGTGACGGTTCGGCTCGAGGTAGCGGCCGTGGTTCCGGTCGTTCGCGCTCCAGTCGTGCCCGACGGCGAACCACACGATGCTGCCGACCACGGGCACGAAGATGCAGATCAGGACCCAGGCGAACTTCGGGAGTCCGCGGACCTGGTCCTCGCCCCGGGTGACGATGTCGATCAGGGCGAAGACGAGCAGCACGATCCCCGCGCCGTACAGCAGAACGCTCATGGCTCCGGATTCTATGGATCCGCCGAGTGCGGGACCATGCCCTGAACGGGTGCCGGGATCACGATCCTGCGTCGGTCTCCTGCGGTGCCGCTCAGGTCGTCGGCCTCGGGGCCTCGATCGCGGGGGTGCGGTCGGCGAGCCAGCGTCGAGCAGCGACGGCGTCACGGGCCGACACGACACTCGACCCAGTGGCGAGCAGGCCGGTGGCGACGTACATCGGCCACAGCTCGCTTCCCGTCGCGGTTGCCGCCACGCTGCTCACCGCGAACAGACACAGCACGACGAGTTCCTGTCCGGCTGCCGCCTGGGCGGCGGCCGCGTCCACGACCCGCCGTCGGTCCTCCGGCACCGGTCGACTCCCGTGGAAGGCCTGGCGGACGGCGTGCCGCTCGCGGGTCTGCAGCAGTGCGACCACGGGAGCCGGGGGCACACCGCGGCGGCGGCGGACGACGATCGCTGCGACGACCTGCACCACCGTGCCGGCCAGGGCAGCGGCAATGACGACCGTGGTGGTGACCGTCCTGCCGGGCGCACCGGACGGGAGCACGAGCGCGAGGACGACCAGCGCGACCGCCACGGCGGCCGAACCGACGAGCACCCACACGACGGGAGCCGCCGTACGCCGACGCGCCGACGGATCGGCCGCGGCGAGGACGACCTGTGCGCGCTCGTCCGCCAGGGCCCACCGATGCGCGGCAGCGGTCAGTTCGTCCGTGATCATCGCCCCGAGCCCATCACCAGGAGCCCGGTCCCGTCACAGCGCAGCGACCCACTCGTCCGTGCCGTCCGTGAACTCCTGGCGCTTCCAGATCGGCGTCCGCTCCTTCACCAGGTCGACGAGCGCGGCGCAGGCTGCGAAGGCCTCGGCACGGTGCGGCGACGCCACTGCTGCGGCGAGCGCCACGTCCCCGATGCCGAGCGCGCCGACGCGGTGCAGCACGGCGATGCGGACCTCGGGGTGGTCGGCGGCGATCGACCGGGCGACCTCGGCGATGACGTCCCCCGCGCTCGGGTGTCGTTCGTAGTCGAGTGCCGTGACGCCCTTGCCCTCGTCGTGGTCGCGGACGACCCCGGCGAAGGTCACGACGGCGCCGTCGCGGTCGGTCGTGACGGCAGCGGAGACCTCGTCCACCGTGATCACCCGGTCCACGACGTCGGCCACGACGACACGGTCGCCGCTCACGACGCGCTCCGGGGTGCGTGGCCCTCGCCGTGCAGCTGGGCCAGCACGTGGTCGAGCACCCCGTCCAGCACCGCGAGCCCGTCGGCGACGCCCCCGCGCGATCCGGGCAGGGTCACGACGACGGTGCGGCCACCGGCGATGCCCGCGACCCCGCGGGTCAGCAGCGCGGTCGGACCGGCACCGGCGAGTCCGCGCCGGCGGATCTCCTCGGTGATGCCCGGCAGCTCGAGGTCGATCAGGGGTGCGACGGCCTCGGGCGTGCGGTCGGTCGGGGTCACGCCCGTACCGCCCGTGGTGACGACGACCTTCGCGTCCGCGAGGAGCTCGGCGGACACCGTCTCGGCGATCGGGCCGCCGTCGGGCACGATCGTCGGCTCGGCGACGGCGAAGCCGCGCTCGCGCAGCCACGCGGCGATGACGGGTCCGGTGCGGTCGAGCGCGGGGTCGGTCGAGGCCTGCGTGGAGACCACGACGACGCCCGCGCGGCCCCTGGTCGGTTCGGGGTTCATCGGTTGCTCCAGTCGCCCGAGCGTCCACCGTGCTTCTCGAGCACCCGGACGTCCGTGATCACGGCCGTGCGGTCGACGGCCTTCACCATGTCGTACACGGTCAGTGCCGCGACGCTCGCGCCGGTCAGGGCCTCCATCTCGACACCGGTGCGGGAGGTCGTGCGCACGGAGACCTCGATCCGCACGCGGTCGCCGTCGCCGGTGATGTCCACCTCGACCCCGGCGATGGGCAGCGGGTGGCAGAGCGGCACCAGGTCCGACGTCTTCTTGACGGCCATGATCGCCGCGATCCGGGCGGTGCCGATCACCTCTCCCTTGGGCAGCGACCCGTCGAGGATCCGCTCGACGACGTCGGTGCGGGTCACCAGCGTGGCCGTGGCCGTGGCCGAGCGGGCAGTGACGTCCTTGTCGGATACGTCGACCATGTGCGCGGTGCCGTCGGCGCGGACGTGCGAGAGCTCGGCGTCGCGCACGCCGTTCGGGTGGTCGTCGGTCATCGGAGGCTCCAGACGGTCAGCGGGTCCCCCGGTTCGACGGAGTCGGTGCCGAGGGGGACGTGGACGAGGTGGGTGGCAGCGGCGAGGTGCCCGAGCAGGTGCGAGCTCGGCCCGCCCACGAAGTGCACACGCCCGTCGGCGACCCGGCCGCGGCGGACCTGGTGCTTGCCGACGGGTGAGCTCGCCGACTCGGCGGCCGGCAGCTCGGCGGTCGGGCGGTCCGGTGCACCGACGAGGGCCGCGAGCGCCGGCCGCAGGAACACCTCGAACGACACGAGGGCGGACACGGGGTTGCCCGGGAACGCCACGACCGGCACTCGTCGACCGGCGAGGTCGGCGAGTCCGAGGGCCTGGGGTCCGCCGGGCTGCATCGCGACCGGGGTCACGGCGAGTCCGCGCGGCTCGAGCACCTGACGCACGACCTCGTACGCCCCCGCACTGATCCCACCGGTGGTCAGGACGACGTCGGCCCAGTCACCGACGGCCGACTCGAGCCCCGGCAGGAAGGCGTCCGGGGCGTCGCTGAGCCAGACGCCACGGGCGATCGCACCGACCTCGGCCAGGGCCGCACGGAGCGCGACACCGTTCGCGTCGCGGATCACCGCGCCCGTTCCGTCCAGCCCGTCAGGCGCGGCGTCACCGGCGAGTTCGCTGCCGGTGGACACGACGAGCACGTGGACCGGGCGGACCACGGACACCTCGCCGACACCCGCCGAGGCCAGGGCCCCCAGGAGCGCCGGCGTCACCGGGGACCCGGCCGGGGCGAGCTCGGCGCCGACGGCGACGTCGCTGCCGACCCGGCGGACGAACGTCCCGGTGGTCGTCCCGGCGGGCACGGTCAGCACGTCGAGCCCCAGCGCCGCGGGGAACGCCCCCGGCGGTGTCGCCTCCACCGGCACGACGGCGTCCGCGCCCTCGGGGATCCGCGCCCCGGTCATGATCGGCGCAGCGGTGCCCGGGCCGAGCGGTGCCGGCACGGCCCCGGCGGGGATCGGGTCGACCACGCGGACGTCGTGGCCGGCATCGGTCGACCGGACGGCGAACCCGTCCATCTGGCTGTTGTCGAACACCGGCAGCGGGACCGGCGCGGAGACGGCCCGGGTGAGCACCCGGTACCCACGGCCGGCACCGGCGCCGTCCGCCAGCGCGTCGAGCGGCAGGGTCTCCTCCGCCCGCGCAGCGAGCACGGGCGCGAGGAGCGCGGCGACCTCGTCGCGGTGCTGACCGATCGTGCGCACGGATGCCTCCGAACCTCGTGGGGACACCCCGTTCCCGGTCGATGCCGGAGGGGCGTCAGTAGCGTATCCAGGGCGCACCACGCGCCGAGGACATCCGGAGGACCTGTGGAGGACCACGTGACCACGACCGAACCTGTGGACGGAACGACGGCTCGCATCGGGGTGATCGGGGGCTCCGGCCTCTACCGCCTCTTCGAGGAGGGCACCGCCGACGAGATCACCGTGGACACGCCCTACGGCCCGACGTCGAGTCCGATCACGGTCGGCACGATGGCCGGCAAGCGCGTCGCGTTCCTCACCCGCCACGGTCGCGAGCACTCGGTCGCCCCGCACCTGATCAACCACCGCGCGAACGTGTGGGCCCTCCGGTCCCTCGGCGTGCGCGCGATCGTCTCGTCGAGCGCGGTCGGTGGCCTGCACCCGGACTACGCCCCCGGCACCTTCGTCGTGACCGACCAGCTGATCGACCGCACCTGGGGCCGGAAGGACACGTTCTTCGAGGACCAGGTGCAGCACCTGTCCTTCGCCGACCCCTTCGACCCGGTGCTCCGCCGCGCCGCGATCGACGCCGTCGCCGCGCTCGACGTGCCCTTCCGGCCGACGGGCACGTGCGTCGTCATCCAGGGCCCGCGCTTCTCGACCCGCGCGGAGTCGACCTGGATGCGCGAGGCCGGCGGCCACACGATCAACATGACGATGACGCCCGAGGTGCCGCTCGCTGCCGAGCTCGGCATCGGCACGGTCAACCTGTCCTTCGTGACCGACGCGGACGCCGGCCTGGCCCCCACCGAGGACGAGGCGGCACGGTCCACCGACGCCCCGGTCACCCACGGCGCCGTCATGGAGCGCCTGGCCCGCGCGAACGAGGTCATCGTCCGCGCCATCGGCGGCGTCGTCGCCGCGTTGCCCGACGACTACACCCCGCGCGAGCTCGTCCCCGCTGCCGCCAGCGCCAGTGTCCTCGGGGCGACGGCGTGAGCCGCCTGCTCGTCACCGGCGGCGCGGGCTTCATCGGGTCCGCGATCGTCCGTCGCGCCCTCGCCGAGGGGCACGAGGTCCGCGTGCTCGACTCCCTGCGTGACGACGTGCACGGCGACCCGGCCGAGGTCGTCCTCGCCCACGAGCAGCAGGGCCTGTCGTTCGTGCACGGTGACGTCCGTGACCGTGTGGCCCTCGAGGCGGCGCTCGACGGCGTCGACGTCGTCTGCCACCAGGCGGCCAAGGTCGGCCTCGGCGTCGACTTCCAGGACGCCCCGGACTACGTGTCGTCCAACGACGCCGGGACCGCGCACGTGCTCGCCGGTATGGACCGGCACGGCATCGGCCGCCTGGTCGTCGCGAGCTCGATGGTGGTCTACGGCGAGGGCGCGTACGAGACCGCCGACGGCGAGCCGATGCGGCCACCGGCACGACGACGCGAGGACCTCGACGCCGGACGCTTCGACCCGATCGGGCCCGACGGTCGCGCGCTCGTGCCCGGGCTGATCGACGAGTCGGCCGCCCTGGACCCCCGCAACGTCTACGCGCAGACGAAGGTCGCGCAGGAGCACCTGGCCTCGTCGTGGGCCCGCGCGACCGGCGGTACCGCGATCGCCCTGCGCTACCACAACGTCTACGGGCCGGGCATGCCGTCGAACACCCCGTACGCCGGCGTCGCGTCGCTCTTCCGCTCGGCCCTGGCCCGCGGCGAGGCACCCCGCGTCTTCGAGGACGGCCGCCAGCGTCGCGACTTCGTGCACGTGGACGACGTCGCGGGTGCCAACGCCGCGTCGATCGCCGCGACCGCGGAGCTGCCCGCCGAGACCTTCCGCGCGTACAACGTGGGCTCGGGCGTCGTCCACACCATCGGTGACATGGCCGCGGCCATCGCCGGGCCGGACGGCCCGCAGCCGGTCGTCACCGGGGAGTACCGACTCGGAGACGTCCGGCACGTCACGGCGTCGTCCGAGCGGATCCGTTCGGAGCTCGGCTGGCACGCGCAGGTCGACTTCGAGCAGGGCATGCGTGACTTCGCGACCGCACCGCTCCGCGCCGCCGTGCAGCGGTGACGCAGCGTCCAGCGGACGACGCCGCCTGAGACTCGTCTCAGCGGACACGGCTCGCGCCTCAGGGCGCGAGCCGTGTCCGCCCAGGCGAGTCTCGCGTCCGCCACCGCACCAGCGCGGGACGCCACCGCGCCAGCGCGGGGCGCCACCGCACCAGCGCGAGACGCCACCGCACCAGCGCGGGGCGAGCACGCACCACCCGCCCGCGCACGCGGACCCGGGACCGCACCCGGGCCTCCCGGCCGTCCCCCGATCGCGGGCCAGACGGTCCGATCACCGCGCTCGACACGCCCTGGGGGACAGGATCCTGTACCCCGCGACGTGTCATCGTGTTACGTCGTGAGCATGGACCGAACCCCACCCGCCGGCGACCAGCCCGACGAGGACGCGACGCGCGCGACCGGAGATCGGCCCCGTCGCCAGGGCGACCCGCACCGAATGGACCACATGACCGTCGACGTGATCCTCCCCTGCCTGGACGAGGCGGACGCGCTCCCGCGCGTCATCGGCCGCCTGCCCGAGGGGTACCGCGCCATCGTCGTCGACAACGGCTCGACCGACGGATCCGCCGACGTCGCCCGCGCCCACGGCGCGACGGTCGTCACCGAACCGGTCAAGGGCTTCGGCTCGGCGTGTGCCGCCGGCGTCGCCGCCGCGACCGCGGAGTACGTCGCGTTCTGCGACGCCGATGCCTCGATGGACCCCGCAGAGCTGCCCGACCTCGTCGCCCGCGTGGCCGACGGGCGGACCGACCTCGCCCTCGGTCGGCGCGTGCCGACCACCCGTGGCGCGTGGGCGCCGCACGCCCGCTTCGCTAACCGCGTGCTCGCGGTCCTGATGCGCCGCGCCACCGGCTACCGCCTCCGCGACCTCGGCCCGATGCGCGTCATGCGCCGCGCCGACCTGGTCGCCCTCGACCTGCAGGACCGACGCAGCGGCTACCCGCTCGAGATGGTCCTGGCGGCACACGCCGCCGGGTGGCGGGTCGACGAGTCCGACATCGGGTACGCCCAGCGCGTCGGTGACAGCAAGGTCACCGGCACGCTCCGCGGGACGGTCAACGCCGTCCGCGACATGTCCCGTCTGCTGCGCGAGTACGGCCGGGAGGCACGCCCCCGCGTGGTCGCGCCCGGTCCGGCCCGCGACGTGGCCGGGTCCACCACGGAAGGAGCACGCTCATGACGGACGTCACGGTGGTCGTCGTGGCCAAGGAGTGCCTGCCCGGCAAGGTCAAGACCCGGCTGACGCCGGCCCTGACCCCGGAGGGTGCTGCCCGCGTCGCCTCGGCCGCGCTGGCCGACACGATCGCGACGGTGCGTGCCCTGCCCGCCTCGCGTCGCGTGCTGCTCTACGACGGCGTCGTCCTGCCCGAGGGCACCGACGACTTCGAGGTCCTGCACCAGGTCGGTGGCGGGCTCGACGAACGCCTCGGGGCGATGTTCGACGCGATGACCGGTCCGACGCTGCTCGTCGGCATGGACACCCCGCAGGCCACCCCCGAGCACCTCGCACCCGTGTTCGACGACCCGGACCGCGACGCGTGGTTCGGTCCGGCGGACGACGGCGGCTTCTGGTCGCTGTACCTGCGCGAGCCCGACGGCGCCCTGCTCCGCGGCGTCCCGATGTCGCAGGACGACACCGGCGCCGTGCAGCTCGCGCGCCTGACCGACGCCGGCCTGTCGGTCGGCACCCTGCCCGCGCTGCTCGACGTCGACACCGTCGCGGACGCCGAGCAGGTCGCCGCCCTCGCGCCGACCTCGCGCTTCGCCACGGCCTTCGCCGCCGAGCACGACACGACCATGACCACGACGACCGGAGGTGCCCGATGACGATGCACGACACCGTCACGTTCGGCGCCGGCGGCGGCGAGCCGTACGCCCGCGCCCTGCAGACCGACGGCCACCTGCGCCTGACCGACCCGGAGCGTCCCGACGTCGAGGTCACGATGGACGTCGGCCGCTGGAGCGCCGCAGCCGACCGGATCGACCGTTCCCTCCTCGAGGGCGCGGACGGCCCCGTGATCGACATCGGGTGCGGCCCCGGTCGCATGCTCGTCGCCGCCCGGGCGCTCGGCATCCCCTCGCTCGGCGTGGACGTCTCCGCCGAGGCCGTCGCGATCGCCCGACGCTCCGGCGGCACGGCCGTGCAGGGCTCGGTGTTCGACCCGATCCCCGACGAGGGCCGCTGGGACACCGCCCTCGTGATCGACGGCAACATCGGCATCGGCGGCGACCCGGTCGCGCTCCTGGCCCGGTGCGGCGAGATCGTCCGCGACGGCGGCCGCGTGGTCGTCGAGACCCACGTGGACCGCGCGGCGGACCGTGCGTTCACCGCGCACGTGGTCGACGTGGACGGCAACCGGAGCGAGGGCTTCCCGTGGGCCGAGGTCGGCGTCGACGCACTCCTCCGTCACGCGGCCACGGCGGGGCTGCGAGCCCGGCAGAGCTGGACCGCCGACGGACGGACGTTCTGCGAACTCGTCGCGTGACCGCGTCGCGTTGTCTTGCATGATTCAAGACAACGCGGTAGCGTCGTGGGCAACAGCCGACGGCGTCCTGGTCGTCGGTCCGACGACCCGGGACCCTCGGCACGACGACGAGGAGCACCCGTGCAGAACCGACAGAACCCCCTCGGCGGCGCCTACGTCTCCGGTCTCGAGCAGCGCGACGAGCTCGGCGCGTACACGGTCGAGGCCGCATGGCGCCCGGTCGGCAGCTACACCGGCACCGGGGCGGGCCGTGCGCTCGGCCGCTTCGTGGACACCCAGTTCCGCCGTCCCGGCGCCGCGACGTCCTCGACGCGGACCGTGACCGGCTCGCTGCGGACGACGACCGGGTCGTTCCGGACCGCCTGAGCCCCGGCTCCCCCAGACCGCGAGCGGTCGCCCGGCCCGGGACGTCCCCCCACGTCCCCGGCAGGGCGGCCGCTCGTGCCGTACCGGGGCGGTCTCCTGCCGGACCCGTGCGGCTGCGTGACACCCGGCGACGCGCGGAGGGTCCTGGTGCCAGGATGGGCGCATGAACGACCGCGCCGGCACCCCCGCGACCGCAGACGACCTCGTCGACCTCGACGCCCTCCTGGCCGCGTACCACGAGCGTGTCCCCGACGTGTCGATCCCCGAGCAGAAGGTGGTGTTCGGCACCTCCGGCCACCGCGGCTCGTCGCTCGACACCGCCTTCAACGACACGCACATCGCCGCGATCACGCAGGCGATCGTCGAGTACCGCACCGAGCAGGGCACCACCGGTCCGCTGTTCATCGGCCGGGACACGCACGCGCTCTCCGCGCCGGCGGAGCAGACCGCGCTCCAGGTCCTGGCCGCCAACGGCGTCCGCGTGCTCGCCGACGCCGAGGACGGCTTCGTCCCGACGCCCGCACTGAGCCACGCGATCATCCGCTACAACCGCGCGGAGCACGGCGACACCGCCGACGGCATCGTCATCACGCCGAGCCACAACCCCCCTCGTGACGGCGGCTTCAAGTACAACCCGCCGCACGGTGGCCCGGCCGACAGCGACGCCACGTCGTGGATCGCCGACCGGGCGAACGCGATCATCGCCGGCGGGAACGCCGACGTCCGCCGCCAGGACGAGACCGCAGCCGAGGGCTACGACTACCTCGGCACGTACGTCGCGGACCTCGAGCACATCATCGACATCGACGCGATCAAGCGCGCCGGGGTGAAGATCGGCGCCGACCCCCTGGGTGGGGCGTCCCTGCCGTACTGGGAGCGCATCCGCGACCACTACGGCCTCGACCTGACCGTCGTGAACCCCGAGGTCGACCCGACGTGGGCGTTCATGACCCTCGACTGGGACGGCAAGATCCGCATGGACCCGTCGAGCCCGTCCGCGATGGCGTCGGTGCTCGCCCACAAGGACGACTTCGACGTCCTGACCGGCAACGACGCCGACTCGGACCGCCACGGCATCGTCACGCCCGACGGCGGCCTGATGAACCCGAACCACTACCTCGCCGTGGCGATCGAGTACCTCTACGCGCACCGCCCCGAGTGGCGCGACGACGCGGCGATCGGCAAGACGCTCGTGTCGTCGAGCATCATCGACCGCGTCGCGGAGTCGCTCGGCCGCCGGCTGTGGGAGGTCCCCGTCGGCTTCAAGTGGTTCGTCCCCGGTCTCATCGACGGCTCCGTGGCGTTCGGCGGCGAGGAGTCCGCGGGCGCCTCGTTCCTCCGCAAGGACGGCACGGCGTGGACGACCGACAAGGACGGCATCATCCTGGCGCTCCTGGCGTCCGAGATCACCGCGGTGACCGGCAAGACCCCCTCGCAGCTCTACACCGAGCTCACGGTGCGCTTCGGTGCGCCGGTCTACCAGCGGGTCGACGCCGCTGCGAGCAAGGAGCAGAAGGCCCGGCTCTCGAAGCTCGACGGCGACGCGATCACCGCCGACACCCTGGCCGGCGACCCGATCACCGCGAAGCTCTCGAAGGCGCCGGGGAACGACGCCGCCGTCGGCGGCGTCAAGGTGGTCACGGACAACGCGTGGTTCGCCGCACGGCCCTCCGGCACCGAGGACGTCTACAAGATCTACGCGGAGAGCTTCGTCGGGCAGGAGCACCTCGAGCAGGTGCAGCGCGAGGCGAAGGAGATCGTGGACGCCGCCCTGGGCGCGTAGTCCCCGACGACCGACAGGGGCGTCACCGGATCCGTCCGGTGGCGCCCCTGTCGCTCCTCCGCATCCGCCGGAGGACCCTGCCGATGTCCACAGGAACGAGGCGGATGGGAACAATCCGTTTGCGCTGGTTGTATTTTTGCAGTGCGCGCAACAACGCTCCCCCGCGCCCGGGCGAGAGCGACGCGCGAGCACCAGTACGCACGGGAGACCGAATGACCCAGACGGCGACCGCACCCGCGGCCCCCACCACGTCCTCGAACGCGGTGATGAACCACCGACAGATCCTGCTCGTCATCTACGGACTGATGGCCGGCATGTTCCTCGGCGCGCTCGACCAGACCATCGTCGGCACCGCCATCCGCACGATCGGCGACGACCTGCACGGGCTCGACCAGCAGGCGTGGGTGACCACGGCCTACCTGATCGCGTCCACGATCACGACGCCGATCTACGGCAAGCTCTCCGACATCTTCGGCCGCCGCCCGCTGTTCCTCACCGCGATCGGCATCTTCATCCTCGGGTCGCTCGCCGCGTCGTTCTCGACCTCGATGCTCATGCTCGCCGGGTTCCGCGCGCTGCAGGGCCTCGGCGCCGGCGGCCTGATGTCGCTGCCGCTCGCGATCATGGGCGACATGCTCGCCCCGCGCGAGCGCGCCAAGTACCAGGGCTACTTCCTCGCCGTGTTCGGCATCTCCTCGGTCATCGGGCCGCTCGTCGGCGGCCTGTTCGCCGGCGCGTCCGAGATCCTGTTCGTCAGCGGGTGGCGCTGGGTCTTCCTGGTCAACGTGCCCGTCGGCATCATCGCGCTCTTCATGGTGACGACGTTCCTGCACCTGCCGAAGTTCGGCGACCGCGGGAAGCCCCGCATCGACTGGTGGGGCGCCTCGCTGGTCATCGTCACCCTCGTCCCGCTGCTCCTCATCGCCGAGCAGGGTCGCGAGTGGGGTTGGGACTCCCCCGGCGCGATCGCCTGCTACGCGATCGGCGCGCTGGGTCTCGTCGCCTTCGTGATCGTCGAGCGCTCCATGGGCGACGACGCGATCCTCCCGCTCAAGCTCTTCGGCTCGCGGGTGTTCTCGATGGCCGCGGTCCTGTCCGTGCTCGTCGGCTTCGGGATGTTCGGCGCGATGCTGACGATCCCGCTCTACCTGCAGATCGTCAAGGGCGTCACCCCGACCGAGTCCGGCTTCGCCATGCTGCCGATGGTGCTCGGTCTGATGATCTCCTCGATCGCCTCGGGTCAGATCATCTCGCGCACCGGCCGCTACGGCGCCTTCCCGATCACGGGCACCGCGTTCACGGCGATCGGCTTCACGCTCCTCACCTTCCTGACCGCCGACAGCCCCCTCTGGTTCCTCATGCTCGGCATGTTCGGCATCGGTCTCGGGCTCGGGCAGCTCATGCAGACACTGACCCTCGCCGCGCAGAACTCGGTCTCCCCGCGGGACATCGGCGTTGCCACGAGTGCAGCGACGTTCTTCCGCCAGATCGGCGGCACGATGGGCACCGCGGTGCTCCTGTCCGTCCTGTTCACGCTCATGCCGACGAACATCACCGGCGCGATGCAGAACGAGTCGACGCTCAAGCCGGCCCTCACCGCCGCGCTCACCCCCTCGGTCGCCAGCGCGTCCGAGAACAAGGGCGTGATGGACCAGATCTGGTCGAAGATCGTCGACCCGGTGCAGCAGAACGTGCAGCAGGGTCTCGACCAGGGTGCCGCAGCGGCGAAGCAGGCCGCGGACCAGGCCGTGACGAAGCAGGTCACCGCGCAGGTGCAGCAGCAGGTCGCCGCCGGCCGGATCCCCGCCGCCTCCGCCGACTCGGTCATCGCCGAGCAGGTCGCCGCGAACAAGTCGGCCGCCGAGCAGCAGGCGCTCGAGACCGCCGCGTCCAAGGCGAACGCCGAGGTCGTCGACGGCACGCTGCAGATCGACTACAGCAACGCCGACCAGCGGAAGGCCGTGGTCGACGAGGTCGCGCCGAAGCTGGTCGACCAGCTGAAGAACGGCGACACGGCGGCCAGCTCGTCCGCCGGCTCGGCCACGAGCGACACGTCGTTCCTCAACGGTGCGGACCAGCGGCTCACCCGTCCGTTCCTGGTCGGGTTCAGCCAGTCGGCCGTCGTCGTCTACTTCGTCGGGCTGGGTGTCATCCTGCTCGCCTTCGTCCTGACCTGGTTCTTCCGGGTCCCGCCGCTCCGCAAGGTGTCTGCACTGCAGGAACAGGCGAACGCGGCGAAGGGCGACTCCGACCGCCTGGCAGCGGACGCGCAGCAGGCGGCGGCGGACACCGGCTCGCTGGTCACCCCGGACACGGTGTCGGTCCGGGCGGTCCCGACCTCGCCCGACGTCACGGTGCAGCAGCCGCAGGACCGGTCCGGAGGCTCCACCTCCGCCGCCGACCGGCCCGCCCCCGACACGGGTGCAGCTGACCGCGCCGGTCACGACCCCGAGGGCGGCACGCGGGCACCGCTCACCGACGCGACCACGCACGGCGCGCACGCCGCGGCGGCACCGGTGGACGAGCCTCCGGCCACGACCGCGACCATCCGGACGCACCCGGCGCACGCCGCGTCGGACGGGGCACCTGCCACGGCCGAGCACCACGGGCGACACACGGCGGAGTAGCCCGCCGCCGCTGGGAGGCGACATCCCCGACGTCGTACGACGTCGACGATGTCGCCTCCGTCGTCCCTACCGGGCGGGCGCCGCGCTCGTCAGCGCTGCCCGCGCTCCTGCTCCCGGAGCTCGACGTAGTCGCCAGCCGCGCACTCCGAGGTCGCACTGATCGTGTCGCCGCCGCCCAGGTCAGACGAGTTGAACGCGATGTTCGCGATCCCGGCGCCCCTGCCGTTGAGTCCGGAGTAGCTGCCGTCCCCGTTGGTGAAGCGCTCCGTCACGAGCCCGGCACGCTTCCACAGCGTGGTGAGGGTGCTGACATCGGTCTCGATGTCGCCGCGCTCGGCTCGCGAGGACAGGATCGTGGAGTGCACGCCCTCGCCGTTGCCGCGTTCGTCCGTGCACGTCCCGAGTCGTGGGCCCTCCTCCACGGTCCAGTCCCCTCCGAGCGCACTGGCGGAGTCGTCCACGATCTGCTGCACCGCTCGCTCCGCGTCCTCGGGCCGCGACGACGGGGAACCCGTCCCGCCCGTGCACCCGGCCGTGAGGGCGAGTGCACTGACCATCAGTCCGACCGCAGCCGTGCGGACCCTCTTCGCCGCCATCTCCCCCGTCTCCCCGGGCGCAACGCGTCCGCCCCGATCCATCCTGGCCGCTCCGGGCGGAAGGCGCTCAGTCCTCCTGCGCGACGGGAGACACGACCGCCGAACCGACCGCCGACTCGACCGCTGCGTGCGGCAACCGGCGCCGCATCACGTCGACCGCCACCGGGTTGTCGTCCACGAGCACGAACCGCCGGCCCAGGTCACGAGCGACCGCACCGAGCGTGCCGCTCCCCGCGAAGAAGTCGAGCACCCAGTCCCCCTCGCGCGACGACGCCTGCACCATCCGACGCAGGACCCCCTCGGGCTTCTGCGTCGGGTAGCCGGTCTTCTCGCTGCCGGTCGGCGACACGATGGTGTGCCACCACACGTCCGTCGGCAGCTTCCCGCGCTCGCGCTTCTCCGGCGTGACGAGTCCCGGCGCCATGTACGGCTCGCGGTCGACCGTCTCGGAGTCGAACCAGTAGCGCTCCGGGTCCTTCACGTAGACCAGGATCGTGTCGTGCTTGGTCGGCCAGCGCGTGCGGGACTTCGCGCCGAAGTCGTACGCCCAGATGATCTCGTTGAGGAACGCGTCGCGGCCGAAGAGCGCGTCGAGCAGCACCTTGGCGTAGTGGGCCTCGCGGTAGTCGAGGTGCAGGTACAGCGTGCCGTCGTCGGTGAGCAGCCGCCAGGCCTCGAGCAGGCGTGGCTCGAGGAACGCCCAGTAGTCCTCGAAGCGGTCGTCGAAGCGCATCAGGTCACCGCGGATCCGCTCGTAGGTCCGACCACGGAAGCCCGTGATCGTCCCGGCGTCGCCGACGGTCCGGCGCTCGGCGGTCACCGCGTGGCGCCGCTGCTTCCGTCCGGTGTTGAAGGGCGGATCGAGGTAGACGACCGTGAACGACGCGTCGGGCAGTGTCGGCAGGACGTCGAGGTTGTCGCCGAGCACGACGAGGTCGGGGCTCGAGTCGTCGATGCTGCGCACCGGACCATCCTCCCGCAGAGCGGACCGACGCCCGACCGCACCCAGCCCCCACCCCGTCCGACGGCGTACGGTCCCCTGCATGGCATCACCCGAGGTCCGCAACGACACCGACGCGCAGCAGTACTCCCTGGTCGAGGACGGCGAGGTCATCGGCTTCGCGGCGTACGAGGTCGACGGCGACGAGATCCGCTTCACCCACACCGAGGTCGACCCCGCGCACCGCGGTGGTGGCCACGCGTCGATCCTCGTCCAGCACGCGCTCGACGACGTCCGCGAGGGGTCCCTCCGGGTCGTTCCGCTCTGCACCTACGTCAAGGTGTGGATCGAGCGGCACCCGGACTACCAGGAGCTCACCACGCGCTAGCGCGGCAGGTGCTCGCGCTCAGTAGGTGCGGTCGAGCGTGCCGGGTCTCGCCTCGTGCCGCCCGCCGTGTCCGACCGCAGGCACACGGATGAGGACGGTGCCACTGAGCAGGTCGTGGTCGTCGTCGGCGGGCGTCGGGGCCTCCTCCGGGAGGCGCGACTGCCGCTCGTACTCGGCCTGCGTCTCGTGACGGGTCGGGGCGAACACCTCGTCCATCATCGCGCCGACACCGCCGGATCCGCCGCTGCGTGTGGCCTTGTTCGACAGGTCGATCCACCCCACGCGATCGGCGACCCACATCACGACGGCCGCCACGGCCACCGCCCCCAGGAGGATCAACCAGTTCACGGTCCCGACGCTACGTCAGTCGACCGGCCAGGGCCTCCGCCGCGCGGATGATCCTGGCGATCGGTCCGCCGCGCCGGCGGACTGCTCGCGAGCTCGTCCAACGGTGTCCGTCGTGCGGATCAGTCGACGACGACCGTCGCCTCCGGCTCGAAGCCGCGGTGCACGATGGAGACGTACCAGTACGAGACGACGTCGCCGTGCCGGACAGCATCGCTCGCGTCCGACTGCGGCTCCACCTCGACCGTCAGCCCGCCGCCGCGCGGCACCGTGACCGGCACCCTCGTGACCAGGCCGCACGGTACGTCGGTGCGCAGGACCTCGTCACGGCCGCCGGGTCCCACGGACACCCGCAGGCGCTTGCCGTCGACGCCGTTGCAGGCGACGAGGAGGTCCCAGTCGCCGGCGGGCGTCTCCGTCCCGGCCGCGCCACGGTCGAGTCCGTTCGACGAACCGAAGCCGCGGTCCCCGTCGAGCAGCGCTGCGTTCATCGCGTCGCCCCACCGGTCGAGTCCTGCCGCCCGTGTCGCGTCGGCATCGTCGGCCAGCAGTCCGGAGACAGGTGCGGACGAGCAGGCCGTCGCGACCCCGAGGACCACGAGTCCTGCGACCGTGGCGGACAGGAGACGGCTCGGACGACGCATGCGCAGAGCATAGAGGGCGCTCCGGATGGGCGTCACTGCCCGGTCAGGGCACCCGCTCGAGCCACTCCCGCGTCGCGAACTTCGTCTCGACCAGCTCCCGCGCGCGGGCCCGCTCCGCCTCGGTCACGTGGCCCTCGTGCGCGCCGTAGAGCTTCGTGAAGGTGCCGATCAGCCGGTCGATGATCTCGGCTCGGGTCAGACCGGTCTGCGAACGCAGCGGGTCGACACGCTTGGCGGCCGAGGTCGTCCCCTTGTCGCTCATCTTCTCGCGACCGATGCGGAGCACCTCGACCATCTTCTGGCCGTCCATGTCGTAGCTCATCGTGGCGTGGTGCAGCAGGGCACCGGTGCCGAGCCGCTTCTGCGCCGCGCCGCCGATCTTGCCCTTGGTCGAGGAGATGTCGTTGAGCGGCTGGTAGTACGCGTCGATCCCGAGGGACTTCAGCGCCTCGATCACCCACTCGTCCAGGTAGGCGTACGAGTCGGCGAAGGTCATGCCCTGCACGAGGTCGGTCGGCACGTACAACGAGTACGAGATGATCGCGCCGGCGTCCATGAACATGGCGCCACCGCCGGAGATGCGGCGGACGACCTCGACGCCGTACTTCGCGGCACCGGTCGGGTCGACCTCGTTCTTCAAGGACTGGAACGACCCGATCACGACCGCGGGCTGGTCCCACTCCCAGATGCGCAGGGTCGGACCGCGACGGCCGGCACCGACCTCCTCGGTCAGGACCTGGTCGAGCGCGAGGTGCTCGTTCGGGCTGATCGGCCCCTCGTGCACGATCTCCCAGTCGTACTCCTGCCACGTCGACGCCCGCGAGAGCGCGCGACGGACGGCGACCCCCACCGACTCCGGTGTGAAGCCGAGCAGCACCGCCCCCTCGGGCAGCGCCGTGCGGACCGCGGCGGCGATGCCGGCCGCGTCGGTGGTCGCGGGCAGGCCGTCCACGGCCTGGTCGATCAGCGGCAGCGCGTCGTCCGGCTCGAGGAAGAAGTCACCCGCCAGCCGGAACTCCTGGATGCTCCCGTCGACGACCTCGAGGTCGACGACGACCAGCTTGCCTCCGGGGACCTTGTACTCACCGTGCACAGGGCGAGCCTACGCCCGCCGTCCGCCGGACGGGAGGCACGGGGCACCGCTGCCACGCGCCTCCCGTCCGGCAGCCCGTCGCGTCAGCGCGCCACGTGGCGGTCGAGCCACGCGATCAGGTCGGCGACCACCTCGTCGCGGTTCGTCTCGTTGTAGACCTCGTGCCGCGCCCCGTCGTAGACGTGGACCTGGACGTCCGACAGCCGACCGCGACGGCGGTACGCCTGGGCGAGCCGCTCCACGGAACGGGGGCCGCCGAGGGTGTCGTCCGATCCGACCTGCAGCAGGATCGGCAGGTCGTGCGGGATGCCTCGGCGTGGCACGCCGAGCAGCCGCGCGGCGTCACGGACGCCGAAGAGCTTGATCACGTCGGCCTCGACCGCGAGCGGGTCGGCGGCGATCGCGTCGATGACGGCCCGGTCGCGCGTGATCCACTCGAACTTCGTCGGTCCGGAGCCCGCGTGCCGGGCGTTCAGGTCGCCGCTGTTCATCCACCCGGGCAGTCGGTACGCCGTGGCGGAGAGCACGACCCCGTCGTACCGCTCCGACGAGGTGTTCACGATCCGCTGTGCCATGAGCGACCCCCACGAGTGCCCGACGAGCACGAGCGGGACGCCGGGGTCCTGCGCGCGGGCGACGTCGCTCATCTGCTCCACGGCCGCGATCGCCGCACGCAGGCCACCGGGTCCGAGCCGTCCGAGCCGCGCGTGGTCCCCGTCCCACTGCGCCAGACCGGTCCGGCCGTGCCCGCGGTGGTCGTTCGCGTGCACGGTGTACCCGGCACGGACGAGGTCCTGCGCGAGCGGCTCGTACCGGAGTCCGTGCTCCCCGACGCCGTGCGCGATCTGCACGATGCCCTTCGGCCTGGCGGCGCGCCAGGTCGAGTAGACGATCTCGACGCCGTGCGCGTCGGTGAACGAGGAGTCCCCTCGAGCGGCGGAGAAGGTGGGCACGGGTCGATCCTCGCAGACGTGGGGGCGGCGTTGGCGGTCCGTGGCGTGTCCGTCCGGCGTCCACGCAGCCGGCTCGGAGCCTGCGCATGTCCACCAGGAACGCTGCACGCCTGGGAGGATCGACCGGTGACCTCCCACCGCATCGATGCCTCGCCCGACACCGCTGTCGACGTCCTCACCGCGGAACGCGAGCCCGTGCTCCGCCTCGAGGACGGTGACACCGTGACCGTTCGGACGCTGAGCGCCGCGGGCTACACCGAACGGCTGGCCGCGCCGGGGGCGGACGCGCCGACGCTCCTCGATCCGCGACGCGGGCACTGCCTGGTCGGACCGATCGCGGTCGCGGGAGCGCGACCCGGACAGGTGCTCGCCGTGCGCTTCGACGCGCTGGTGCCGGACGACTGGGGCTACACCGGGTCCGGCGGCGTCGACACCCCGGTCAACCGGGCGCTCGGGCTCGTCGACGCTGCGTCGCGCGGGCCGCTGCTCTGGGACGTCGACGCGGACGCCGGCACGGCGTGGAACCAGCTCGGGCTGGGCGTCCGGACCGCGCCGTTCCTCGGCGTGGTCGGTCTGCCGCCGGAGCCCACCGGGGAGCACTCGACGATCCCGCCGCGTCCGCTCGGCGGGGGCAACATCGACTGCCGAGAACTGGTCGCCGGCGCGACGCTGTACCTGCCCGTCACCGTGCCGGACGCGCTGCTCTCCGTCGGGGACGGGCACGCCGCACAGGGCGACGGCGAGGTCTCCGGCACCGCGGTCGAGTGCGGCATGACCACCACGATGACGCTGTCCCTGCTCGACCACGCCCCGGTCGAGGGCGTCCACGCCGACACCCCTGCCGGCCACATCACGTTCGGGTTCGACGCCGACCTCAACACGGCGACGACGACGGCGCTCGACCGGATGGTCGACTGGATCGTCGGGCTGCACGGGATCACCCGCGGGCAGGCACTGGCGATGGCGAGCGTCGCGGTGAGCATGCGCGTCACCCAGGTCGCGAACCGGACCTGGGGCGTGCACGCACTGCTCCCCCACGACGCGATCCTCGCGCCCGACGCAGGCTGAGCGCCCGACGCGAGCCGACGGTCCATCGGCACCACGCGCCGGGACGGGGAGGCGCGACCAGCGTGCTCGACGTCGGGGACTCGGGTCGCGCCTCCTGTCTGCCCGCTCCTTCCCATGACACTCGCGATGCATGGAGAGAACGGGCGTACCTGACCGGAAGTTCCGACCAGGTACGCCCGGACCGACCAGGTACGCCCGGACCGACCAGGCGCGCCACCATGCTCGTCGCGTCCGCGCTGGCGAGACGGCGCGCTCGAGCCGCGCCGCGCCTCCCGTTCGCCCGTTCTTTCCCATCGCACCTGCGATGGAAGGTGAGAACGGGCGTACCTGGTCGATCGTTGCGATCAGGTACGCCCGTTCTCACCGGGTACGCCCGATCCGACCAAGTACACCCGCTCCGGGGTCAGTGCGCGGAGTACCCGCCGTCGACCAGGTGGTAGCTGCCGCTGATGAACGAGGCCTTGTCGCTCAGCAGGAACAGCACGAGCGCTGCGACCTCGGCATCGGTACCGAGCCGCTTCGCCGCGTGCTCACCCTCGAGCGCCGCGAGCTCCTCGGCGGAGAGCGACGACCGGACGAGCGGGGTGTCGATGAACCCGGGACCGACCGCGTTCGTGCGGACACCCTGCGCCGTGTACTCGAGCGCCGCGACCTTGGTCAGCCCGACGAGCGCGTGCTTCGACGCCACGTACGCGGCGTTGTGCGCGATGCCGACCGACCCCAGCACCGACGCCATGTTCACGATCGCGCCACCACCGGCAGCCAGGATCGCCGGGATCTCGTAGCGGAGCCCGTAGAAGACGCCGTCGAGGTCGACCGCGCGGACCCGGTCCCACGCCTCGACGTCGTACTCGCCGATGGGCTGGGGAGCCGCACCGATGCCGGCGTTGTTCACCGCGAGGTGGAGCGCGCCGTAGGTGTCGACCGCGTGCTGGACCATCCGCTCGTTGTCGCCCGCGACCGCGGAGTTCGCCTCGAACGCACTCGCGGTGCCCCCGGCACCCTCGATCTCGGCCACGACGCGCTGCGCGGCCTCGGCCTTGATGTCGGTGACGACGACCCGCGCGCCCGCGGCCGCGAGCTCCTTCGCGATCGCAGCCCCGATGCCGCTGCCGCCACCGGTGACGACGGCGACCCTGCCCTCGAACTCGGACATGTTCTCCTTCTTCCTCGACGTTCCGTCGATCGTGCACAAAGCAACACGTGTTGCGTACGCAGCGTACACCTCGCGCAGACCAGTTCGTTCGCTGAACTAATGAGGTAGGCTAACGGTCGTGCCCGACACCTCACTCGCCACCGACCTCCGCGTCGCGGTGGCCCGGTTGTCCCGGACGCTGCGCGCACAGAAGGTCGACGCGAGCATGACGGACGGCCAGTTCTCGGCCCTCGCGCGACTGCACCGCGAGGGCGCCATGACCCTCGCCGAGCTCAGCCGGCAGGACGGCGTCACACCGCCGAGCATGACGAAGTCGATCGCGGTGCTCGTGGACCGCGGCCTCGTGTCGAAGGTCGACCACGGCGACGACCGCCGCAAGGTCCTGCTCGCCGCGACCCCGGCCGGAGCGACCTTCGTCGAGGAGACCCGGCGCCGCCGCGACGACTGGCTCTCCCCGCGCCTCACGACCCTGACCGCCACCGAGCGCCGCACCCTCGCCGAGGCCACCGAGATCATGAGGAGGCTTGCCCAGCAGTGACCGCCCTGTTCCGCTCCCTGTCCACCCGCAACTACCGCATCTGGTTCGCCGGGGCCCTGGTCTCCAACGTCGGCACCTGGATGCAGCGCACCGCCCAGGACTGGATCGTCCTGACGAAGCTGTCCGACAACGACGCGATCGCGGTCGGCATCACGATGGCGCTGCAGTTCGGTCCGCAGCTGCTCCTGCTCCCGCTGACCGGCCTGGCTGCGGACCGCTTCGACCGGCGGCGGATGCTCATGCTGACGCAGGGACTCATGGGCGCCCTCGGGCTCGGCCTCGGGATCATGGTCCTCACCGACACGGCGACCCTGTGGTCCCTGTACGGCTTCGCCCTGGCGCTCGGCATCGTCGCCGCGTTCGACACCCCGATCCGGCAGGCGTTCGTCTCCGACGTCGTGCAGGGCGAGCACGTCTCGAACGCCGTCGCGCTGAACTCGGCGTCCTTCAACGCCGCCCGGCTCATCGGGCCCGCGGTCGCGGGGGTGCTCATCGCCGCGATCGGGTCCGGCTGGGTGTTCGTCATCAACGCCGGCTCGTTCCTGGCCGTCCTCGTCGCGCTCCGCTTCGTCGACCCAGCCCAGCTCGCCGAACGCGTGCGCGCGAAGCGCGGGAAGGGGCAGATCCTCGCCGGCTTCACCTACGTGCGGACCCGTCCGGACATCATCGTGGTGCTCTGCATGATCTTCGTCGTGGGGACCTTCGGCGTGAACTTCCCCATCTTCACCTCGACCATGGCGCGGGTCGAGTTCGGCAAGGGTGCCGGCGAGTTCGGCCTGCTGAACTCCGTCATGGCGATCGGTTCGGTCGCCGGCGCGCTCCTCTCCGCCCGGCGGGACCGCCCGCGGATGCGGACCCTCGTCGTCGCCTCGGCCGGCTTCGGCCTGGCGTGCACGGCGGCGGCCCTCGCCCCGACGTACTGGACCTTCGCGGTCGTGCTCGTCTTCGTCGGCCTGGCCTCGCTCACCTTCATGACCACGGCCAACGCGCTCGTGCAGACCACCACGAAGCCCGCGATGCGCGGTCGCGTGATGGCGCTGTACATGGCGATCTTCGCCGGGGGCACGCCGATCGGCGCCCCGGTGGTGGGCGCCGTCGCGGATGCGTGGGGGCCACGCTGGGCGATCGTGGTGGGAGCCGCGTCGGGCTTCGTCGCGCTCGCGATCGCCCTGGTCTGGCTCGTCCGCTGGGAACACCTGCGGCTGCGGTACGACGCCGACGCCCGACTGCACCTCGCGGTCACGCACGCGGTGCCGGTGGTCGGCACGCGGGCGTCGCGTGCCGCGCTGCGGCGCGACCTGGAGCGCGACGAGGCGGTGGCGGACCGGTCCAGCTCGGTCTGAGCGTCGGGACCGTCGGCCAGGAGGCACGGGCCACCCCCGCCGCGCGCGCACCGCGACGGGATGCCGGCCGGGAGGCACGGTGCCAGCCCGCCACGATCCTCCCGTCCGGCGCTGTGCCCCGCCCGACGACCGCAGCTCAGCGCGCGGGGGTCGCGACCGTGAAGACGCGGTCCTCGAGCGCCGCGACGACGGCGTCGACCGCGGCGGCGAGTCCCTCGGCGGCGGCTCGGATCCGGTCCGGAGCACCGACCTCCACGCGTCCGAGCGCCGAACGCGCGACCCGGAACGCGGCGACCTGGTCCCCCACGCAGGCGGGCGCGACGTCCGCGAGGCAGTCGTCGGCGCGCGCCGCGAGGAACGCGAGCGACCGCGGACTGTGCGACTCGTGGAGCAGGAACCCGGCGGCGTCCCGCGGATCGACGCCGTGGTGGTCGCGCCCCCGCCGGAAGGCCTCGCCGGCACCGCACGCCCGCAGCGCGGTGGTCCACGACGCCGCCGACCCCGCATCGACGAGCGACGACGCCAGCAACCGCGCCGTGAGGCCGCACCGCAGCAGGGACCTGCCCAGGGTGAAGAACTCCCACACCTCGTCGCGGCTGACGTCACCCTCGACGACGCCGACGGCCAGCGCGCTCCGTTCCCGCACCCACGCGAGGAACTCGTGCGCCCGGTCGACGGCGACCTTGCGCGGCATGCGCGACCGGGTGACGTCGAGGCAGTCCCAGAGCTCGGTGGACACGACCTCGCGCGCGCGACGGGCGTGGTCCCGTGCCACACCGACCGCGTGTGCGACCGAGGCGGGTTCGTGCCGGTCGAGCGCGAGCGACTCGACGACGGCCGCACGCTCACGGCGTCGTGCGGGCGCGCGTGCCCCCACGACGCGGTGCAGCACGGAGCCGACCGTGGACTCCTCCTCGACCACACCCGCGTCGGGCCGGACGACGTAGACGTCGAGCATCCTCGCGACCACGTCGGCCCGCTCCACCGCGCTCCCGACGTGGAACACGCTCCCCGCGAGTCGGCTCAGCACGTCGGCTCCTGCATGCGGCGAAGCTACCGAGCGGGCGTTGCGGCGGTGTTTCGGGACCGCGTCACGGGTGTTGCGAGCCATCCGGCAGACGCGCTCCCAGGGGACACTCGCTAGACAATCTAACTAGAGCGTCTAGCATTGTCCGTATGACGACCGAGGTGACGAACACCACCACGGGCTTCTGGTACGGGTCAGGATCCAGGGTCGACGCGGTGGACGTACTGAACGCGCTCCGTAGGTACCGGAGTGCCGAGAGCGCTGCCCAGCGCCGGGCGCGCGAGGCACTCGGCATCGGCGAGAACGCACTGCTCGCGCTCCGGGTCCTGCTGGACGCCGAGTCCGAGGGACGCTCCGTCAACGCGAAGGAACTCGCCGACCGACTCGAGATCACGCCGGCGTCGACGTCGGCACTCGTGGACCGACTCGTCCGCAGCGGTCACGTCGAACGACACCCCGACCCCCACGACCGCCGCGGGGTCATCCTCACCGCGTCCGGCGGGTCGATGCGGCAGGTGCTGCGGGTGATCGACCAGCTCGACACGCGCGCGATCGAGGTCGCCGAGCACCTGCCCCAGACCGACATGTCGGTCATCGTCGCGTTCCTCGAGGAGATGGCCCGGGTCGTCGACCACGACGAGGACGCGGCCGACACGGAGCGCTCCGCGTAGCCTCGTCCCATGCCCAGCGCACCGGACGAACCCGTCGGGGTCCCACCGCTCGGTCCGCGGTCGCAGGAGCCGGGCCGCGAGCACGCGCGCGACCCCGAGGACGACATGCCGCTCGCCGAGCTCGACGCGCGTGCCCGGGCCGACGCCGCACTCCGGCGCATCCGGAACGGCGCCGACCCCGCGCGGGAGGCCTTCGACCTGGCGAACACGATGAACGACGAGGCCGTCGGACGGCTCCGCGGCGCCGTGCTGCGCTGGCTGCGCCGAGACTGACCCGGCTGGCGGCCTACCGCTGGTCGTCGGCGAAGGCGGTGCCCACCGCAGCGATGTCGTCGGCGCCGTGCCCGGCTGCACTGGCGTCGGCGTAGACCCGGTCGAGCGCGTCGAGGAGGGTCGTCGACACCCCCGCGGTCCGTGCCGCGTCGCCGATCAGCCCGATGTCCTTCCGCAGGCCGTCGAGGGCGAACTGTGGCGCCAGGTCACCGCCGATCATCGCTGCACCCTTCGTGTGCGCGTAGGGCGAGTCGCTCGCGGTGCCGTCGATCGCGTCGAGGAACAGCTGCGGGTCGAGTCCGAGCGCACGGGCGATCGCGAGCGACTGGCCGGTGGCGGCGGTGATCGACGCGACCCAGGCGTTGGCCGCGAGCTTCAGGGCCGTGCCGTCGCCGACCCGCTCCCCCGCGCGGACGGTCTTCGCCCCGATGGCGTCGAGCACCGGGTCCACACGGTCGAGCACGTCCGACGGGCCGGCGGCCAGCATGGTGAGCTTGCCCTGCTCCGCCGGGGCCTTCGTTCCGAGCATCATCGCCTCGACGAGGGTGATGCCGTACTTCTCGGCCAACTGCACCACGGTCTCGGTCCCCGCGACGCCGATGGTCGAGGCCTGCACCCACACGGCGTCCGCGGGAGCGTCCCCGGCAGCGGTCTCGAGGACGTCGACGACCGCATCGGTGTCGAAGAGCGTCAGCAGGACGACCTCGGCGTCGCTCACCGCCGCGGCAGCGTCCGTCGCCACGGTGGCGCCGGCGTCGCCGAGCGGGCGGGCCTTGTCGGCGCTGCGGTTCCACACGGTCACCCGGTGGCCCTCGCGCAGCAGCGACCCCGCGACCCCTGCACCCATCGTCCCCGTACCCAGCACCGTCACGCGCACCACTGTCTCCGTCCTGCGTCCGGCACCCTGCCGACGTCGCTCTCGACGCTACGCCTGCGCGGCCCGACCAGCCTGACCCGACCAGCCTGGCCCGGTCGGCGTGCGGACGCCGACACCCGTCGCCGGTGCGACCCGTTCAGAGCAGGCCGCGAGCGGCGAGCCACGGGGCCGGATCGATCGGCGTCCCGCCGACGATGACCTCGAAGTGCAGGTGCGGGCCGGTGGAGACCCCGGTGCTGCCCACGGCGCCGAGCTGTTCGCCGGCCGACAGCGTCTGCCCGGGCAGGACGTCGATGCGGGACAGGTGCCCGTACCGCGTCTGCGTGCCGTCCGGATGTGCGAGGAGCACCTGGTTGCCGTACCCGCCGAGCGGCCCGGCGGACACGACCCGTCCGGGCATCGCGGCGACGACGGGCGTCCCGGATGCCGCGGCGAAGTCGAGCCCGTGGTGGTTCGTCGAGCACGCACCGCACCCGGCGACCTGCCGACCGCCGAAGCCTCCGGCGGTCGGGATCGTCCCCGCGACGGGACGGACCACGTCCGAGCCCGTCGTGATCTGCACGCGGCCGTGTCGATCGCCACCCGCCCGGGTCGCCTGCACGTCGAAGCCGTCGCGGATGACGGTGACGGTGACGCCGGACGCGACGCGGTAGTGCTGCTCCGGCGCCGGGGCGACCTGGTGCGCGGGTGCGGATGCGGGTGCGGCGCCGAGACCGAACCCGGTGGGGTCGTCGAGTGCGGCGGCCGGGGTCGACACGGAGACGACCAGGCAGGCTGCGAGGGCGGACGCCGTCACCGGGAGGAGTCGCGAGGACGACCCCGATCGGGCCGCCGGCAGCGCCGCGGGACGCTGAGGCCGACCGACAGCGACGCCCCGGCGGAGCTCGGGGACGTGCCGGTCACGCCCGGGTCGCCCGGACATGCGCAGGTCGGGCACGCGCAGGTCGGGCACGCGCAGGCCGTGCTTGCCGTGCTTGCCGAGCCTGCCGAGCCTGCCGGGACGATCGGCGGACCGGCGAGGGGCGCGGAGGTCACGACGACTCGGCAGGGCTGCTCCGGACCGAGCGCCGTCGATGGTGGTGGTGGTGGACACCGAGGCGGCGGCAGGGGGGACCGCCGCCCCGGCGGTCTGGTGGCCGACACGGACGGACCGGGCAGCTGCGTCGTTCGCCGCTCGGCGGGCCGCTCCGCGGGGGCGGATCGGTGCCGTCGGTGCCGAACCGGGGGCGCTGTCGGTCGTGGTCGTCGTCATCGTGTCGGGAGATCGGATCGGGTGTGTCGGGATCGGGTGCGTCGGGACGCTCGGACGTCGTCCGTCATCGGTGGCGGTGCCGGTCGGCTCAGCCGCGGACGACGCCGTCGCGCGTGATGCGCTCGAGCTCCCCGACGACGGCGTCGACGACCGCGCGGGTGATCGCGTCGGTCACCGCTTCGACCAGGGCGAGCTGGTCGGGCGAGACGGCGACCTCGTTCGGGAGCGCGGTCCCGACCCGCTGCGGGATCTCGTCGATCGCGGCGACGAGGGCAGCAGGCACCAGGGCGGACCGCATCGGGGACACGGGGGCCGTCAGCGGCGAGGTGGGTGCGGGGACGACCCGGGTGCGTGCGGCGGTGACGGAGACCGCTGCTGCCGGAGCGGGCGTCGCCGTCGGGGCCGGTGCCGGTGCCGGTGCCGGTGCCGCCGGAAGGGTCACCGCGGGCTGGGCCTGTTCCGGAGCCGTGGTCGCGGCGCGGGAGGCCCGACGCGAGATCGAGTCGAAGAGGGGCGTGGAGGACATGCTGCTTGCCTTCCGGTCAGTGGTGGATCGGGCCGTCCTGAGCGGTCCGACTGGGCTCGTGCCTCGGGCACGAGGACGATTCAACCACTGATATTCCGAATGTGCAATAGCGCGTTCCAGATCAGTCCGGCTCGACCGCCTGCGTCGGGTCGTCGCGCCGCAGCACCTGCTTGACCCGCTCGACGATCGTCGACGGCGGGTTGTTGTAGGCGTTCGCGGGTTCCTGCCCGCTCAACGCCTGGATCGCGTCCATCACGGCGTCGGTCGCGTGGCGCCGCGCACGGCCGGACGACGCCTCGCCGAAGTGGGACAGTTCCATCGGTGCGCCGAACTCGATGGTGACGCGGGCGAGCCGCGGCAGCCGCGAGCCGACGGGCTGTACGTCCTCGGTGCCGGTGAGTGCGACCGGCACCACCGGCGCCCCGCTCGTCAGCGCCAACCAGGCCACGCCGGTCCGACCCTTGTAGAGCCGACCGTCGAGGGACCGGGTGCCCTCGGGGTAGATGGCGAAGGCCTCGCCGGCCTCGAGCCGCTCGAGCCCGAGGTCGAGGGCGTGCTGCGCCGCGGCTCCCGCTCCGCGTTCGACCCCGATGGCACCGATCCCGCCGAAGAACGCGCGCGAAACCGCACCACGCACACCGGTCCCGGTGAAGTACTCCTGCTTGGCCAGGAACGACACCTTGCGCGGCGCCATGAGGGTGATCGCCGGAGAGTCGATGAACGACCGGTGGTTGCTCGCCAGGATGACCGGCCCGTGCTTCGGTACGTTCTTCCGTCCCACGATGCGCGGTCGCCAGACCAGGCGCGCGAGCGGGGTCACCACCGCACGGCTCATCGTGGTGGCGAACTTCGTCGTACCGGGCAACCGGGCCTCCTCGTCGTGGGAGGTTCCGAGTGTAGTGAGCGTCGGGCGGGCCACATTCCGTCTGCGGAATGCATCTGCGCGGCAACCGCCGGCGGCTCAGTCCGCGTGCGCTGCGACCACGTCGAGGACCGCGCGCCCGTACCGCTCGAGCTTCGCGCCGCCGATGCCGGAGATCTCGCTGAGGGCGTCCTCGTCCGCCGGCTTCACCGCAGCGATCCCCCGCAGCGTCGCGTCGTTGAACACCACGTAGGCGGGGACCCCCTGCTCCCGGGCCTGCGCCGCACGCCAGGCACGCAGCGCCTCGAACAGGCCGAGCGCCTCCTGCGGCACGTCGGTGACCGCCTGACGTCGCACCCGTTGACCCCGCGGAGCCTTCACCGGGTCGCGACGCATCAGCACGCGCGTACGACCGCTCAGGACCTCGGCGCTCGTGGGGCTGAGGACGATCGTGCCGAAGCCGTCGCCCGACACCGCCGCGTAGCCCTGCGCCAGGAGCTGCCGGGCGACCGCACGCCACTCCCCCTCGCCCAGGTCGTTGCCGATGCCGAACGTGGCGAGCGAGTCGTGCCGCAGCTCCTGCACGCGGGGCGACTGCTTGCCGACCAGGATGTCCACGAGGTGCGCGACGCCGTACCGCTGGCCGCGCTCACGCTCCAGCCGGACCACGGTCGACAGGAACTTCTGCGCGGGCACGGTGCCGTCCCACGGCTCGGGCGGCGCAATGCAGGTGTCGCAGTTCCCGCAGGCCGTGGACTCCTGCCCGAAGTACGCCAGCAACCGCACCCGGCGGCACTCGATCGTCTCGCACAGCGCGAGCATGGCGTCGAGGTGGGCGCTGAGCTGCCGCCGGTGCGCCGCGTCGCCCTCGGACTGGTCGATCATCCGGCGCTGCTGCACGACGTCGTTCAACCCGTAGGCGAGCCACGCCGTCGAGGGCAGCCCGTCACGACCCGCACGGCCGGTCTCCTGGTAGTACCCCTCGACCGACTTCGGCAGGTCGAGGTGCGCCACGAACCGCACGTCCGGCTTGTCGATGCCCATGCCGAAGGCGATCGTCGCGACCATGACGATGCCGTCCTCACGGAGGAACGTCGACTGGTTGCGCTCACGGACCTTCGCGTCGAGGCCGGCGTGGTACGGCAGCGCCGGGATCCCCTGGTCGGCGAGGGCGGCCGCGGTGCGTTCGACCGAGTTGCGGGACAGGCAGTAGACGATCCCGGCGTCGCCGCTGTGCTCGGTGCGGATGAACGTCAGCAGCTGCTGCAGCGCACCGGTCTTCGGCTCGATGCGGTACTGGATGTTCGGCCGGTCGAAGTCGGCCACGAAGTGCGCGGCGTCGTCGAGCCCGAGGCGGCCGGAGATCTCGCGGTGGGTCTGCGGCGTCGCTGTCGCGGTGAGGGCGACGCGCGGCACCGTCGGCCAGCGCTCGTGCAGCACGCTGAGCTCGAGGTAGTCGGGGCGGAAGTCGTGGCCCCACTGGGCCACACAGTGTGCCTCGTCGATGGCGAACAGGGCGATGCGTGCGCGGTCGAGCAGGGATCGGGTCGACTCGAGTCGCAGGCGCTCGGGCGCGAGGTAGAGCATGTCGACCTCGCCGGAGACGACCGCCCGTTCGACCCGGGCGCGCTCGTCGGGGCCCTGGGTGGAGTTGAGGAACGCGGCGCGGACACCGTTGGCGGCGAGGGCGTCGACCTGGTCCTGCATGAGGGCGATGAGCGGCGAGACGACCACGCCGACGCCGTCACGGACGAGCGCGGGCACCTGGTAGCAGAGCGACTTGCCGCCACCGGTCGGCATGAGCACGAGCGCGTCGCCGCCGGAGACGACCTGGTCGATGATCGCGGCCTGCTCGCCGCGGAAGGCGTCGTACCCCCACACGCGGTGCAGGACGTCGAGCGCGGCAGCCCGCGACGGCGAGGTCGTGGTCGTCGTGCTCATGCACCCAGCCTACGAGCGCGGGGCGACACCCACCGTCTCGTCCACAGGCACCGCGTCGTCCGGGCCGGCCGCCGACGTGTCCCGGTCCGTCTCGGGACCGCGGGCCGGTGCGGCTGCCCAGCCCGTGCCTCCCGGCAGGGTCCACTGCCGACCGCCCGCCCAGACCGGAACCGGACCGCGGAAGCGGGGCGCCTCGTGTCCCGGGAAGCGACGGTCGAGCCCCCGCCACCACGCGAGGAGCTCGATCATGCCCCAGAACGCGAGCGAGGTCGCGAGCGTGACCAGGAAGCCACCCGCGGTGCCGTCCGAGGCGTCGAGGTCGACCTTCGACCAGCCGGGGGCCTGCAGCACGAAGATCATGATGTTGTTGAAGGCGTGCTGGAGGACGGTGGCCTCCATGCCCCCGGTCCGCAGCACGATGATCGCGGCGATCAGCCCGAACGAGCCGACGTCGAGGATGCCCCACACGTTGTAGCCGTTCGGGATGTGCCCCGCGGCGAACACGACCGTCGACACCGCGACGGCGACGACGACGCCGACGATCCGCACCGGGATCCACGATGCGATCGTCTGGACCAGGAAACCGCGGAAGACGTACTCCTCCGCTGCACCCTGGAAGGGCACGAGCACCAGGACCATCACGATCGTGAAGGTCAGGGTGGCGGGCGAGACCGTCGACTGCCCGATGGCGTCATGGTCCCAGCCGAAGCCGCCGTCGAACGAGAACATCCCCCACGTCTGCAGCAGGAACATCGGGATCGCGATGACGAGCGTGGGGAGCAGGCACCACAGCGTCCACCGCCAGCGCACCCGGAAGCGCGTCGACGACAGGATGCCCGCCGGGCCGATCCGGGCGATCTTCACCGCGAGCAGGATGCCGGGCAGCAGCACCACGAGCGACAGCAGGGTCAGCGACAGGATGAGCGGGTCCGTGGGGTCGAGGGCGCCGCTCGTCAGGTCGTCCTGGAACCCGATCAGCCCCTCGGCGCCCTGCGTCGCACCGATCGGCACGAAGTACGCCACCGCGAGGACGATCTGCGTCACGACGTAGTACCCGACGAGGAACGCGAGCGCGACCAGCGGACGCCACCAGCGCCAACGGGCATCGACACGGGGCAGGCGGTGGTAGGGAACGCTCACCCGCGCAGGCTACCGGCACGGGCAGGATGGGAGCCGTGCTCTCCGTCCTGCTCGGCCTGACCGGTGCGGTCGTCTACGGGGCGGCCGACTTCCTCGGCGGCCTCGCCGCACGCCGGGTCCGGGCCGTGGTCGTCGCGGCCGCCGCTGCGGCGGTCGGGCTGGTCCCGCTCGGTGCCGGGGTGCCGCTCGTGGGCGCGGCGTTCTCGACCGGCGCGGTCGTCGCGGGGACGGCCGCGGGTGTCTCCGGGTCCGTGGCGGTGCTGCTGCTGTACCGGGCGCTGGCCGTCGGCCCGATGAGCGTGCTGTCGCCGCTGACGGCGGTGTTCGCCGCACTCACCCCGGTCGTCGTCGCGCTGCTGGGCGGGACGGTGCTGTCGTTCGCGGCGTCGGTCGCGCTCGTGGTCGCGGTGCTCGCGGTCGTGCTGGTCGCGGCGGTGCGGGACTCCTCGGGTGCACGGGTGACCGCGGTCGGGGTGGCCACGGCAGCGGTGGCGGGGTGCGGGTTCGGCGGGATCGTGCTCGCGTACGACGCGGCACCCGGGGACGCCGGGGTCGCGACGCTCCTGGTCGGGCGGGTGGTGCAGGCGGTGCTGCTCGGCGCCGTGGCGGTCGCGGTGGCGGCGCGGTCGGGGCCGGTGCGGTGGCGGGGTCCGTTCCGCTGGCCGCGCTGGTCACGGCCGACGGTGGTCGCCGTGGTGGCGTGCGGGGTGCTCGACGCCCTCGCGAACGCCTGCATCCAGGCGGCGCTGCACGTCGGTTCGGGCGACGCCACGCTCCCGGTGGTGAGCGTCCTCAACGCGCTGTACCCGATCGGCACGGTGGTGCTCGCCGGCGTCGTGCTGCGCGAACGGCTGACCGCGGTGCAGTGGACGGGGATCGTGCTCGCGTTCGTGGCCGCGGTCGGACTGGCGCTGGCCTAGCGGGCGTCGAGCCTCGGGCGTCGGGCGTCGGGCGTCGTGCGTCAGTCGTCGGCGATGAGGCGCTTGCCGAGCGAGACCGCGCGGTCCGGGGCGTACCCGAGCGAGGCGTAGAACCCGAGGACCTGCTCGTTCCCCTCGCGCACCTGCACGTTGACCTTCGGGCACCCGCGCTCGGTGAGCAGCCGTTCGAACTCGGCCATGAAGGCGCGACCGAGCCCGGAGCCCTGCAGGTCGGGACGGACGGCCAGGTAGTTCACCCAGCCGCGGTGCCCGTCGTACCCAGCCATGCCGACGCCGACGACCGTGCGCTCGTCGTCGTGCTCGGGCTGCTCGGGCTGGTCGGGCTGCTCGGCGACCAGGAAGAGCTCGGGCTGCTCGGCGACCTTCCGCGCGATGTCACGACGCGGGTCGTTCCATGGACGCAGCAACCCACAGGCTTCCCACAGGGCGACGACCGCCTCGGTGTCTTCGGGGCGGAACGGTCGGAACACCGGGGTCATCCGTCCACGCTAGCGGGCCCCGTGGGCATCCACAGGTACGAGGACTCGTCACCTGTTCGTCGGCGTGGTCTGATAGACCTGTCCGACCACCCCATCCGGATCAGGAGCACCGTGACCGCACACGACACCGCCCCGACGCGCCGCTCGGCGCGCGAGGACGAGGCCACGCGGCCGCCACGACGCCCTCGACGCCGTCAGACCGTCGGCGGGGCGCTCGTCTCGCTGCTGGCCGAGCTCCTGATCATCGCCGGTGCCGGCACGGGCCTCTACGTGGTGTGGACCGCGTGGTGGACGGACGTCGTCGCCGTGAACGAGCAGACGAAGCTCGTCGACGACCTCGGGCAGCGCGCGGCGCCGAAGGTCGAGGGCTCGGAGCACCGGGGCGAGGCGCCCGTGCTCGCCGAACCGCCGGAGGTCACGAGCGTGTTCGGCACGATGCAGATCCCCCGCTTCGGCGCCGACTACCTCCGTCCGATCGGTGAGGGCACCGACCGCGAGCGCGTGCTCAACACGATCGGGCTCGGGCACTACCAGGACACCGCGATGCCGGGCGCCGAGGGCAACTTCGCCGTTGCCGGGCACCGCGTGACGTACGGCAAGCCGCTCAACCAGATCGCGGAGCTCAAGACCGACGACGCGATCGTCGTCCGGGTGACCGACGAGGAGAAGGACTTCGACGTCTGGTACGTCTACAAGGTCACCGACTCGCAGATCGTCACGCCGGACAAGATCGAGACGATCGCGCCGGTGCCGAACCAGCCGGGTGTCACGCCCTCGGCCGAGGACCGCTGGCTCACCCTGACCGCGTGCCACCCCATGTGGTCCGCCAAGGAGCGCTACGTGACCCACGCCAAGCTCGACTACTGGATGCCCGTCTCGGAGGGCACCCCCAAGGAACTCTCGGAGACGCCGAAGTGATCTTCCCGTTCGTCTGGCGGATCCTGCCCGGCCCTGCTGCCCTGAAGGTCCTCGAGCTGCTCGTGCTGCTCGCGGTGATCGTGTACGCGCTGTTCACGTGGGTCTTCCCGTGGATCGCCGCCGACATCCTGCCGCCGCCCGACGGCACGGTGGACGCGCCGCCGTCGCCCTGACCACAGCCGTCCGTCGACCGCCCGCGAGGTCCGCAGCGGCGGTCTGCGGTCCGACGTCTGCTGCCCGCTGCCCGCCGCCCGCTGCCCGCGCGGACCGTCAGACCGTGGTCGTGACCCGCGAGCCGCCCTCGGCGGTGCGCCGCACGGCGATGCGCTCGGGGATGCGCTGCTTGAGCTCCTCGACGTGGCTCACGATGCCGACCTGCCGTCCGCCGGCGGTCAGGCGTGCGAGTTGCCCGATGACGTCGTCCAGCGTCTCCGGGTCCAGCGTGCCGAACCCCTCGTCGACGAACAGGGTGCCGAGCGAGACCCCGCCGGCCTCGGCCTGCACGACGTCGGCGAGCCCGAGTGCCAGGCAGAGCGACACCGTGAAGGTCTCGCCGCCGGACAGGCTCCCCGGGGCGCGCCGGGTGTCGGTGGTGTGGTCGTGGACGGCCAGCGCGAGGCCGGTCCGGCGGGCCCGTGACCCGGCCTCGCGCTCGTCGGACGTCTCGAGGGTGAACCGCCCTCCGAGCATCCCCCGCAGCCGGTCGTTGGCTGCGGCGACGACGTCCTCGAAGCGCCGCATGAGCACGTAGGTACCGAGGGTGATCCCGCTCGGGTTCACGGCGGTGACACCGTTCGCGACGTCTGCCAGGCGGACCACGGCGCGGCTGCGTGCCGACGTGTCGTCGCGAGCACGGACGGCCCGGACCACCTCGGCGGCACAGCGGGCTGCGGCCTCCGACCGGTCGGACGCGGACACCGCCGCGCGGGTGGCCTCGTCCGCACGCTCGGCAGCGGCGACGGTCGCGGTGCGGGCGGCGTCCAGGTCGAGCGCGACGGTGGCCCCGGCGGCGGAGCCCTCGTCGGCGGCGGCCGCCACCACCGCCGGTTCGACGAGCCCGGCGTCGACGACGGCACGCTCCCGCTCGGCGGCGACGACCTCGGCCTGCAGCGCGGCCGAGGCATCCGGCTGGAGCAGTGCTGCCCGGGCCGCGTCGAGCGTGTCGAAGCCCTGCTCGGTCAGCGCCAGGTCGACCTCGGCGGACCGCTCGCGCACGGCCTGTGCCGCCGTCGTCGCCTGCGACTCGGCGACGGCGACCTCGTCGGCTCGTGCGACGAGGTCGTCGAGCTGCCGGACCAGCTGCGCGAGGGAGCGGTCGTCCGACGTCCCACCGATGCGGCCGTCGGTGTCGGCGGATGCGTCCCAGGAGCCCGCGGCGACGGTCGCTGCGCGCTGTCGGGCGTCCGTCACGGCAGCGGCGTCCTGGTCGAGCCGCGATCCCTCTGCCCCGCTCGTCGCCACGAGAACGGCGTGGTCGGCCTGCACGGTGTTGTGCTCGCGCTCGAGTGCCCGGGTCTCGTCGTCGTACGCCGTCCGCTGCCCCTCGACCTCGGCGACGCGGACTGCCGCAGCGTGGGCTGCCTGCACGCGGGCGTCGGCGGCCGCGGCTCGGGTCGCCAGGGCGTCGGCGTCCGTCTCCCCGACGGCGGCGCGCAGTCGTTCGAGGGCGGCACGCTCGACGGCGAGCGCGGACGCCGCCTCGGCGAGGGCGCCGTCGGCGACACGTGATGCGTCGGCGGCTTCGTCGACGGCGGCTGCGTCCGGGTGGTCGTCCTGCGGCAGGGCGACGTCCGGGTGCTCGAGCGCGCCGCACACGGGACAGGGGTCGCCCGGGACGAGTGCCGCGCCGAGTTCGCCCGCCAGTCCGGCGATGCGGCGGGTACGCAGGGCCTGCTCGGTCCGCAGGAGCGCTTCGGCGCGGACGCGGCGGTCCGCCACCACCTGCTCCGCCCGGTGCACGGCGGCGGCTGCGGCGTCACGGGCGTCGAGGTCTGCGCGCAGCTGCCGGAGGCGCTCGACCTCGGCTCGGGCGGCCTCGGCGTCGCCCGCGGCGGTGGCCGCGGTCCGGGCTTCCTCGACGAGCGCGGCCCGACCGGCGGGACGCGCCTCGAGCGCACGGTCGAGCTCGGCCACCCGTCGGACGAGCAGTGCGGCCCGGTCGGCGGCGTCCGTGCGGGCTCGTCGGCGGTCGTCGAGCGTGGCCTCGACCGCGACGAGGTGCCGGACCGCCGCGACGCAGGTGGCCAGGTCGGTGCGGCGTGCGGCGGTGTCGACGTCCGACGGGACACCGAGGCGCGCACGGAGGTCGTGCGCTCGGCGACGGTGCTCGTCAGCACGGGAACGGGCGGCGTCGAGCCCCTGTGCCGGCGTCGTGACCCGGACGGCCCGTTCGGCGAGCGCGAGCCGGGCGCGGGCGGCCTCGACCCGGGGTGCGGCGTCGTCGAGGGCGCGGCGACGATCGAGGAGCACGGCACGTCGCGCCCTGGCCTGCAGTCGCGCGGCCACGTCGTGCTCGTGCACCCGGGCGCGTTCCGCCGCCGCGACCGCCTCGGTGCGATCTGCTGCGGTCGCCGTGGCCACGGCGCGCAGCGCGTCGAGGGTCCCCGGCACCGAGGCCTCGTCGGCGTCGACGACACCGGCGGCCTGGGCGAAGCGGCTCAGCGCGTCCCGCACCCGGGCGTCGGCGGACTCCACCTCGGCCTGGACCTCTCGGCGGCGGGCGGCGAGCTCGTCCGCCGTGCGGTCGTAGACCTGGGTGCCGAAGAGCGACTGCAGGAGCTTCCGGCGGTCCTCGCCCGGTGCCCGGAGGAAGCGAGCGAACTCGCCCTGCGGGAGCACGACCGTCTGCAGGAACTGTGCACGGTCGAGTCCGACGACCCGAGCGACCTCGAGCCCGATCTCCGGGATCCGCGAGGACACCGGCTCACCGACGACGTCGCCGGAGTGTGCGAGCCGGAAGAGCTGCGCCGACGCCTGCTGTCGCACCGTCCCTGCGCCGCGCTGCTTCGGCCGGTCGTACTGCGGCGTCCGGCGGACCCGGTACACGCCGGCACCGGTCTCGAACACGAGCTCCACGAAGGGTTCCACCCCGGGGTCGGCGTGCTGGCTGTGCAGGCGGTCGTGCGTCGATCCCTCGCCCGCGAGCCCGCCGTACAGGGCGAACACCACGGCGTCGATGATGGTCGACTTGCCGGAGCCGGTCGGGCCCTCGAGCAGGAACACCCCGGAGGCGGCGAGCGCCGCGAAGTCGATCGTCACGAGTTCGGGGTAGGGCCCGATCGCCCGGAGTTCGAGTCGGTGCAGGTACATCAGCGCCCCCGGTCGTCGTGCATCGCGAGGACCGCTGCCTCGTACGCCTCGGTCAGGACCGCGCGGTCGTCGTCGCCCGGCGTCGCGCCGGTGGCGAACGCGACGAAGTCGGCCGCGACCTCGACCGGGTCGGAGGTCGCCGTGACCGCCCGCGCCGCCTGCCGGTCGGGGCGGTCGGCGGGCTCGTGCGTGATCGCCAGCGCGTGCGGGAAGTGGTCCTTCACCCGGGCGTAGAGCCGCTCGGGGTGGACGGTGTCGGTGACCGCGACGCGGACCCAGGCGTCGGCGTCCGCGCGGTGCGCGCCGGACTCGATCGCCTCCATGCTCGTCCGGACGTCGACCAGGCGCCGGGGCACGGGAGCGGGTACCAGCTCCACCGAGACCCCACCGTCGGCCGCCAGTTCGACGAGGGTGACGCTCTTGCGCTGCTGCCGCTCCCCGAACGAGAACGCGAGCGGCGACCCGGCGTACCGGATGCGGTCCCCCGCGCCCACGCGCTGCGGTCCGTGCAGGTGTCCGAGCGCGACGTAGTCGATGCCGTCGAACACCGAGGCAGCGACCTGGTCGACCCCGCCGACCCGGATGTCCTGCTCGCTGTCGCTCGGAGCAGCCCCGCCGACGAAGGCGTGCGCGACGACGACGCTGCGGGTGCCGGCGCGCTCGGCGAGGTCTGCTCGGATCCGTGCGGTGGCTGCTCCGACGACCGCCTGGTGGGACCGGGCGAGGGGCTCGTCCGGCACGTCCGCGAGGGCGTAGCGCGTCAGGTCGGGGTGCAGGTACGGGATCCCGTACACGGCGACCGGGCCGTGCTCGTCGTCGAGCAGCACCGGCGTGCCGATGCCCGTCGGCTCCGCCAGGATCCGCACGCGGTCGTGCATGACCCCCGCGCCGAAGCCGAGCCGGGCGGCGGAGTCGTGGTTGCCCGGGGTCAGCACGACCGTCGCCGTCTCGGCCAGACGTTCGAGCGTCCGCGAGAGCAGCCGGACGGCGTCGACCGGTGGGATCGCACGGTCGTAGACGTCGCCGGCGATGACGACCAGGTCGACCGCGCGGTCGCGGACGGTCTCGACGAGGAAGTCCGCGAAGGTCGACTGGTGTCCGAGCAGGTCCGCACCGAGCAGCGTGCGGCCGAGGTGCCAGTCGCCGGTGTGGAGGATCCGCATGCCGCCACGGTAGCGGCGGCCGGGGACATCACCGAGGCACCGCGCTCCGGCTGTGGCGTGGGGAACACCGCGCGGTGGTGTGCAGGAGTCACGGGCTCAGGGCCCGCAGCTCGTCCCGGTCCCGATGCCCGCGATCGTCACCAACTTGACCGGCACCGATTCGGTGGAGGTCGCCGTCCACGAGCCCAGGTCGTTCGTCTGCACCTTCACGGCGTGGTTCACCCCGAGTCCGAGCAGTCCGCTGAGCTGCACCGTCTGGGCGGAGGCCGTCCCGCTGGTCGTCGTCGCGAGCACCGTGCCGTCGGTCGTGTCGAGGACGGAGAAGGACCGGGGCGCGTCCCCGCTGTACGACCACCCGATCACCACCGAACCGTTGGCGTTCCGGCACGTCAGGGCGGTCGCCTTCGCGGTGACGCCGGCGGTCAGTCCGACCAGGGTGCCGGTGGTCCGGCCGAAGGGCGCGGCCTGCGCCGGTCCGGCTGTCACGGCAGCCGCACCGGTGACGATGACGGCGAGCCCAGCGACGACGCCGCGGCGCACCACCCCGCTGCTGCGGCTCGTCCGTCGGGTCCGGTGCGCCGGTGCGTGAGCACCGCGGGGGACCTGCCCGGCGGAGGCGAGCCGTGCCTCCCGGCCGTGGCCCGCGGCCCCGCCGTCACCCGCGTGCCCACCGTCGCCGCGGTGCCGCGGACCGCGTCGACGGAGCGGAGCGTCGACCGTGCAGAGCAGGAGCACCGCGACGAGCGCGAGGGCGACGGTGCCGACCTCGACCCAGCGGCCCTCACGGACCCAGAGCACCGGGGTGGCGACGGACGGCACCCGCAGGAAGCCGACCCCGTGCACGGCGGAACGCTCGATCGGCGTCGAGTCGACCTGCGGGTTCGCGTCGCCCTTCGTGACGACGGTGCCGTCCGGGCCGGGTTCGACGAACCGGTGCATCCGCAGGTGTCCCGGCTGGTCGGGGTCGTCCGCGAGCAGGATCTGCCCGGGCCGGATCTCCGCCGAGGCGACCGGCCGCGACACCACGACGTCGCCCGGCGCGAGGCGCGGTGCCATCGACCCGGTCATCACGGTGGTCGGGTGCCAGCCGAGGAGCGCCGGGGCGGCCGACCACAGCGCGAGCCCGAGGAGCGTCGCGACGACGGCCCGAGCCGCGGTCGCGACGACGACACGCCCCCAGTCGACGACGTCGTGGAGCACGTCGTGCGGGGTGTGACCACCGTGCACTGCGATGCTGACCATGACTGCCTTCGACCGGGGGCGTGGTGACGGGCGAGGTGCCCTGCTAGTTGTTCTGGGCCTCCCAGGTGAGACCGATCTGGGCGTTGGTGCCCTGCGCCGCGTTCGGGGTGTTCGCGGAGACGGTGTACGTGACCCTGTAGACCCGGGTCTCGCTGGCGGCACCGGTCGTGGTCCACGCGCCGAGGCCCGAGGCGAAGTTCGTCGCCTGCGTCCCGAGGGTCGGGAGCGTGTTCTCGAAGAGGGTCCCGCCGGTCGCCGCGGGGGTGAAGCCCGAGCACGACGAGAGGCCGCCGCCGGTGCCCTGCTCGATCTTGATCGTGGTGTTCTGTGCGAGCACGCTCGAGGTCGACGGCGAGGTCGCGTAGAGCTTCACGGTCGACGGCAGCGACCCGGTGGAGGTCACGGTGATGCACTTGCTGTCGACGGAGCCGGGCTTGAGGTTCGCAGCGGTGAAGAGCGCGGTGTTCGCGTCGTCGTCCGACAGCGCGACGGTGCCGGCGGTCCAGTTGCTGGTGGGGTTCGTGGTGGTGGCCGAGAAGGCCGAGTACGAGGCGGTCGACACGACGACGCCCGAGGCGACGAGGGCGGCGGGCACGGCGATCCAGGCGGCGAGACGGGCGGCGCGAGGGGACACACGGGACATGGTTGTCCTCCGGAGGAGAGATTCTGATCGGTGGTGGCTCCGGACCCGCGGTGGTTGGTCGCGCTACGGTGCCTGTGTACTACGGCGATCAAGCTACTTGTCGAACGTGTTGATGACAAGGGAAGCAATGACCCCATTGTTGGGGGGTGTCTCAATCGTTGAGATACTTGTTGCATGGACCTCTGACCCGGGTCCGCCCGCGTCCCGTCGATCGCCGCCGCGATCACCACCCGAGAAGAGCCACCCCGTGACGGACACCTCCCCCGCCCTGCCTCCCCTGACCGTCACGACCAGCCTCCCCCCGGCCCCGGTCTCCCCCGACGTCGAGATCGACCTCGAGAGCGACCTCGCGAGCGACCTCGCGATCGGCGACCCGGCACCGGCGCACCGTGTCGGCACGGCCGCGGACGACGCCGGGCTCGCACGGATGATCGCGGCCTTCCGGGTCCTGCAGGTCCGGCACGCTCGGGTCCTCGCGCACGAGAGCGCCGCGCAGGGCCTCGGCATCACCGACACGCGCTTCCTGGTGCACCTCGCGGCATCGGAGGGGCAGGCGACGACACCGAAGCAGGCCGGCGACGTCCTCGAGCTGAGCACCGGTGCGATGACCTCGCTGCTCGACCGGCTCGAGCGCCACGGGCACCTCGAGCGACGCCCGAACCCGGGCGACCGGCGGAGCATCCTCGTGCACCTGACGCCGTCGGGCGCAGCCGTCGCACGGGCCGTCAGCGCCGCGTACGCCTCGGCCTTCAGCGAGGCCGTCCCCGCCACCGAGCGGAACGGCGTCGCGGCTGCCCTCGAGGACATCGGCGCAGCGCTCGACCGGCGGCACCGCGCGGCCACCGCCCGCTGAGCGCGGACCGGTGCCCTGGAGCAGGGCCCGCACCCGCCGCGTAGCGTCGGCCGCATGACCCCTGCCGAACTCCTCACCGAAGCGTTCTCCCGCGTCCCCGAGACGGTCGAGCGTGCGCTCGACGGTCTGTCCGCGGACCAGCTCGCCGCTCGCCCGGCGGCCGGCGCGAACACCCTCGCGTGGCTCGCCTGGCACATCGCTCGCGGGCAGGACGCGCAGGTCGCCGACCTCGCCGGCTCCGAGCAGGTCTGGACCGCGGACGGCTGGGTCGATCGGTTCGACCTGCCGTTCCCGGCCGACGCGCTCGGGTACGGGATGTCGCGCGACGACGTCGGTCGCGTGCGCGCCTCGGCGGACCTGTTGAACGGCTACCTCCGCGCGGTCCACGAGCGGACTGTCGCGTACGTCGCGACGCTGGCGCCGGAGGACCTCGACGCCGTCGTCGACGACGCCTGGGACCCGCCGGTGACCCGCGGCGCACGGCTCGTCAGCATCCTCGACGACTGCACGCAGCACGCCGGCCAGGCCGGCTACGTGCGCGGCCTGCTCTTCTTCAGCCGCTGACCCCTTCCGGACGGACGGGAGGCACGGTGCCAGCTGGCTCCGTGCCTCCCGTCCGTCGAGGTGGTCGCGTCTAGCGCGCCGCGAGCTCCGCGACGATGCCGTCGCCGGGGGCGGCCTGCACGAGGTCCGCCTCGATCTCGGCGTTCTCGAGGATGCCCTCGATCTTCCGGACGCGGCCACGCGGGACGAGCGTGACGACGGTGCCCTCCTTGCCGGCACGGCCGGTGCGGCCGGAGCGGTGCATGTACGCCTTGTAGTCGTCCGGGGCGTCCGCCTGCACGACGAGCGACACGTCGTCGACGTGGATGCCGCGCGCCGCGACGTCCGTCGCGACGAGGACGTTCACCCGGCCGCTCGTGAGCAGCTGCAGGTTGCGCGTGCGGCGCGACTGGTTGAGGTCACCGTGGAGCGAGGTCGCCCGGATGCCGGCGTCCTCGAACTGGTCGGCCAGGCGCTCGGCGTAAGCCCGGGTGCGGGCGAAGACGATCGTCTTGCCGTCGCCGGCGACGAGCTCCTCGAGCACCTGGTCCTTCTGGCGCTGCTCGACGACCAGCACGCGGTGGTCGATGGTCGAGGACGCCTGGTCTTCGCCGGCGACCTCGTGGACGCTCGGCTCGTGCAGGAACTCGGACACGAGCGACGCCACCTGGGCGTCGAGCGTGGCGCTGAACAGGAGCTTCTGGGCGCGGTTGCCCTGCGGGGTGACCTCGGCGGTCGCGGAGAGGATCTCGCGCACCGGCTCGAGGAACCCGAGGTCGCACATGTGGTCGGCCTCGTCGAGCACGGAGACGACGACCTCGCTGAGGTCGAGCTTCCCCTTGTTCATGAGGTCCTGCACCCGGCCGGGCGTGCCGACGATGATGTCGACGCCGCGCTCGAGGGCACCCTCCTGGCGGCCGTAGGGCACACCGCCGTAGATCTGCGTCGTGAAGAGGCCCACCGAACGGGCGATCGGCTGCACCGTGCGGTCGATCTGCAGGGCGAGCTCACGCGTCGGGGCGAGGATGAGCGCACGCGGGGCGCGGCCCATCTTGCGCTTCGTGCCGCCGCCGTGCTCCATGAGCTTCTCGACCAGGGGCGCACCGAACGCGATCGTCTTGCCGGAACCGGTGCGGCCACGGCCGAGGACGTCCTTGCCGGACAGCACGTCGGGGATCGTCGCCGCCTGGATCGGGAACGGGGCCGTGGCGCCCATCTCGGCCAGGGCGCGGGAGATGTTGCCGCCGATGCCGAGGTCGGCGAAGGTCACGCCCTCGACGTCGGCCGCGACGGTCGCCTCGGCCTGGAGCTTCTCGAGCTTGACGTCGTCCGCGGGGACGTAGGCCGGGCGCGGGTCGTCGCGGTCGCGGCGGGGCGCGCGGTCGTCGTCGGAGGAGCGGCGCTGCGGGCGGTCGTCGCGGTCGAACCGGCGCGGGGCACGGTCGTCACGGTCGAAGCGACGCGGGGCACGGTCGTCACGGTCGAACGACCGGCGCTGCGGACGGTCGTCGCGGTCGGGGCGTCGGGCACCACGGTCGTCGTCACGACGGGGAGCGCGGTCGTCGCGGTCGAACCGGCGCGGGGCACGGTCGTCACGGTCGAACCGACGAGCACCACGGTCGTCATCGCGACGGGGGGCACGGTCGTCACGATCGAACCGACGCGGGGCACGGTCGTCATCGCGACGGGGGGCACGGTCGTCACGATCGAACCGACGCGGGGCACGGTCGTCACGATCGAACCGACGCGGGGCACGGTCGTCGTCACGACGGGGAGCGCGGTCGTCGCGGTCGAACCGGCGCGGGGCACGGTCGTCACGGTCGAACCGACGCGGGGCACGGTCGTCATCACGACGGGGAGCGCGGTCGTCGCGGTCGAACCGGCGCGGAGCACGGTCGTCGCGGTCGAATCGACGAGCACCACGGTCGTCGTCACGACGAGGGGCACGGTCGTCACGGTCGAACCGACGCGGAGCACGGTCGTCGCGGTCGTGGCCACGACCACCACGGTCACGGTCGAACCCGCGTCCGCCGCGGTCGTCACGGCGCTGGCCGCCGTCGCGCGGCTCCCAGTTCGGGCGAGCCGGGCGCTCGCCCTGCGATGCGCGGCCGCGACGCTCCTCGGCGTCCCAGCGCTGCTTCTGCCGCGGCTGGGCCGGGTCGGCGGCGCGGTACCCGCGGTGCTTGCTGCTGCGAGCGGCGGGCGTGCCGTTCGCGTGGCGGACTCGGTCGTCGGCACGCTGACGCGCGCCCTTGTCGTACGGGGCCATTGCTACTTTCCGGGGTGCAGACGTCCCACAGCGCCCGGCAGCGACATCGGCGGGGGCTCTTCAGCGGGGAGGGGGTTCTTCCCGTCGCGGATCGACGTGAATCCAGCCCTCGAGCGCACACACACCCAAACGAGACCCGCGGTCACATACCGCGGTGCCGAAGGCCGACCGAGCGAGTCTACGTGACACGAGCCCGCCTGGCCAGCCCGATCGACCGGCTGCCGGCTGCGCGCGGGCCGTCGGCCGCGGGGCGGAGGGGTGCCGGGCCTCCAGACCGTGAGCGGGATCAGGACTCCGCGAGCCGCCGTCGCTGCTCGGCCACGTCGAAGTCGGCGGCGGGCCAGGTGAGCTGGAGGTCCTCGAGCGCGCGGAGCAGGAGCTGCTGCACGGCGAGTCGGGCGTACCACTTGCGGTTCGCGGGGACGACGTACCAGGGCGCCCGGGCCGTCGAGGTGCGCTCGAACACCGTCTGGTACGCCTGCTGGTACTCGTCCCACAGCAGACGATCGTCGATGTCGCCCGGGGTGAACTTCCAGTGCTTGTCGGGGCGGTCCAGCCGGTCGCCGAGGCGCTCGCGCTGCTCGTCCTTCGAGATGTGCAGCATGACCTTGACGATCGTCGTGCCCCGCTCGACCAGACGGTCCTCGAAGTCGACGATCGCGCCGTACCGACGCTCGATCTCCTCGGGCGGGGCGAACGCGCGCACCTTCTGGACGAGGACGTCCTCGTAGTGGGATCGGTCGAACACACCGAGCTGCCCCGCCGCGGGGAGCTGCCGTTCGATGCGCCAGAGGAAGTCGTGCTCGCGCTCCTCGGCGGTGGGAACCCCGAAGCCCGCGTAGTGGACGCCGTTCGGGTCGACCGCGCCGACGACGTGCGAGACGATGCCGCCCTTGCCCGCGGTGTCCATCGCCTGCAGCACGAGGAGCACACGACGCTGGTCGCCGGCGGTGCTCGCGGCGTGCAGGCGTTCCTGCAGGGCGGCGAGGCGGTCGGCACCGGCGGCGAGGGCCTCGAGCCCGTCGATCTTGCGGCCGGGGAAGCCCGGTGTGCCGTCGGGGTCGACGCGGTCGAGGCGGAAGCCATCCTCGACGCGGAGCAGCGGTTCGGGGTCGGTGTTCCAGGCCTTGCGACGGCTCACGGGTCCTCCTGCGGGTCTCGTGCCCATCCTGGCACCCGGCGGATCCCGGCGTACCTGGCGAGATCGGGCGGCCCGGGCGCCCGGTGACTTCGGGTGTACCTGGCGAGATCGGGCACACCTGGTCGATCTGTTCGACCAGGTACGCCCGGGACGACCAGGTGTGCCCGGCTCGACCAGGTACGCCCGGCTCGACCAGGTACGCCCGGCTCGACCAGGTACGCCCGGTTGGACCAGGTGGGCCCGGTTCGGCCGCAGGGAGGAGCCTGCTCGTCCGGACGGCGGACGCAGTGCCGAGCGGGCGGGATTAGCGTGGACGTCGATGAAGACCGGCCGCACCCTGCTCGCGCTCCTCACCGCGCTCGTGGCGACGGCCGTGCTCGGGTCGTGCAGCGGCACACCGGCGGGCGACCGTGACGACGTCGTCACCGCCGACCCCGTGATCTACCCGCTGTCGCTGCGCTACCCCGGCATCGAGGTCGTCGCCGACGTGCCCTACGGTCGGGAACCGCTGCAGCGCCTCGACGTGTGCCTGCCGCCCGACAGCGCACCGGACACCACGGCGACCCCGACGGCCCCGACGTCGACGCCAGCGACGCCGGCCGGTGACGCCACTGCGCGCGCGGACGCACGGGACACCCGTGCTGCCGGCGGCCGACCGGCCGTGATGCTCGTCCACGGGGGCAGCTGGTCGCACGGTGACAAGGCGACGGCCGCCTACCGGGCGGTGTGCCAGTACCTGGCGTCCGAGGGCTTCGTCACCGTGAACGTGGACTACCGCCTCGCACCGACGGACCCGTTCCCGGCGGGGCTCGACGACGTCCGCCGAGCGCTCGACTGGGTGTTCCGACCCGCGACGCTGGGGACCTACGACATCGACCCGGACCGCGTCGGGCTCTTCGGCGGCAGCGCGGGAGGCAACCTCGTGGCGATGCTCGCGGTGACCGACCACGAGTCGGCCGCGTGGGCCGCCGGGGACCGCATCCGCGCGGTCGTCGACCTCAGCGGTCCGACCGACCTCACGACGCGGTCGACCGAGCCGGACGGGGTGTCGGCGTCGTTCCAGCGGAAGCAGCTGCTCTACCTCGGTTGCCGGGACTACACGACGTGCCCGGCGGCACGGGCGGCCTCGCCGGGGTACCACGTCACCGACGAGACCGCTCCGTTCTTCGTGGGGCACTCCACCGACGAGTTCATCCCGCTGTGGGAGTCGCAGGAGTTCGTCGCCACCCTGCGCGAGCACGACGTCCCCGTGACGTTCGTCGCGGTCGAGGGGACGGCGCACTCGATCGCCCAGCTCGACCGAGCGATGAGCGAGCGGGTGGTGGCGTTCCTCCGCGACCGCCTCCGCTGACGGGTCCGGCCGGGCCGTGCCCCGTGCGGGTGGCACCCGGACTCGGGTGTGCGGCGGGATGGGGCGTCCGCGCACACTCGAGGGGTGACCGACACCACGAGCCGTCCCGCGCGCCCCGTCACCGAGTGGCCCACCCGGACCTCCGTCCGGACGTACGCGGAGCTGCTGCTCGGACTGTCGTTCGCCGCCGCCGTGGCCTTCGGCGGATACTCGGCGGCCACCGGGCACATGGCGATCGCCGCCCAGGGTGCCGCCGTCGTGTTCCTCGTGACCCTGACCTGCGTGCTCGTGTCGTGGTTCCGGCAGGTCGACGCCGAGGAGTCCGGCACCAGCGACTGACGCGGGTCTCGGGCATCCGGACCCCGGCGTCCGCCGTCTGACGCCCAACACCCGGCGCCCTCGGTCCGGCACCCGCGACTGACGCCTCGAGCGTCCGGACCCCGGCGCCCGGTGTCAGTGCTCTGCTGCCGCCTCCCGCTCCGCCCGCCGGTCGGCCCGGCGTTCCCGGAAGCCCTCCACCACCGAGTACAGCGCCGGCAGCACGACGAGGGTCAACAGCGTCGAGGACACCAGACCGCCGATCACCACCAGGGCGAGCGGCTGCGAGATGAAGCCCGACTTCCCCGTCAGCCCGACCGCCATCGGCAGCAGCGCGAAGATCGTCGCGAGCGCCGTCATGAGGATCGGCCGGAGTCGGCGGGTCGCTCCCTCGATCAGTGCCTCGCGGACGCGGAGCCCACGGCGGCGGTACTGGTTGACGAGGTCGATGAGCACGATCGCGTTCGTGACGACGATGCCGACGAGCATGAGCAGGCCGATGAGCGACGCGACCCCGAGCGGGATGCCGGTCACGATCTGCAGGAGCAGCGCACCGGTCGCCGCGAACGGCACCGAGAGCAGCAGCAGGATCGGCTGCAGCAGGCTCCGGAAGGTCGCGACCATGATCACGTAGACGATCAGGATCGCGACGAGCACGGCGAGCAGCAGCTGGCTGAACGCCGACGACTGGCTCGACGCCACACCGCCGATCGTCGCCGACGCACCCTTCGGCAGGTCGAGGGCATCGACGGCCGTCGTGACGTTCTGCACCGCCTGTCCGAGGTTCGTCGAGTCGGGCGTGACCGTGATGGTCGCCGTGCGGACGGCGTTCGACGTGGTGATGGTGGTCGGACCGTCGGACTGCTCGACCGTCGCGACGTCGGTCAGCGGAACCTCGCCGCTCGCGGTCGGGATCGACAGCGACTTCAGCGCGTCGATGGTGGTCGGCGGCTCCGGGTCGGCGATGTAGACGTCGAGGGTGGCGTCGTCGATCTCGACGCTGCCGGTGTCCCGCGGCGAGACCGCAGCGGCGACGATCCCGCCGACCTGGGTCTCGGTGAGCCCGCGCTCGGCGGCCTTCGTCCGGTCGACCCGGACGGCCAGGTACGGCTCGGCGGCGGACAGGTTGCTCGACGCCGCGGTGGTGCCGTCGACACCGCGCATCTCGGTGAGGACCTTCTCCGCCGCGGTCTGCAGCTCGGCCTGGGTCGGCGCGGTGACGTCCACCTCGATGTCGCTCGACCCGCCGAAGCCGCCACCGGCGCTCGACAGGCTGACCTCACCGACGCCGTCGATCCGCTCGATACGGTCACGGGCCTCGGACTGGATCGTCGTCTGGTCCACCCCGGCGTCGGTCGTGACGTTGTACTGCACGGAGGCAGATGCGCCGCCGCCGAACGCGGCCTGGATGGACTGGCCGCTCGACCCGATCGTGGTCTGCACGGTCTCGACACCGGAGACGTCCTGCAGCACCCGCTCGACCTTGCGCGCGGCGTCCGACTGCTCGTCGAGACTGGTGCCCGGCTCGAGGTCCTGCGTCACGGTGAAGGTGTTCTGCCCGGAGTCGCCGAGGTAGTTCGTCTTGACGAAGGGCACGGCCGCTGCGGTGCCGCCGAGGACGACCAGGGCGAGCACGAGGACGAGCGCCGGGCGGCCGACCGCCCAGCGGAGGACGGGCAGGTACCCGCGACGCAGCCGGTCGGACGTCCCGGCGTCGTGCAGGTCGTCGGCCGAGGTCAGCGCCCCGGTCGACGTCGGTCCAGCCGCCCCGGACGCAGCCGACACCGGTGCCGACGAGCTCGCGGGCACGGTCTCGGTCGACCCGGTCTCGGTCGATCCGGTGGTCGGCACCGCCGCGTGCCGGTGCGTCTTCGGCGCCCGGAGCCACCAGTACGCGAGCACGGGCACGATCGTCAGCGACACGAACAGCGACGCGAGCAACGCCATCGTGACCGTGAGCGCGAAGGGCCGGAACAGCTCGCCGACGAGCTCGGCGACGAACGCGACCGGCAGGAAGACCGCAACGGTCGTGAGCGTCGAGGCGGTGACCGCCCCGGCGACCTCGCGCACGGCGTCGAGCACCGCCCGCCCGCGGTCGACGCCGGGTTGCAGGTGCCGCTTGATGTTCTCGATGACGACGATCGAGTCGTCGACCACGCGGCCGATCGCGATGGTGAGCGCCGCGAGCGTGATGATGTTGAGGGTGTAACCGGCGGCCTGCATGCCGATCGCGGCGAGCAGCACCGAGGTCGGGATCGAGATCGCGGTCACCAGCGTCGACCGCCACGACAGCAGGAACACCAGGATGACGACGACCGCGAACCCGAGGCCGAGCAGGCCCTCCTCCGCCAGGGAGTCGATGGACTGCTGGATGTAGGGCGCCTGGTCGAACACCACGGTGAACTGCGGGTCGCCGGTGACCTTGGCCTCGATGCCGGGCAGTGCGGCCTTCACCGTCTCGGAGACGTCGACGGTGTTCGCCTCCTGCGTCTTCGTGATCGCGATGGTCAGCGCGGTCTTGCCGTCGACGCGGCTGATCGAGGTGCGCGGCGACTCCTCGATCTGCACCGTCGCGACGTCACCGAGCGAGGTCGGCGTGGAGGCGGTGCTCCCGCCCGCACCGCCGGTCGCGGTCGTCCCGGTGCCGGTCGCACCGGTCTGGCCCTGGCCCGCGGCCGTCCCGCCCGCGGTGCCGTCCCCGGAACCCGCGGAGCCGATGGCCGTGCCGGTGCTGCCGGGAGCGCCCGCGGCACTGCCGGAGTCCGTCGCAGCACCGCCCGTGGACGATCCACCGGCCGACGAGCCGGACGACCCGGACCCGCTCGACGCCGTCAGGGGCAGCCCGCGGATGTCGTCGAGCGACGCGATGCGCTGCCCGGTCTGCACCGAGAGGGTCGTGCCGTCCTGCGTGATCGTGCCACCGGGGATCAGCGTGCCGTTGTCGTCGAGGGCGTCCGAGATCGACTGCGTCGTGAGCCCCCGTGCCGCGAGCTCGTCCTCGTCCGGGGTGATCACGATGCGGCGGCCGGGGTTGCCGAAGACGTCGGCCTGCCGCACGCCGTCGAGCTTCTCGAGGTCGGGCACCGCCGTGGCGTTCAGCCGGTCGACGAGCTGCTCCTGGTTGCCCGAGGCGGTGACGGCGAGCTGCAGCACGGGCAGGTCGTCGAAGGACCCGGTGACGATCTGGGTCTGCACGGTGTCCGGCAGCGACAGGGCGTTCACCGCGGTCTGGATCTTGTCCTCGGCGCTGGCCAGGTTCGACCCGTAGTCGAACGAGGCGGACACCACGCTCTGCCCGGTCGAGGAGGTCGCACTCGTCGACTCGAGGTTCGGCACGACCTGGATGGCCTGCTCGATCTTCGTCGAGACGTCGTTCGACACGACCTCCGGCGTCGCGCCGGGGTAGGCGCTGACGATCGCCACCTGGGGGAACTGGACGCTCGGGATGAGCTCCTGCTTGAGGTTCGTCAGGGCGACGCCGCCGAACACCGCGACGACGATCGTGACGAGCGCGATGAGGGCGCGGTTCCGGAGGCTGAAGACCGAGAGGAGGTGCACGTGCCGATCCTCGCAGTTCCACCTGCGAACCAGACCGCCCGGCGCAGGTCCGTGGACGAACGTGCACCTGCGGACGACCGGGCGTTCAGACCACCGCGGCGAGCGACCCCCGGGTGCCTGCTGCCTCGCCACCGATCCGCGACCACGCGCGCCCGAGCACGTCGACCAGGCGCTCCCGGTCCGCCGCGGCCGTCGTCCAGGGCACCCGGAGGAACCGCTCGAACCCGCCGTCGGGGCCGAACACCCCACCCGATGCCAGGAGCACCCCCTCGGCCCGCGCGGCCAGGACGAGTGCGCTCGACACCGGACGGCCGAGCCCGACCCACGTCGTCAACCCGCCTGCCGGCGACGGGACGTCCCACTCCGGCAGCCGGGCGCGCAGGCCGGCCACGAGCTCGTCGCGACCGGCGCGCAGGAAGGTGCGCCGCCCCTCCAGGACGGCCGCCGTGCGCGGCACGAGCTCGCGCGCGACGAGCTGGTCGAGGACCGGCGTGCCGAGGTCGCCCGTCGGGCGGGCGAGCAGCAGGCGCTGGAGGAGCTCCGGTGCGGCCCGGACCCAACCGATGCGCAGGCCGCCCCAGAAGACCTTCGCGGCGGAGCCGATCATCACGACCGAGGCGCCCGACGGGTCGGCCGCGGCGAGCGGCGGCGCGGGGTCCCCGTCGATGCGGAGCTCCCCCATCGTCTCGTCGGCGACCACGGTCGTGCCGGTCGTCGCGGCGACGTCGAGCAGCAGCCGCCGGGTGTCGGCCGTCATGGTCGCCCCGGTCGGGTTGTGGAGCTCGGGCATGACGTAGGCGACCGCCGGGGCCGTCCGGCGCAGGGTCGTCTCGAGCGCTGCCGCGTCCCAGCCGGCGCGGGCGTCGACGGGCACACCGACGAGTCGCGCACCGGCCTCGCGGAAGGCCTCGTGCGCGTGCGGGTACGTCGGCGACTCGACGAGCACGGTGTCGCCGCGGCGCACGAGGACGCGGGCGAGCAGTGCGATCGCGTGCTGGGCACCGATCGTGACGATCACCTGCGAGGGGTCGGTGGGCAACCCGCGCTCGGTGTACCGGTCCGCGATCGCTGCGCGGAGCCCGGGGTCGCCGACGGTGTCGTAGCCGGTGCCGGCGAGCGCGGCGGGCACGGACCGGACCGCCCGCTCGACGGCGTCGGCGACCTCGGGTGCGGCGTGCAGGGCGGCCTTCCGCAGGTCGAGCAGGTCCCCGGGCACCACGCCGCCGAGCCGCTCGGGGTCGGGCCGACCGGCCAGGTCGCGCGGCAGGTGCACGACGCTGCCGGACCCGCGCAGCGACACCACGAACCCGTCGTCCCGCAGCCGGGCGTAGGCGTTCGCGACGGTCGTCCGGGAGACGCCGAGGGCCTCGGCGAGCCCGCGTTCGGCGGGCAACCGGACGCCCAGCGGCACCCGACCGTCGATGACGAGCACGCGGACGGCGTCGGACAGGGCCTCGTACGCGGGGGCGTCGGTGCCGTCCCGCCAGTCGGCGAGCAGGAGGGCGGCGGCACGGGCGCTGAGGGAGACCGGGGGCACGGGGCCACGCTAGCCCGATTGGCTCTCGACGGCCAGGCCAATCCGGCGGGAGCATCGGTGCATGCGCCGCTCCACCGCCCTCGTGCTCCGCTCCGTCCAGCTCGCCGTCGGGCTCTTCCTCTACGGCGCCTCGACCGCGCTGCAGGTCCGCGCCGTGGTCGGCGTCGGATCGTGGACGGTCCTGACGCAGGGCCTGGAGAACGTGCTGCCCTGGTCGTTCGGCGTCATCACCGTGGCGTCGAGCGTCGTCATCCTGCTGCTCTGGATCCCGCTCCGCCAGAAGCCCGGCATCGGCACGCTCTGCAACGTGCTGGCGATCGGCCCGTCGGCCGACCTGGTGCTCTGGCTCGTGCCGGAGCCCGACGGCCTGGTCCCCCGGATCCTGCTGTTCGCCGCGGGGCTCGCGCTGCTCGCCGTCGCGACGGCCTGCTACATCGGCGCCGGGCTCGGCACCGGCGCCCGGGACGGCCTGATGGTCGGCGTGCACGAGCGGTTCGGCTGGCCGCTGTGGCTCGCCCGTACCGTCATCGAGGTCACCGTCGTCGTGGTGGGATGGCTCCTCGGCGGCGACGTCGGGGCCGGCACGGTGGTCGCGGCGTTCGCGATCGGCCCGATGGTGCAGCCGCTCATGCCGCTCTTCCGCCGCCTGCCGTGGTCCCCGCAACGCCAGGGCAGCACCCCTGGTGGCGGCGCACCGACTGCGGCTAGGGTCGCGCCATGCGACTCGGAGTGTCCTCCTACAGCTACGCCCGCTCGCTCCAGCGCGGTGCACTGACGATCCTCGACGTCGTCGACCGGGTCGCGGACGCCGGTGGCGAGCACCTCGAGATCGCCGCGGGCGGGTTCGGCGACGACCTCCCCCGGCAGCCCGAGCTCGTCGACCGGTTGCGCGAGCACGCCGCCGCCCGCGGGATCGGGCTCGCGAACCACGTGATCGGTGCGGACTTCTCGGACCCGGCGACCGTCGACGCCGAGGTCGCCCGCGTCCACGAGCACCTCGACGTCGCACACCGGCTCGGGATCACGCACCTCCGCCACGACGTCGTCCCCTGGGCCTGGCGGGACGCCGACCACGCGGAGTTCGAGCGGGTGCTCGCGCAGGTGGTGCCGGTCTGCCGCGCGGTCGCCGAGCACGCCGCGACGCTCGGCATCACGACGATGGTCGAGAACCACGGCTTCGCCTTCAACGACAGCGAGCGGATCCTGCGGCTGGTGCACGAGGTCGACCACCCGGGCTTCCGCGCGCTGCTCGACGTCGGCAACTTCGTCTGCCTCGACGACGACCCGCTGCGCGCGGTGCAGCGGGTGCTGCCGGTCGCGGCGGTCGTGCACCTCAAGGACTTCCTGGTGCGCGAGACCCCGCCGGCGGCCGACGGGTGGCTCACCACGCTGGCCGGTCGCGCCGTCCTCGGCACGGTGGTCGGGCACGGCGACCTGCCGCTCGGACGGATCGTCGAGCGGATCGTCGCCAGCGGGTTCGACGGGCCGGTGTCGATCGAGTTCGAGGGACTCGAGGACGACGTCGACGCGGTCGAGCGCGGACTCGCGAACGCACGCCGCCTGTGGGCGGCGGCCGGTGGCTCCTGACGCGACCGCCCGGCGGTCGGGCCGCACCCGCTGACGGCCTGGAGGCGCGGCACCGGCCGGCACCGCGCCTCCAGGCCGTCAGCGGGTCGGGTCAGACGGACCGCACCCGCACCGTCTCGCCGGTCGCGGCCGACTCCTGCGCTGCCAGCACGATCGCCAGGGTGCGCAGTCCCACGGCCGCGTCGGGCTGGGGCTGCTCGCCGGAGCGCACCGCGGCGACGAACGTGTCGAGCATCGCGGCGTCGAAGTCCGGCCCGTAGGGCAGGACGACCGACCGGCCGCTCGCGGCGTCGAGCCCGCGGACGCTGGGCCGGAAGAAGTCGACGTCCACCGATCCCTCGGTCCCGACGACGGTGAGGGCCAGCCCACCCCACGTCGGCGAGGTGTCCGGACGGCTCCACGAGCAGTCGATCGCCGCGATCGTGCCGTCGGCGTAGGTGATGGTGACCAGACCGGCGGTCTCGGCCTGCGCGCGCGACGCGTGCAGCACCCGGTTCGTGACCGCCGTGACGGTCTCGGCCGGCGTGCCGTCCAGGAGCTCGTCGAGCAGGTCCGCGATGTGCACGACGTGGTCGACGATCGCGCCGCCGCCGGACAGTCCGGGTTCCGTGAACCACGAGCGGGTCAGCGGCAGCATGCCGTTGTTGGCACCGCGGACCGAGAACACCTCGCCGAGGCGGCCGGACCGCTTCGTCGCGGCGAGCCGGGCGAAGGTGCTCGCGAAGCGGACCGGGAAGGCGACCATGAGCAGCACGCCGGCGGCCTCGGCGGCGGCGCGCATCGCGAGCCCGTCCTCCCACGTCGTGGCGAGCGGCTTCTCGCACAGCACGTGGGCCCCGGCGGCGGCGGCCTGTTCGACCAGGGCACGGTGCCGGGCGTTCTCGCTCGTGACCACCACGGCGTCGACCCCGCTCGCCAGCAGCTCCTCGACGGTGTCGACGTACGCGACCCCGAGGGCGTCGGCGAGTGCACGACCGCGCAGGTCGACCAGGTCGGTGCCCGTCGAGGTGCCGTCCGGGTCGGTGCCGACGACCTCGACGTCGGGCATCGCCTGCAGCGCGGACAGGTAGGACAGGGCGTGCGTGTGCGCGAAGGACAGCACGCCGATGCGCAGGGCGGTCACGCCGTCGCCCCCTCGTGCGTCCCGGCCGCCGGGGCGGGCTCGAGGTCGACGGGCTGCCCCGTCGCGACCGACCGCAGCGCGGCGTTGACGATGCGGACCGCGGTGGCGCCGTCCTCGGCGGACACGCGGGGCACCACGCCGCCACGGAAGGCCCCGAGGTACTCGCGGATCTCGAGGAAGTACGGGTCCTCGGCGGGGTCGAGCTCGGGCAGGTCGCCGCCGACCCCGGCTTCGTCGAGGAGCTCCGCCGTGTAGTTCCGCTCGGCGCGGGAGTCGTGCGACAGGGACCCGAGGGTGCCGGTCGCCGAGAACTCGGTGACGAACGGCAGGTGCGCCGGCCCCCAGATGCCCGCGACGTGGCTGATCGCCCCGGACGCGTGGGTGAGCAGCACGTGCGCCGCCTCGACCGGGTGGTCGACGGTGCCCTTGCGGACGTGCACCGCGCTGACCCGGACGACGTCGCCGGCGATCCACCGTGCGATGTCCAGGTCGTGGATCATCTGGTCCATGATGATGCCGCCCGAGAGCTCGGGGTCGGCGAACCAGGCGGAGCGGGTCGGGAACGCACCCGAGCGGACGAACCGCAGGACGGCCAGTTCGCCGAGCTGCCCGGCCTCGACCGCGGCCTTGAGACGGACGTACTCGGGGAAGTAGCGGACCACGTGTGCCGGGTAGAGCTGGCGACCGGCCTCGTGCGCGAGCCGGACCAGGTCGTCGGCGTCCGCGTCGGTGCGGGCGAGCGGCTTCTCGCTGATGACGTCCTTGCCGGCGGCGAGCGCCGCGCGCACGACCTCGGCGTGGGCGTACGTGGGGACGACGACGTCCACCACGTCGACGCGGGCGAGGAGTTCGTCGAGCGAGTCGACCACCTCGCCGCCGTGTGCTGCGACGAGGTCCTCGGCGCCGACCTCGGAGAAGACGACGACGTCCCCGATCCGGAGCAGGTTCGGCAGGTGCGCGTGGGCGATCACCCCCGCGCCGACGAGGCCGATCCGGAGTCGCTGAGCGGTCATGGGGTCCTCCTGGTTCGTGGTGGTGCGGTGTCCGTGGTGGGTTCGGCGCCGTGGGCAGCGGTGGTGGCGGCAGGCGGCGCAGGGGCCGACTGCGCTGCGGTCGACTGCGCTGCGGTCGACTGCGCAGCGGTGCGGGCGAGCAGGGCTGCTCCCGCCAGGCCGGCACCGGCGCCCGCGAGGGACTGCTCGATGCGGGGCGCGGGACGCCAGCCGAGCCGCGCGTCCACCGCGGTGCGCAGCGGGGCGAGCAGGCGTTCCCCGGACTCGCCGAGTCCGCCGCCGACGACGACCACCGCCGGATCGAGCACGGCGGACAGGATCGCGATCCCGGCGGCGAGCGCGTCGACCGCGTCGGCCCAGACCGCGGCGGCCACGGGGTCGGTGTCCACGGCGGCGACGATCTCCTCGGTCGCGCCGTCGATCGTACCGCCGGCCGCGCGGTAGCGCCGTCGGATGTTCCGTGCGGAGGCGTACACCTCGACGCACCCGCGCTGCCCGCACGTGCAGGGCTCGCCGCCCGGTCGGACGCACACGTGTCCGACCTCGCCGGCACCTCCGGCTGCCCCGACCACCAGGCGCCCGTCGACGACCAGGCTCGCGGAGACGCCGGTCCCGATCGGGATGAAGACCAGCTCGGCGACGTCCCGGCCCGCCGCGGTGCGTGCTGCGATCTCAGCCGTCGCGGCAGCGCGGGCGTCGTGCGCGACGGCGACGGGGACGCCGTACCGGTCGCGCAGGAGTCCGGCGAGGGGCAGGTCGTGCCAGTCGAGGTTGACCGCGACGACCACCGTCCCGGTCTCGGCGTCGACGACCCCGGGCGTGCAGAGACCGATGGCGGCGAGCGGGTGCCCGGCGGCGGCGGCTGCTGCGGCGAGTCGGTCGACGACGGCGGTGACGGCGGCGAGCGCCGGACCGCCCACGGCGGCGTCCGTGGCCGCCGCGTGCGCGTCGGTCGCCGCGTGCGCGTCGGTCGCCGCGACCGGCGCCAGGGTGGGGACGACCGCGCGGTCGAGGACGACGTCACCGACCCGGACCATCCCCTTGACGGTGGTGCCGCCGACGTCGACGGCGACGACCGCGCCCGATGCCTCCCGGCCGCCGTGCGAGCCCGTGCCCGCGGCGCTCATGCCGTCCGCTCCGTCGCCGCGCGGGCGAGTTCGTCGACGCGTGCCGGTGCGAGCACCTCGTCGATCGCGAGCACCGTCGCCCCGCGGATGCCGGCGTCGCGCGGGGACGAGCTCGCCCGGACGTCGAGGGCGTCCGCGACCATCGGCAGGCACGACCGGTAGAGCTCCCCGCGGATCGTCGCGACCAGGACGGACGACGCCGACATCGCCCCCGCCAGCACGACCTCGCTCGGGTTGCAGAAGTTCACGATGCCGGAGAGCACGCGGCCGATGTGCTCCCCCGCCCGGCGGAGCTCGTCGAGGACGACCGCGTCGCCCTGCGCCGCGAGCGCGAGCACGTCGCTCGTCCCGCCGACCTGCCGTCCGCCCGCGCGCAGCCGCGCCACGATCGCTCCCCCGGACGCCACCGACTCGAGGCAGTCCGGCACGCCGCAGGTGCAGCCGATCGCGGCCTGGCCGTCGACCGGGGTGTGGCTGATCTCGCCGGCGGCACCGCTCACCCCGCGGTGCAGGCGCCCGTCGAGCAGCACCCCCGAGCCGATGCGGGTGCCGAGCTTCACCGCGACGAGCGTGCCCGTGCGGTCGGGGCCCGGACGCTCGGCCAGGGCGATGAGGTTCGCGTCGTTCTCCACGAGGACGGGGGCGTCGGTGTGCTCGGCGAAGAGCTCGGGCAGCACGGCACCGTGCCACGACGGCTCGAACGACGGGGTCGCGATGCTGCCGCCCGGGTACGACACGGGCGCGGGGACGCTGATCGCGGCGCCGCGGAAGCGGGTCGTGTCGAGGCCGGCGTCGCGGGCGAGCTCGACGAACCGGTCCCACAGCGCGGCGACCGACGCCCGCGGTCCTGCGGCGACGGGCACCGTCGCGGCGCCGTGCTCGAGGGCGTCGGTGTCGGCGACGATCCGGCCGGCCAGGTCGGTGAGCACGATGCGCACGTGGTGGGCGCCGAGGTCGGCCGCGGCGACGAAGCCGGCGTCCGCCACGAGTTCGAGCCGCCGGGCACGCCTGCCGCCGCGGGACCCCTCGGCGCCGCTCTCGCGCACGAGCCCGAGCGCGGTCAGTGCGTCGACCCGGGCCGAGGCCGTGGACGGTGCGAGTCCGGTGCTCCTGGCGATGCTCGAGCGCGAGGTCGTGTCCGAGACGCGGATCAGTCGGAGGACGTCCCCGACGGACCCGGGGTTCCGGTCCATGTCCTGGAAGTGCTGCTCGTGCATGCCGACACTGTAGCGACGAAACGGTCGATTATCGAACGAAGTCGTTGCAGATTCGACTGTTTACTTTTGGTGATCGAACGGTAATCTGCTCGAAACAGCCGATTCCTAGCGTTCAACGACGAGCCAAGAGGAGGTCCGCATGACGAGTGCGGTTGAGAACCCGGCCCGGGTGCGTGTCCCCGGTCGACGGTCGTCCACTGCGGACGCGAGCCGGATGGAACGACGCGAGGGCCGAGCGGGCTACGTGCTCATCGCCCCGACGACGGTGCTGCTGGCGCTGTTCTACCTGTACCCACTGGCGCAGACCGTCTTCTACTCGTTCACCGACTGGAACCCCGCGTCCGGCGAGACGAACGGCTTCGTCGGCCTGTCGAACTTCACCGGGCTGTTCCAGGACGGCGAGTTCGTCCGGGCGGCCGGCAACACCGCACTGTACGTGGTGGTCGTGGTGCCGATCACGATGGCCCTCGGGCTGTTCTTCGCGGCACTGCTGGCGCAGCCGTTCCGCGGTCGCGGCGTCTACCGGGCACTGCTCTTCGTGCCGTACATCGCCCCGATCGTCGGCAGCGCGCTGATCTTCAGCTTCATCCTGTCGCCGCTCGGTGGTCTGGTGAACGGCGTGGTCACCGCGCTCGGTGCTCCCCCGATCGGCTTCCTGACGTCCGAGCCGTGGGCCCTGGTCTCGGTGATCGTGTTCTCGATCTGGCAGGGCGTCGGCTACACGATGATCATCTACTCGGCCGCGCTCACGAACATCCCGACGTCCTACATGGAGGCCGCGACGCTCGACGGCGCCGGTCCGATCCGCCGCTTCTTCCGGATCTCGCTCCCCCTGGTGGCCCCGACCACGGGCTTCCTCGCGATCACCGGCGTGATCGGCGCGCTGCAGGTCTTCACGCAGGTCTACGTCCTGACCCAGGGCGGCCCGATCAACTCGAGCGAGACGATCCTCTACTACATCTACAACCAGGGCTTCGTGTTCTTCCACGGTGGCTCGGCCAGCGCTGCCGCCGTGCTCCTGCTCATCGTCGGCATCCTCGTCGCGGTCGTCCAGCTGCGGGTCATCAACCGCCGCGATCCCGTCGAGCTGAACTAGGACCGCCACCGTGACCCAGATCACCTCCCGCACCCTCCCGGCGGACGCACACCGCGCCTCCCGTCCGCACCGCAGCCGCCCGTTCGGCGTGCTGTTCCGCAAGCACTCACCCGCCGTCCTGCGGCACGTCATCCTGCTCGTCGCGGTCGTGCTGTTCTTCGGCCCGTTCCTCTGGATGCTGCTGACGAGCTTCAAGTCCTCGGAGGAGGCACTCGCCTTCCCGCCGACCTTCCTGCCGCGGCAGTGGGAGCTGTCGAACTACACCGACATCTTCACCGTCGCCCCCTTCGGGCTGTACTTCTTCAACTCGACGGTCGTGGCGATCGCGACCACCCTCGGGCAGATCGTGACGAGCCTGGCTGCGGGCTTCGCGTTCTCGCGCCTGAAGTTCCCCGGCAAGAACATCGTGTTCGTCGTCCTGCTCGCCGCGCTCCTCGTGCCGTTCGAGGTCGTGTTCACGCCGCTCATCACCCTGCTGTCGTCGCTGCACTGGCTGAACAGCTACCAGGGCCTCATCGTCCCGAACATCCCGTCGATCCTCGGCACCTTCCTCTTCCGGCAGTTCTTCACGTCGTTCCCGAGCGAGATCGAGGACGCCAGCCGGGTGGACGGTGCCGGGGTGTGGCGGCGGATGTGGTCCGTCGTGACGCCGATGGCGACCCCGATGATCGGGTCCTTCGCGGTCCTGTCGTTCGTCTACAACTGGAACAACTTCTTCTTCCAGTTCCTCGTGGCGTCGCGGACCGAGTTCTTCACCGTCTCCGTCGGCCTCACGCAGCTGCAGTCCGCGAACGCGAGCCAGAGCTTCAACCTGCTGATGGCCGGCTCGACGCTGGCGATCCTGCCGGTCTTCATCGTCTTCATCATCTTCCAGAAGCAGATCGTGTCGGCCATGGCCGGCGGACTCCGCTGATCCCGCACCGCCCCTCGCTCCACTCCTCCTCATCACCCTCCGCTCCACGCGGAGGCACCCTTCGCTCCACCCGAAGTCCGAGAAAGGACGACTCATGCGCAAGCGACTGCTCGGCGCCACGGCCCTCGCCGTGGGTGCCGCACTGGCCCTGTCCGGGTGTTCCGGCGGCTCCGTCACCGGCAACTCCGGCGGCAGCGGCGGCAAGACCACGATCACGGTCTGGCACAACTACACGGGGCCGCAGGCCACCGAGGTGAAGAAGCTCATCGACGAGTACAACTCCTCGCAGGACGAGATCGACGTCCAGCCCCAGTACGCGGCCTCGTCCGACCAGTTCGACGCGAAGCTCATCAACGCGCTGAAGAACGACACCGGTCCCGACATGGTGCTCGGCGACAGCACCCCGCAGCAGACCGGCGAGGTGATCCAGACCGGCAAGGTCCTGCCGCTCGAGGACCACCTGTCGAGCGGTGACGTCACGAAGGACAGCTTCACCGAGGGCATGCTCTCGACCGGCGAGTTCGACGGCAAGCAGTACACGCTGCCGACCGACATCGGCGACTACGCCGTCGTCTACAACAAGGAGATGTTCAAGGCCGCGGGCATCACCGACACCCCGACGACGTGGTCGGAGTTCCAGGACGACGCGAAGAAGCTCACCAAGGGCACGACCCAGTACGGCGCCTACCTGCCGATCGGCACCGGTGAGTGGCCGGTCTTCACCTGGCAGTCGATGCTCTGGGGTGCCGGCGGCGACTTCCTCAACGAGGACAACACCAAGGTCGAGTTCAACAGCGACGCGGGCGTGAAGGCCCTCACCGCGTGGACGGACATGCTGCAGGACGGCTCGGCCTACCCGCAGTCGCTCCTGACCACCTCGACGAACGGCGCCGTCCCCGCGCTCACGTCGAAGAAGGCCGCGATGGCGATCACCGGCGCGTACGACCTGTCGACCATCGACAGCACGCTCGGCAAGGAGAACGTCGGCGTCTTCCCGCTCCCGGGCATCGACGAGCCGGCGATGAACCTCGGCACGAACAACTCGTACATCATCGAGACGACGACCGCGAAGCAGGACGCCTCGTGGAAGTTCCTGCAGTGGTGGCTCAGCCCGAACACCCAGGCGAAGTGGGACATCGCGACCGGCCTGCTCCCCGCGAACCAGGCCACGGCGGACAACGCGACGTGGAAGCAGTACCTGGACGAGAACCCGCGCCTCAAGGCCTTCGCCGACGAGCTCGAGTACGCCAAGGCCCGTCCGTCGATCACCGCGTACGGCGAGGTGAGCGCGGCGCTGTCGACGCAGCTGCAGTCCGCGATGCTGCTGAAGACCAGCCCGAAGGAGGCCCTCGACGCGGCGGCGGAGAAGGCACAGGCGGCGCTGGACGACGCCGCGAAGTAGGCCCGCTCCGCAGGACGGCCCCGCTCCCCACCGGGAGCGGGGCCGTCCTGCATCCTGGCCTGGTGACAACGGGTCACTCGCGATGTACCGTGACTCCACACACGCGATACATCGCGAGTTCGAGGAGGCAACATGGCCCAGGAGAAGTGGCTCGTCGAGGAGCCCAAGGTGATCGACACCGGCATCGTCCGCGCCCTGCGCGTCGGGCTCGCCGGTGGGCAGGTCGACGTCGTGGCCCACGACGAACCGACCGCCCGGGTGGAGGTGCACGGCGTGTCCGGCAAGCCGCTCAAGATCGAGCTGGACGGCGACACGCTCACCATCGACCACCCGCAGGTCCGGTGGGACGACCCGCTCGGCTTCCTCAGGTCGTTCCGCGGTCGCGCCACCGCCGACGTCAGCGTGCTGGTCCCCCGCGACGCACGGGTCACGGTCGGCGTCGTCTCCGCGGGGGCGCTGCTCTCCGGCACGAACCGCGGCGCCTCGGTGAACACCGTCTCGGGCGACGTCGTCGTCGACGGGCTCGCGGGCGACCTCGCCGTGCACGCCGTCTCCGGGGCGACCACGGTCCGCGACCTCGACGGCGCACTGACGGTCCGCACCGTGTCGGGCGACGTCGTGGCGACGGGCGCGATCCCGCGCCTCACGGCCGACGGGGTGAACGCCGACGTGGTGCTCGACCTGCAGGGCACCCCGGACGCCGCACGCATCAACACCGTGTCCGGTTCGGTGAGCGTCCGGCTCGAGGACGGCGTCCCCTACCGCTGCACCGTCAGCACCGCGTCCGGCAAGCTGCAGTTCGACGACTCCGAGATCCGCGGCGTCCGCGGCTCGTACGTCAAGCAGGGCGGCGAGCTGAGCGGGCAGTGGCTCGACCTCAAGGTCAACTCGGTCTCGGGCGACGTCGCGGTCCTGCACGCCCCGCCCGCCCCGGCCGCCCCGACGGACGCCCCGACCGGCGCGGAGGCGTCCGAATGAGCCCCGTCTTCGCGCACGGTCACCTGCGCCTGTCACTGCTCGCCATGCTCGCCGACCGCCCCATGCACGGCTACGAGCTCATCCAGGCCCTCGGCGAGCGCTTCGGCGGCGCGTACGTCCCGAGCGCCGGCACCGTGTACCCGCGGCTCGCCAAGCTCGAGTCCGAGGGGCTCGTCACCAAGACCGTCGACGGCCGCAAGACCGTGTACGCGATCACCGACGCCGGCCGTGCCGAGCTCGACGCCCGCGCCGAGGAGCTCGCCGCGGTCGAGTCCGGGGTCGCCGACTCGGTGCGGTCCCTGGCCGACGGCGTCCGCGCCTCGGTCGGCGAGGCCATGCGCTCGCTCCGAGCGGACCTCGCTGCGAGCGCCCAGGCCCCGCGCGGTCAGACCGCCGACGAGCCCGTCGACGTCCCGACGGAGGGCGCCCGCGCCCTCCGCGAGGTCGAGATGGCGATCGCCGCGTTCCGGCAGCAGGTCCGGGCGGACCTGCGTCGCCGCGCGACGCGCGGGACGCTCACCGAGGACACGGTGACGCGCCTGCGGGACGGCCTGGAGGCCCTGCGCCGCTCCGTCTGACGGCCGCCGGCGGACGGGTGGTGGCGAGCCGCGCCTCCCGTCCGCTGCCCGTCGGCGTGCGTCCGGCGCACGGCCGTCGCCGCCTGTCCGTTCCCACAGTGTTGACTCGGGCGCGCAACTGAGTAGGTTTGCCGCTCGTGACGAACGAGATCCGGTCGCTCAAGGCGCGACTGATCGGCGATCCCCTGCCCTCCGAGAAGCTCGAGGGACAGCTCCTCCCGAAGCACCTGGCGCTGCCGATCTTCGCGAGCGACCCGCTGTCGAGCGTGGCGTACGCCCCGCAGGAGCTCCTCATGATCCTGCTGCTCGGCGGGATGGCGTTCCTGACCTTCGCCCCGTGGGTCGCGGCCGTGGTGGTGCTGCTGCTCGTCGTGGTGGTCGCGTCCTACCGGCAGCTCGTCAAGGCCTACCCGTCCGGCGGTGGCGACTACGAGGTCGCCCACCGGAACCTCGGCGAGAAGGCCGGCCTCGTCGTGGCGAGCGCGCTGCTCGTCGACTACGTCATGACGGTCGCCGTGTCGGTGGCCTCGGGCGTGGACAACATCATCTCGGCCCTGCCGGGACTCGACCCGTTCCGCGTCGAGCTCGCGGTCGCCTTCGTCGTGCTGCTCGCCGGGGTGAACCTGCGCGGCGTCCGCGAGTCGAGCAAGGCGTTCGCGGTGCCGACCTACCTGTTCGTCGGCTCGGTGTTCGTCATGGTCGTCACCGGCCTGGTCCGCACCGCCCTCGGCAACGCCCCCGTCGCCGAGTCCGCCGCGTACACGATCGACAACGTCGAGCACACGACGCAGGCGGCCTTCGTGCTGCTGCTCCTGCGCGCGTTCGCGTCCGGCTGCTCGGCCCTGACCGGTGTCGAGGCGATCGCGAACGGCGTGCAGGCCTTCCGTCGCCCGAAGATCCGCAACGCCCAGACGACACTGGTGCTCATGGGCTCGATCGCGATCGTGCTGTTCGTCGGGCTCATCACGCTCGCGCTCGTCTCGCACGTGCACTACGCCGAGCGCGCGTGCGACCTGCAGGGCTTCACCGCGTGCGCGACCACACCGCAGCGCTCGCTCATCGCGCAGATCGCCGCCGCGACCTTCGGGGGCGGCAGCGTGCTGTTCTTCGTCGTCCAGGCGACGACGGCCGCGGTCCTGCTCCTCGCCGCGAACACGGCCTTCAACGGCTTCCCGCTGCTCGGCTCGATCCTGGCGCGGGACTCCTACGCGCCGAAGGCCCTGTCGACCCGCGGCGACCGCCTCATCTACTCGAACGGCGTCATCGTGCTCGCGCTCGTCGCGGTCGCGCTGCTCGTGGTCTACCGCGCGAACGTCACGAGCCTCATCCAGCTGTACATCATCGGCGTCTTCGTGTCGTTCACGCTCGGCCAGACCGGCATGGTCCGGCACTGGCTGCGCCTGCTGCGCTCGGACCGCGACGGCAGCGCGGACGAGCCCGTCGACCGCGGACAGGTGTGGCGCTCGCTGACGATCAACGCGATCGGCGCGACCTCCACCTTCGTCGTGCTCGTCGTCGTCACCATCACGAAGTTCACGCACGGCGCCTGGCTCGTGTTCGTGATCATGCCCGTGCTGTTCGTCCTCATGCTCGGCGTGAACCGGTACTACCGCGACGTCTCGCACGAGGTCGAGGCGGACGTCGACACGCAGTTCGGCGCGACCGGCGACCACGCGATCGTCCTCGTCAACACACTCCAGAAGCCGGTGCTCAAGGCGATCGACTACGCCATCGCGGCACAGCACGCCGGACTCGAGGCGGTGCACGTCGCGATCGACGACGCCGAGGCCCGCCGGCTGCAGGAGCAGTGGGTCGAGCACGGGATCGAGGTCCCGCTCACCGTCGTGCCGAGTCCCTACCGCGACATCTCGATGCCGCTCATCCGGTACATCAAGGCGCACCGGGCCGAGCACGGGTCCGAGGTCGTCACCGTCTACACGCCGGTCTTCGTCGTCGGGCACTGGTGGGAGACCCTGCTGCACAACCACCGCGGGCGCCGGATCCGCAAGAAGCTCCTGCTGGTGCACGGGGTGACCGTGGCCCTGGTGCCGTGGCTGCTCGACTCGTCGGAACTGCTCTACGGGCGACGCTCCCGTCCGCTGCCGGGGCAGGAACGCCGCGGTGAGCCGGTCCGGCCGGCACTCCGCCGCTCGCCGCAGGGCGTGTCCCACCACGACGCGCAGGAGGACCGTCTGCTCCGGTCCGTCCAGCGGAACAGCCTGCAGCCGGTGGGGTCGCCGGTGCAGCGCGACGGCCTGCAGCCGCGGCGGGCGTCGCGTCCCGCCGGTCCCGCGGAGGGCGTCGACCCGACCCAGTGCACGGGCGAGGTGCACCTCCTCGTCGCCACACCTGCACGCCGTGACGGCGGCCGGTCGTAGCATCGTCGGCGACATGACGATCTCCGACCTGCGCACCTTCGCGACCTTCGACGGCCACGGCGGCAAGGTGTCGAAGCGCGTCGAGGTGCTCGACCACGAACCACCGGTGGCCGGGCCGTACGCCGGACTCGTCGCCGTGCGCGGTGAGCACCCGCTCGGAGCCCTCGACGAACGCCCCGCCGACGACCGCGCCGACCTCGCCCGCGGGGTCGCCAGCATCGGCTGGGTCGACCCGGCCACGCTCCGCGACTGGTACCGACCGGACCGCGTCGTGGTCACGCGGCTCGAGGCACGCCGCTCCGGGCTCGAGCCGGGGCTCTACGCCGACTCGCGTGGCCGCGGTCGCGTGCGGATCGACGGCCTGGAGGGACTGCTCGCCCCCGACGGTCGGCCCGCCTTCCGTGCACTGGCCGGTCCGGTCGACGCCCCGGTGGTCGACGTCCCCCTGCCCACCGACCAGGCGGTGCGCCTGGTCGCCGTGCGCGCCGTCGAGGGTGGTCTCGAGGTCGTGACCACCCCGGTCTCGCCGTTCCTCTCCCCCGGTCGGTACGCCGCGTACGACGCCGACGTGGTCGGGCTGCCGCCCCGGGCGTCCACCGGGCAGGTGTCCGTGCGGGCGGCGGTGCTCATCGACGGGTCGTTGCACGAGGTCGTCCGGATCGACGAGCGGGCGGCGACGATCTGGATCGAGCAGGGCGGCGACGAGGTGCCGATCGCGACGAGCGGCGTCGGACCGGACCTGGTGCGCTACACGGCGACGCCGGTCTGAGCGCCGCCGTCCGCCTGGTCGGGAGCCCGGTCCGCGTGCCGGCGCACGTCCCCTGGGGGACGCCCTCGCTGCGTGTCGTGTCCGGCGTCGCGCGTAGGTTCAGCGCCATGACCGACGCAGCAGACCAGACCCCCGACGAGTCGCACCAGGGCGAGACCCTGGGCGGCGAGCGTCCCGACCCCTCGACGACCGCGAGCAAGGACCCGGAGCAGTGGGTGACCGGCGACGAGCCCATGACCGGACCACAGCGCAGCTACCTCGACACCCTCGCCCGCGAGGCCGGCGAGGAGCTCCCCGCGGACCTCAGCAAGGCCGAGGCGTCCGAGCACATCGACCGCCTGCAGCAGCAGACCGGGCGCGGCGCGGACTCCTGACGCGACACCCTGTCGCCCGACGCCGGTCCCCGCTGTGGTGGACCGGCGTCGGTCGTTCCTGAGCGTCGGTCCCCGATTCGGCGGACCGACGTCTGGGTGACCCCTGGCCGAGTGCGGACAATCCCCCGAGGGCCTCGGGTCGATGACACGTCACCGCATAGCGTCGTCGCCATGCGAACGACATCGACCTCCATCGGCCTGACCGCGCTCCGCATCGTCCTCGGCGTGGTGTTCACCGCGCACGGCGCCCAGAAGTTCGCGCAGGGGATCCCCGGCGTCGCGCAGGGCTTCTCGGGCATGGGCGTCCCGCTCGCCGAGGTCGCGGCACCCCTCGTCGCCGGCCTCGAGCTCGTCGGCGGGATCCTGCTCGTGGTCGGCGTCGCGACTCGGGTCGTCGGACTGCTGCTCGCGGTCGACATGGTCGTCGCGGGCCTGCTCGCCCACGCGACCGCGGGGTTCTTCGCCCAGGACGGCGGCTTCGAGTACGTGCTCGTGCTCGCCGTCGCCTCGCTCGCGATCGCCCTGACCGGGCCCGGGCAGTTCTCGCTCGACGCCCTCGTCCTGCGCTCGGCACGGCGGAAGCGGGGCGTGCCGGAGCCGCTCGCGGCGTGAGCCCTGGTCACCTCTCCGACCGGCCGACGGGGGACGCCGATGGGCAGGTGGGGAACGGGGTACATGGTAGAGTGATCGGCAGATTTCAAACCACGAACCGTTCGGTTCCCCGGGTGGCAACCATGCACCCGCCAGGACCGGACCAGAGCCGATCACGAGGGGGTCACGCATGGGGCGCGGCCGTCAGAAGGCAAAGCACACCAAGGTCGCCCGGGAGCTGAAGTACTTCAGTCCGGACACGAACTACGGTGCGCTCGAGCGAGAGCTCTCCGCCGGGCAACACTCGGACGAGAACTCCTACGTCGACCGCTGGGCTGACCAGTACGGTGAGGAACCGGGCGACGACGAGGACGAGTTCGAGCCCCAGCAGGACCAGGACAAGTCCGCCTGACCCGGACCGTCGACGCCGCGCACCCTCCGGGGTCGCGCGGCGTCGTCGTGTGCGCGGGCTCCGGCGGTCGGCGGGCACGTCCAGCTCGCTGGGCTCGAGCCCTGGTCGCACGACTTGCCGCTCACCTTCGACATGAGCGGCAGTTCGCGCGACCCGAACGATCGCACGCGGCAGGTCGTGCGACCAGGACGGCCGCGCCGGCACCGGTGGAACATCGCCGACGCCGGCCCGAGCGGGTCGACCTCGCCGCACCACCGCACGCGGCGGCGAGCTTCGGTCGCACGACTTGCCGCTCACCTTCGACATGAGCGGCAGTTCGCGCGACCGGAACGACCGCACGCGGCAGGTCGTGCGACCAGGACGGCCGCGCCGGCACCGGTGGCACATCGCCGACGCCGTCAGCTCGGCGCAGACGGTGACGCCGCGCGACCGCACGCGGCGGCGAGCTTCGGTCGCAGGACTTGCCGCTCACCTTCGACATGAGCGGCAGTTCGCGCAACCGGAACGACCGCACGCGGCAGGTCGTGCAACCAGGACGGCCGCGCCGGCACCGGTGGAACATCGCCGACGCCGTCAGCTCGGCGCAGACGGTGACGCCGCGCGACCGCACGACGCCGTCAGCTCGGCGCGACCGCACGACGCCGCGCGGCCGACGAGGTCGGGGCGGTGCGCCTCAGCCCGCGTAGGAACCGACGAGTCGGACCGCTCCCCCGTCGACGCCCTTGGCACCCTGCTCGAACCCGTCCAGGTCCCGCGCCGAGGTCGACACCGTGCCGACCGTCCACGCGGGCAGCCCCGCGGCCCGCAGGTCGTCGAGCACCGCCGATGCCGAGGACGCCGCGACGACCGCGAACATCCCGATGCCGAGGTTCCAGGTGCCCTCGGTGTCCTCCACCGGTGTCCCCGCCATGTCCGCGAGCACCCGGAACACCGTCGGGGGCGTCCACGTCGAGCGCTCGACCTCGACCCAGGTGCCGACGGGCAGCACCCGCGCCAGGTTCGCGGCGATGCCACCACCGGTGACGTGGGACAGCGAGTGGACGACGCCGGGTCGGGCGTCGAGCAGGTCGAGCAGCGGCGCGGTGTACAGCCGTGTGGGCTCGAGCAGGGCCTCGCCCACCGAGACCCCCGCGCCGAACTCCGGCAGCTGGTCGGTGTAGCCGATGCCCTTGCCCGACAGGATGTGCCGGACGAGCGAGTACCCGTTCGAGTGCAGCCCGGAGGACTCGATCGCCACGACGACGTCGCCGTCCTCGACGAGGTGCGCGCCGAGCTGGCGTCCGGCCTCGACGACACCGGTCGCGGCACCCGCCACGTCGTAGTCGTCCGGCCCGAGCAGCCCCGGGTGCTCCGCCGTCTCGCCGCCGACCAGGGCGGTCCCGGTCGCCGAGCAGCCGCGGGCGATGCCGGCGACGATGTCGGCGATGCGGTTCGGCACGACCCGGCCGCAGGCGATGTAGTCCGTCATGAAGAGCGGCTTCGCGCCCACCACGACGATGTCGTCGACGACCATGCCGACGAGGTCCTGGCCGATCGTGTCGTGCTTGTCGATCGCCTGCGCGATGGCGACCTTGGTGCCGACGCCGTCGGTCGAGGTCGCGAGCAGCGGACGCTCGTAGTCCTTGAGGAACGAGACGTCGTAGAGCCCGGCGAACCCGCCGACACCACCGAGCACCGATGGGTTGTGGGTCGCCGAGACGGCGGACTTCATGAGTTCGACGGCCAGGTCACCGGCGGCGGTGTCGACACCGGCGGCAGCGTACGGGTTCGGCATGCGTGGTCCTCCGCGGAGCATGGCAGACTTGTTCGGTACCACCCGATCCTACGGTCTGGAGCACTCCGCGAATGTGCGGCATCGTCGGCCTCGTTGCGCAGGGGCCCGTCAACCAATCCATCTACGACGCCCTGCTGCTCCTGCAGCACCGGGGCCAGGACTCGACCGGCATCGCCACGGTCGAGGGTCGCGTCCACCACATGCACAAGACGCGTGGGCACGTCCGTGAGGCATTCCGCACCCGCGACATGCGTGCCCTGCTCGGCACGATGGGGCTCGGACACGTCCGGTACGCCACGAAGGGCGTCGCGAGCAACGAGGAAGAGGCCCAGCCGTTCTACGTGAACGCGCCCTACGGCATCGTGCTCGTGCACAACGGCAACCTGACGAACACCCGCGAGCTCACCCGCGAGCTGTTCGACATCGACCGCCGTCACCTCAACACGACGAGCGACACCGAGCTGTTGGTCAACGTCCTGGCGCACGAGCTCCAGGGCCAGGTCCGCGGCAGCGAGCTCGACGCCGGTCAGGTGTTCGACGCGGTCGAGCGCGTGCACGAGCGCGTCGAGGGCTCCTACGCCACGATCGCCACGATCGCCGGGCACGGCCTGCTGGCGTTCCGCGACCCGTACGGCATCCGACCGCTGATCCTCGGCCACAAGTTCGACGAGGCCGGGCAGCCGGAGTGGGTCGTCGCGAGCGAATCCCTCGTGCTCGAGTCCGGCGGCTACGAGGTCGTCCGCGACATCGCTCCGGGCGAGGCCGTGTTCATCGAGATGAACGGCCAGATGCACGCCCGCCAGTGCGCGAAGGACCCGCGCCTGGTGCCGTGCTCGTTCGAGTACGTCTACCTCGCGCGTCCCGACTCCGTCATGAACGGCATCTCGGTGTACGACGCCCGCCTCCGTCTCGGCAACCGCCTGGCCGACACGATCGCGCAGTACGCCCCGACCGGGGACATCGACGTGGTCATGCCGATCCCGGACTCGTCCCGACCCGCGGCCATGCAGGTCGCGCAGAAGCTCGGCATCGACTACCGCGAGGGCTTCTTCAAGAACCGCTACGTCGGCCGCACGTTCATCATGCCCGGGCAGGCGGAGCGCAAGCGTTCGGTGCGCCAGAAGCTCAACGCGATGTCGTCCGAGTTCAAGGGCAAGAACATCCTGATCGTCGACGACTCGATCGTCCGCGGCACCACGAGCCGCGAGATCGTCGAGATGGCACGAGCAGCCGGTGCGAACGAGGTCACGTTCACGAGCGCCGCTCCCCCGGTCCGGTACCCGCACGTGTACGGCATCAACATGCCGACCCGCGCCGAGCTGATCGCGCACGACCGGAAGATCCCGGAGATCAACCGCGTGCTCGGCAGCGACCACCTCATCTACCAGGAGGTCGCGGACATGCGTGACGCGATCATCGAGGGCTCGGACGTCACCGACCTCGAGATGAGCTGCTTCACCGGTGAGTACGTCACCGGCACGGTGAGCCCGGAGTACCTGTCGTGGGTGGAGGCGAACCAGCTCAGCTGAGTCGCGTCGCCACGGCGACCACGGAACGGACGGGAGGCTCCCCACCAGCTGGTGGGGAGCCTCCCGTCCGTCGTGCGGTGCAGACCGTCAGTGGTCGGTACGTTCCGCGGGTCCGCCCGCGTCACCGTGCTCCTCGACCTCGCCGTCGACGGTCTCCTCGGCCGGCTCGACCTCGACGCGCTCCGCCGTCAGGCGGGCGGCGCGGCGGGCGAACACGCGGTCGAGGACGATCGCCACGACGGCCCCGACGAAGGCGCCGATCGTGACACCCCAGAGCGAGAAGTAGCCGACCAGCGTGCCGAAGTCGGCGTCCTGCTGGTCGCCGCGGTCGATGTCCATGGTGAGCGTCACGACCAGCAGGGTCGCGAGGAAGCCGAGCACCGCGCCGCCGACGATGAACACGCCGAACTTCGGTGCGCGGCGGATGGTGACCTCGTCCGCCGAGCTGACGGCGCTCGGAGCCGGCGTCGCGGCCGGCGCTGCCGGGCGGTCTTCGGGTCGGTCGGTGTCGCTCACCCGACCATTGTCCCCCACTGTGGGACGTCCGTCGGCCTGTTGCGCGTCGACCGATCCGGGGCATGATGTCCCTACCGGTCGGTATCCACGGAACGCAGTCCGTCGGACACCGACCACCCGGTCGAGGACGATGTCGGAGCCCGGGAACGGGATCCGTGAGCCGGGGGGAGCAGGCGGACGACCAGGAACGGGAGGTGACGGGGTGCGCGAACAGTCCGTCCGTGGGCGTCGCCGCCCCCGCACGCCCGGACGCGTCCCGTGGCCGATCGTGCAGCGTCGCGAGGAGGACCGCGCGGTCTCCGTCGTCGCCGAGCACCGCTGGAGCGTCGCGATCGTCGGCGCACCGGGGCTCGGCAAGACCTCCACCGCCGCCCGCGTCACCGACCGCGTCGCCCGCCGTGACCCCACCGGTCGCACGGTCGTCGTGCCGATCACCGCGGTCGAAGCCGGTCGCTCGATGCCGTTCGGCGCCGTGGCGGACCGCTTCGGTGAGCTGCCGGCGGCCCTGGCGGACCTGGTCGACGACGCCTCGGCCGCACGCCGACTGCGCGAGACCGACGACCTGGCCGACCGCGACGTCGTGCTGCGCGTCGACGACGCCGACCACCTCGACGCCATCTCGGCTCGGTACGTCGCCTGGCTCGTCCGCGACCAGGGTGCGCGGCTCGTGCTGACGTGCCGCGACTTCACCGCACTGTCGGAGCCGCTCCGCGCACTGTGGCAGGACGACCTGCTCGAGCGCATCGACCTCGCCCCGCTCGACCTGCACGAGACCGGCGAGGTCGTCGCACAGGCACTCGGCGCGCAGCTCGAGACCGCCTCGACCGAGCGCGTGCACCGGGCGACCGCCGGCAACCCGCTGTACCTGCGCGAGGTCGTCCGCGCGGCACTGACGTCCGGGGCGCTCGACCAGACCGCGACGGGCTGGTACTGGCGCGGCCGGGTCACCGCGTCGAACAGCCTGGCGGACATGTACCGCACCGAGCTCGGCGCGCTGCCCGAGGACCTCCGTGACGTCGTCGACATCGTCGCGCTCGCCGACCCGATCCCGCTCGTCCGACTGCTCGGGATGGTGTCCGGCGGCGATGTCGACCGGGTCGTCGCGCTGGGCCTGGTCGCCGTCGACTCCGCCGAGGACGGCACGAGCATCGTCCGGTCGTCCCACCCGCTCGTGGGCGAGGTCGTCCGTGGCCTCGTGCCGGTCGCGCGGCGCACGGCACTGTTCGCGCGCGCCAACGCCTTCCGGACCGCCCGGCCGGAGGGAGCGCCGCCCGCCGCCCGGCTCCGCGCCGCGCTCTGGTCGCTCGAGTGCGGAGTGCTGCCGTCGGTCGGCCAGCTCATCGACGCCACCCAGGTCGCCGTCCGGCTGCAGGAGCACGAGAGCGCCGTCGCCCTGGCCTCGGCCGCACTGCGCACCGCGCTCACGGCCACCGAGCGGGTCACCGCCCTCTGCCTGCGGTCCATCGCGCACTCGTACAGCACGGGTCGTGAGGCCGGTCGCGCCGACGCGGAGGCCGCGTGGGACCTCGCCAGGAAGCGCGCCGGCGAGATCGACGACGCCGTCGTGGTCGAGGCGTGCGAGACCCTGGCGAACATCCGGCAGTTCCACGACGACGACGTCGACGCCGCCGTGGCGCTCTCCGAGGCCCTCGCACCCCTCGTCGGTCCGGAGACGGCCGAGCACGTCCGGCTGCTCCGACTGGCCCACCTGGGTTGGGGCGGTCGGTTCGCCGAGGTCCGGGCGGAGATCGAGCGGTCGCGCATCCTCCAGCAGCCGACCGTGCCCGTGTCGCTCCTGTGCCTCGCGCCGTGCGTCACCATGGCACTCGCGACCGAGGGCCGGCTCGAGGAGGCCGCCGCGTTCGCGCGTCGGGCGATCGCCACCGCCGTCGAGCACGTCGAGGCTGCCCCGTGGGGCGTCGGCGAGAACGTCTCGGTGCTGCACCAGGTGCAGGTCTGGCGCGGGGACATGGCCGACCTGGTCACCGAGATCCCGGTCCGACGCGGGAGCCCGTTCCTGAAGTACGACTTCACGCTCGAGCTCATCGGCCTGGGCAACCACGCGATCGGCCAGCGACGGTGGGACGACGCGATCGCCGCGTTCTCGGCGGCGTGCGAGCGCTACGACGTGGCCGACCACGGCGGGTTCGCGGCCTACCCCTGGGCACGACTGGCCATGGCGTACGCGTACGCCGGCGACACCGAGCGCGCAGCGGCGGCACTCGAGCGCGCCCGCACCACACCGGGCCGCGCGATGCGGATCACCGGCGAGCAGGTGGCGGTGTCGATCGCCTGGACCGAGACGGTGCTCGGCAACCCGGCCGGACTCCGACACGCGGACGAGATCATCGAGCGCAGCACCCGTGACGGGTCGTGGCTGCACGTGATGTACGCGGTGACGCAGCACTACACGCACGACATGACGTCCGGGCGGGACACCACCGCGTCGCTCGCCCGCATGCGCGAAGCCGCAGCGCGCGTCGACGGTCCCCTCGCCCGCGCGGTCGTCGAGTACGCGGACGCCGAGCTCGCCGGCGACCGGACGCGGGTCGTGGCGGCGCAGGGGGTCCTCGCCGCGCACGGGATGGCCGTGTCGGCCGGTCGGGTCCGCCCACCGCTGACGAACCGGGAGTACGAGGTCGCGGAACTCGCGGCGCAGGGCCTGAGCAACCGGCGGATCGCGGAGACGCTGAGCCTCAGCGTGCGGACGATCGACGCGCACATGTCGCGGATCTTCGCGAAGTGGGACGTGCACGCGCGGTCGGAGCTGGTGGAGCTGCTCGGCGCCCGCTGACCACGCGTCGGCGTCCTGATGGTCGTCCGGCGGCGTCCTGAACCGCCTCGGAAGCTGACGCAGGGTCAGGAAAGGTCCCCGATGGGACCGCGATCGTTGCGGCTTGCAGCACGACTCGCCGTACCGGTTGACAACGAAGGCAGCATGTCGCGTACCTTGAACCCTGTCGCCGGGTTCGGACCCGTTCGGGTCGGGTCCGAATCCCGGCGACTTCGACGTTACGCGGGTGGTCCTGTCGGTCACATCGGTAGGACCTACCTAAGTCGGTGAGCCAGGCTGTACGACCCGGCCGAGCGCCCCGGCTGCCGGGTCACCCGGCCGCGCGACCGCAGCGGCGCGACCGGCGTCAGACCGCGGTGCGGACCGGCAGGAACGCCGTCAGGTCGGCCCGGGACCCGGACGCACTGACCCGCGACGCCGCCAGGGCCTCGTCCCAGCGAAGCTCGCCCAGCGCCAGGGCCAGCCAGGTCGTGGCGTCGGTCTCCACCACGTTCGGCGGGGTCCCCCGCGTGTGCCGCGGACCGGGGACCGCCTGCACCGCGGCGAACGGCGGGACGCGGACCTCGACGCTGTTGCCGGGGACGTCGTCGGCCAGGCGCTGCAGGGTCCACCGCACCGCGGTCGCGACGTCCGACCGGACGGTCGAACCCGCGCGCACGGCGGCGAGCGCGGAGCGTCCTGCGGCGTCCTCGATCCTCTTCGGCGGCATGTCCACAGGCTAGCCGTCGCATCGCGGACGGCGTGTCGCGCTCGGTAGGCTTGCCGCGTGCGAATCCTCGTCCTCGGTTCCGGTGCCCGCGAGCACGCGATCATCACGGCCCTCCTCGCAGAGCGGGCCGGACACGTCATCACGGTGGCCCCCGGCAACGCCGGCATCGCCGCCGACGTCGAGACCGTGTCGCTCGACCCCACGAACGGCGAGCTGATCGCCGAGTACGCGATCGAGAACGGTGTGGAGCTCGTGGTCGTCGGGCCCGAGGCGCCGTTGATCGCCGGGGTCGCCGACCCGCTCCGGACCCGGGGCATCCCGGTGTTCGGCCCGAGCCGTGCCGCCGCCCAGCTCGAGGGCTCGAAGGCCTTCGCGAAGCGCATCATGTCCGAGGCCGGGGTCCCGACCGGACGCCCCGTGTACGCCGGCACGGTGGACGAGGCAGTGGCCGCGATCGACGAGCTCGGGGCACCGTACGTGGTCAAGGCCGACGGGCTCGCCGCGGGCAAGGGCGTCCTGGTGACCGAGGACCGGCAGGCGGCCGTCGACCACGCCACGTACTGGCTGCAGCACGGCCGTGTCGTGGTCGAGGAGTTCCTCGACGGCGAAGAGGTCTCGCTGTTCTTCCTGAGCGACGGGCACGACGTCCGGGCGCTCAGCCCCGCACAGGACCACAAGCGCCTGGGCGACGGGGACACCGGTCCGAACACCGGCGGCATGGGCGCCTACTCCCCGCTCCCGTGGCTCGCCGAGCGGTGGGAGTCCGAGCAGGCGTTCGTCGCCGAGGTCACCGAGCTCGTGGCGCTCCCCACCGTCCGTCGACTCGAGCACGAGGGGACGCCGTTCATCGGCCTGCTCTACTGCGGGCTCATCGTGACCGAACAGGGCGTCCGCGTCATCGAGTTCAACGCCCGCTTCGGCGACCCGGAGACCCAGGTCGTGCTCCCCCGCCTGACCACGCCGCTCAGCGCCCTGCTGACGGCGGCCGCGACCGGACAGCTCGCGTCGGCTCCGCAACCGGCGTTCAGCACCGACGTCGCGGTCACGGTGGTGCTCGCGAGCGAGGGCTACCCGGAGAACCCGCACACCGGTCGGGTCATCACCGGCATCGACGCTGCCGAGGCGCGCGAGGGCGTGTCCGTGGCGCACGCCGCGACCGCCGTGCTCGACGACGACCTCGTCGCCACCGGCGGCCGGGTGCTGAGCGTCGTCGCGACGGGCACCGACTTCGCACAGGCCCGGGAGCGCGCCTACGCCGGACTCGGCGACATCGCGCTCCAGGGGGCGCAGTACCGCACCGACATCGCCGCGAAGGTCGCACGGTGACGGCCGTGTCCGAGCTGCCCGGCTGGCGGCACGTCTCGTCGGGCAAGGTCCGCGAGCTCTACGTGCCCGCGGGCGTCGACGACGTCGCGAGCGCGTCGGAGCTGCTGCTCGTCGCCTCGGACCGGGTCAGCGCCTACGACTTCGCACTCGAACCCCCGATCCCCGGCAAGGGCGAGCTCCTGACGCGGCTGTCGCGCTTCTGGTTCGACCGCATCGCGGACGTCCCGAACCACCTGGTCGACCCCGGTGCCGGCGGGACCCCGGTGCCGGAGTCCGTGGCCGCCAGGTCCATGCACGTGCTGCCGCTCGCCATGTTCCCGGTCGAGTGCGTCGTCCGGGGGTACCTGGTCGGCAGCGGTTGGGCGGAGTACCGCGAGACGCAGAGCGTGTGCGGTGTCCCCCTGCCCGCGGGGCTGTCCGAGGGCGACCGCCTGCCCGAGCCGATCTACACCCCGGCCTACAAGGCGCCGCAGGGCGAGCACGACGAGAACATCTCCTTCGAGCAGACCGTCGAGCTCGTCGGGCGCGAGGACGCCGAGGCCCTCCGCGACCTGTCGCTGCGCGTCTACGGTGAGGCGGCGGCGATCGCCCTCGAGCACGACGTCGTGATCGCCGACACGAAGTTCGAGTTCGGCCGCGACACCGACGGCACGATCCGGATCGCGGACGAGGTCCTGACCAGCGACTCCAGCCGCTACTGGGACGCCCGCTCCGGCAGCCGCACGGACTCGTTCGACAAGCAGATCGTGCGCGACTGGCTCAGCGCGAACTGGGACCGTCAGGGCACCCCGCCGGTGCTGCCGGCGGAGATCGTGGACCGCACGGCCGCCCGCTACGCGGAGCTCATCGAGCGCCTCGGCGCCTGACCGCCGGGCCGGCGTCGCGGCCCGGCCGGGTGCGTCCCGCCACGCGTCCGCCGATCACGGATCGCGCCCCGGCACGGACGTCGCGCCCTCGCACGGACGTCGCGCCCCGCCACAGCAGGGTGTGTCGTCCGCAGCGGAGCGCGACGTGACCGGGTGCCGGCCGGGAGGCGCGTGGCGGGGCCGCCGCGCGCCTCCCGTCCGACCACATGACGACCGACGACCGACGACCGCCGGTCGCCGGTCGCCGTGGCTCAGTCGCGGACGAGCACGACGACCGTCAGGTCGTCACCTGGGTCGTGCTCGAGCGCGCGGGCGCGGACCCGACCCAGGAACGCGTCGATCTCGGGCTCCTCGCGCCACAGGGCCCCGAGCCGGGACAGCGACTGCAGCGTCGAGTCCCAGAGTTCGAGCGCACCGTCGCTGACGAGCACGAGGACGTCACCCTGCTCGAGCACGAGCGACCCCGACGACCGGGTGAGCCCGGCCGGGTGCAGGCCGATCGGCAGGTCGTTCGACAGGAGCGTCCGTTCACGGCCGTCCGCACGCATCTGCAGGACGAGGCCGTGCCCGGCGTCGACGAAGTCCATCCGTCCGCTGGTCGGATCGAGCCGGCCGTGGAACATGGTGGCGAACGACTCGGCACGGCCGAGGTCCGGCGCGACCTGCTCGTCCAGGGCGGCGATCGCCCGCCCGGGCTCCTCGTCCGGCCGCGCGAGGAGCGCTCCGCGGATCGTCGCCGCCAGCAGCCCGGCGGACATGCCCTTGCCCATCACGTCCGCGACCGTCAGGTGCAGGGCGTCACCGGCGAGGTGCCACTCGTGCAGGTCGCCGGAGACCACCCCGTGCGGGACCGACATGCCGCCGATCCGGTACCCCGGCACCGTGACCGGCGTGGGCTGCAGCCCGGCGAGGACGTTCCGGAGGCGGTCCTCGTCCGCGCCGGCCGCGAGCTCGCGCTCCGCCCACACGCCGAGCTCCTCGAGCAGCGCCAGGTCGTCGGGCTCCAGCGTCCGGGGCTGCGGGTCGACCAGGCAGAGCGTGCCGACCTTGACGTGGTCGTCGCCGACGCGGAGCGGCACACCGGCGTAGAAGCGCACGTTGGGGTCCTCGACGACCATCGGCATGTCGGCGTACCGGTCGTCGGCGCGGGCATCCGGTACGACGATCGGACCGGCCTGGTCGAGCGTGCGGCCGCAGAACGTGTCCCGGAGCGGGATGGTCGGCCCGAACACGGCGTCGCTCTGCTGCGACTTGATGGTGAGGACCTCGGTGCCGGCGAGGTTGAGGAAGGAGCCCGAGACACCGAACGCCTCGCGGGCGATCCGCGTGATGCGCTCGAAGCGTTCCTCGGGCCCGCCGTCGACGACGTCGAGCGCGGCGACGAGGGCCGCGCGGCGGACGGCGTCGGGCGATGATCCGGCGGAGGTCGGTGAGGTCCCCTGGTGCATGCCCTCCACGCTACTGGTCCGTCGTGGGAGCGCCCCTCCCCAGAACGGTGGACCCGGGAGCGCGCGACCGGATCCGCCGGACACGCGCCTCCGTCGGACGCGCGTACCCTCGGCACGGTGATCCGTCGTGCTCCGCTCGTGCTCGCCCTCGGCGCTGCCGCCGCGCTCTCGCTGACGGGGTGCGGCGCCCACGACTCGACCGGGCAGATCTCGGTGACCGTGTCGTCGAACGCTGCGGATCGCCCCTACGAGGTGAAGGTCTTCGCCGCGACCGGCAAGCTGTCCGAGCACCAGCGGGTGTTCCCCGGAGGCACCGCGGACTTCGCCGGGGTCCCGCTCGGCGACGTCACGGTGCGGGCCGGCGACCTGTGCTCCGTCCGGACGACGGTGTCGGGCGACGACGTCACGCGGGTCACGCTCAGCACGACTGGCTGCTGACCGGCCACCGCGACCGGACGGCCCGGCTGCAGGGCCGTCCACCGCGCTGCGCGGGGCCCCTCACCGCGGGTCGGGCACCGCGTCCCACTCCTCGCCGTACCGGCCGAGCACGCTCCACCGCGTGACCGGCCAGGTCACGACGAACGCCCGGCCCACGACGTCGGCCGTCGGCACCGTCCCGTGGATGCGCGAGTCGGCCGACTCGTACCGGTTGTCGCCCATCACCCAGATCCGCCCCGCGGGCACGGTGACGTCGAAGTCCTCCGCCGAGACACGGTCCACGTCGGACGGCCGGACCACGTACGGCTCGTCGACCGCGTGGCCGTTCACGGACAGCCGTCCCTGGGCATCGCAGCACGACACCCGGTCGCCCGGCAGCCCGATCACCCGCTTGATGAGGTCGTCGCCCTGCTCGCTGGTCAGCCAGTCGCCCGGGTCGCGGAAGACCACGACGTCGCCCCGGCGGAGCGGCGCGACGCCCGGCACGAGCTCGTTCACCAGCACGTTGTCCCCGATCAGCAGCGTGCGCTCCATCGAGCCCGACGGGATCGAGAACGCCCGCACCAGGTAGGCCTTCACCAGGAAGGACGCCAGCAGCGCGACGACCACGATGACCGCCAGGTCGCGGACGAAGCGCCACCCGGACCGTACCGGTCGTCCGGCACGGGACTCGTCGGTCTGCTCGCTCAATGCGTCACCACCACCTTCACCAGGCCGATCACGAAGGCCACCGCGGCGAGCACGATGCCACCCCAGAGCCCGAGGAACGTCGGACGCCGTCCGCTGAACCGCTGCAGGAACACCCCGACCATCCCGATGCGGACGACGAGGATGACGATCGCCGCGGTCTGCGCCCACTGCGCCGGCAGCCAGTCCGCCCACGCGACGGCGTAGAGCACCGCGGGGATGAGGCCGGAGGTCGCGATCGGGTTCGCGTCGCGCAGGATCGCCCCGATCGTCTCCCGGTGCTCGGCGTCGTCACCGGTGTCGCCGATGGTGTGCGCCACGAGGTGGGACAGCACGTGCGCCAGGTACGTCAGCACCGCCGTCGCGAGCACCGTGAGCACCGCTGCCCCGTGCTCGATCTGCTCCGGCCCCACCGCGATCGCGACCGCGAGCACGGTGATGTTGCCGTAGATGTACGACGACATGCGGTCGCGCAGACGGTCGACCGGGAAGGTCGCCAGGTCGGGTCGGCGGGAGGGCGGCATGCTCCCATCCTGGCCCGCGCCGCGCCGCGCCGCGCCGACGGGATCCCGTGTGCGATGCCATCCTGGTCGGGCGACGCACCGACGCGTCGCCCGGACGGGAGGCACGACCCATGACTCACGGACCGCTCACCAGCAGACCGCTCGCCCTGGTGACGGGCGTCGGCCGCCGCGCCGGGATCGGTGCCGCGATCGCGACGCGGCTCGCCGCCGACGGTTGGGACCTCGCCCTCTCGTGGTGGGGGCCGTACGACGCGCGCGTGCACGGCGCGGCCGACCCCGACGGGGTGGACGCGGTGGTCGCGGAGGCCGAGCGTGCGGGGGCACGGGTGACGCGCCTCCCGGTCGACCTGGCCGACCCCGAGCAGGCGGCCGCGCTCGTCGGCCGCGCCGAGGCAGAGGCCGGCGTGCCGGTGACCGCCGTGGTGATGTCGCACTGCGAGTCGGTCGACTCGGACTTCGCGACCACGACGGTGGAGTCGTTCGACCGACACCTGGCGGTGAACGTGCGCGCGCCGTTCCTCGTCGTGCAGGCGTACGCGCGGCGGCTCCGCGAGGGTGCAGCCGTACCGGAGGACCGCCGTCGCATCGTCGCGCTGACGAGCGACCACGTCGGGTTCAACCTGCCGTACGGCACGAGCAAGGGCGCACTCGACCGGTTGATCGTCGGAGCTGCCCTCGAGCTCGGTGACGTGCGGGTGAGTGCGAACCTGGTGAACCCGGGCCCGAACGACACCGGATGGATGACCGACGAGATCCGCCGGGCCGCCGTCGCGCAGACCCCGCTCGGGCGCCCGTCGATGCCGACCGACACCGCGGCGCTCGTCGGGTTCCTGCTCGGGCCGGACGGCGGGTGGGTGAACGGCCAGCTGCTGAAGACCGACGGCGGGTTCAGCGCGAAGTAGCCCGTGGTCGCGAGTTGGTTGACGCGTCAACCAAACCGGCGCACACTGGGGGCATGCACACGCAGGACCTGCTCGCAGCCGACACCGGGATGGGCGCCGTCACGCTCCGCGTGGCCGACCTCGACACGATGGTCGCCTACTACCGCGACGGCGTCGGCCTGACGGTGCTGACGAACGCGGGCGGGACCGCCGTGCTCGGTCGTGGGTCGACGCCGATCGTCATCCTCGAGCACGCCCCCGCGATGCGGCACGCCGCTCCGCACGAGGCCGGGCTCTTCCACACCGCGATCCTGTTCGACACGCAGGCCGACCTGGCGGCAGCGCTGTACTCCGTCGCGACGAAGTACCCGCAGACCTTCACGGGCAGCGCCGACCACCTGGTCAGCAACGCGTTCTACTTCCAGGACCCCGAGGGCAACGGCGTCGAGCTGTACTGGGACCGCGACCGCACCGAGTGGTCGTGGACGCACGGGATGATCGACATGGCGACCACCTGGGTCGACCCGAACGCCTTCGTGCAGGAACACCTGACCTCCTCGGCACTCGAGACGGCCAGCACGCGCCCCGGCCGGGTCGGCCACGTGCACCTGTCCGTGGGCGACGTCGCCACCGCGAAGGCGTTCTACGTCGACCGGCTCGGCTTCGCGACGACCGCGGCGATGGGCGACCAGGCGCTGTTCGTCAGCGCGGGCGGGTACCACCACCACATGGCGATGAACACGTGGAACTCCCGCGGGGCCGGGCGCCGGCAGCAGGCACTCGGGCTCGGGCTCGTGCGGATCGAGGTGCCGGGTGCGGACGACCTCGGCGCACTCGTGTCCCGCATGCACGACACCGGGGTGCAGACCGCGGACGACGGTCGGACCGTGGCGTTCGAGGACCCGTGGGCGAACCGCATCGAGGTGACCGCGCCCGGTCGCGGCTGAGCGGCTCGCGCGCGGGCGGTCTGCGCCGAGCCTCGGCTCCGCGGACACGTTCGTGGTCGAGCACACGCGAACATGTCCGCCTGGCCGAGCCTCGGGCCGCACCGATGCGCAGGTGGACCCGGCAGGATGGACGCGTGAGCGAAGACATCCGGTGGGAGGTGGTCGAGGAGAGCGCACTGTCGCTCCCCGACCACGAGGCGATCGCAGCGATGCTCGGGCAGGCGTTCCCGAGCTGGTCGCACTGGTACGTGGGCGGCCGCGACTACGCCGGCATGCAGCCCGAGCGCCGCGTGGTCGGCTGGGGCGAGGACGGCTTGGTGCTCGCGCACGTCGGGATCCGTCGGATGTTCGTCACGGTCGGTGGGCAGGACGTCCTGGTCGGCGACACCGGCATCGTCGCCGTCTCGCCGAGGCTGCAGGGCAGCGGGGTCGGCCGCGAACTCCTCGTCCGCACCCGCGCCGTCCTCGAGGGACTCCGCGTGCCCTACGGCTTCCTCGGCGCCGGCGAGGACCGCATCCCCTTCTACGCGCACATGGGCTGGCACGAGGTCGACGGCGCCGTCGGCACGTTCTCGGCCTTCACGGCCGACGGGGTCGGTGTGAACGAGACCGAGCAGGGCGGCTGGATGGTCCTGCCGGTCGAGGCGCAGCTGGAGGACTGGCCGACGGGCGAGATCATGCTCAACGGACAGCAGGTCTAGGAACGAGGACCGGGCCCCGCCACCAGCCGGGCGAGATCATGCGCAACGGACAGCAGGTCCAGGAGCGACAACACGACGGACGGGAGGCCCGGTACCAGCTGGTACCGGGCCTCCCGTCCGTCGTGTGGCTGACTACGCCTCGACCGCGACCTTCTCCGGGTCCTCGTTCGAACCGGGCGCGCTCGGCGCGACCGCGGCGCGCACGCGCGCACCCAGGTCGGCGTCGACGCTGGTCCAGTAGGCGAACACGCGCTCGCGCAGGTCGTCGCGCGTCACCTTCGAGACGTGGCCGGCGATGTTGCCGACCAGGCGCTCACGCGCGGCGTCGTCGAGGACCTCGCGGTAGAGCGTGCCCGCCTGACCGAAGTCGTCGTCCTCCGGGTGCAGCGTCGCAGCGGAGCGCTGCAGCGCACCGTCGGACTCCCAGCCCGGGACGTCGTCCGTCGCGGTCGGGTCGGCGTGCGCGCCACCCTGGGTGTTCGGCGCGTACACCGGCACCTCCGCCTTCTGGAAGTCGAAGCGCATGGCGCCGTCCTTCGAGTACGAGTGGACCTCGTTCTTCGGGGCGTTCACCGGCAGCTGCGCGTGGTTCGTGCCGACGCGGTAGCGCTGGGCGTCCGCGTAGCTGAAGATGCGCGCGAGGAGCATCTTGTCGGGGCTCGCCGCGATGCCGGGGACGAAGTTCGACGGCGCGAACGCGGCCTGCTCGATCTGCGCGAAGTAGTTCTCCGGGTTGCGGTTCAGCTCCATCGTGCCGACCTCGATGAGCGGGTAGTCCGCGTGCGGCCACACCTTCGTCAGGTCGAACGGGTTGAAGCGGTAGCCCTCGGCGTCCGCGTACGGCATGACCTGCACCTTGAGGACCCACTTCGGGAAGTCCTGGCGCTCGATCGCCTCGTACAGGTCGCGGATGTGGAAGTCGGCGTCCTCACCGGCGATGCGGTCGGCGTCCTCCTGCGTCAGGGTCTTGTGGCCCTGCTGCGTCTCGAAGTGGTACTTCACCCAGAAGCGCTCGCCCTCGGCGTTGATCCACTGGTAGGTGTGCGAGCTGAAGCCGTCCATGTGGCGCCACGACGACGGCAGGCCGCGGTCACCCATGAGCCACGTGACCTGGTGGGCCGACTCCGGGGAGAGGGTCCAGAAGTCCCACTGCATGTCGTGGTTGCGGAGGTGGCTGCCCGGCAGGCGCTTCTGCGAGCGGATGAAGTCGGGGAACTTGATGCCGTCGCGGATGAAGAACACCGGGGTGTTGTTGCCGACGAGGTCGTAGTTGCCCTCTTCGGTGTAGAACTTCAGCGCGAAGCCGCGGGGGTCGCGCCAGGTGTCCGGGGAGCCCTGCTCACCGGCGACGGACGAGAAGCGGGCGAGCATCTCGGTCTGCTTGCCCGGCTGCAGGAACGCGGCACGGGTGTACTGCGACACGTCGTGCGTGACGGTGAAGGTACCGAACGCACCGCCGCCCTTCGCGTGGACGACGCGCTCCGGGACGCGCTCGCGGTTGAACTGGGCGAGCTTCTCGACCAGGTAGTGGTCGTGGAGGGCGAGGGGGCCGTCGGCGCCGACACCCATGGAGTGCTGGTCGCTCGAGACCGGGGCGCCGCTGTTGGTCGTGGTGGTGGGGGTGCCGGCGGGGCCGGTCGTGTTCTGGTCGGACACGGTTCCTCCTCAGGTGGAACGGTTGGTTCGGTCAGGATGGTTCGGGTTGCTCGTGGGGCGCGTCACGTCGGTGTCGCGCCGGGCGGTCTCGTCCGACTCCGGACGTCCCACCCGTGTCAGGCCGTGACGACCTGGGCGTCGTCGCGTTCCGCCGCTGCGCAGCGTTCGCAGATGCCCCAGTACGTGACCTCGGCCGTCGTGACGGCGAAGCCGTGCGTCTCCGACGGCGTGAGGCAGGGGGCGTGGCCGACCGCGCAGTCGACGTCCTCGACCGCGCCGCACATCGTGCAGACGATGTGGTGGTGGTTGTCCCCGGTGCGCCGCTCGTACCGCGCCGGACTGCCCGCGGGCTCGATGCGCCGGACGAGTCCTGCGCCGGTCAGGGCGCCCAGCACCCCGTAGACGGCCTGGTGGCTCGTCGTCGGCAGCTCGACCGAGACCGCGGTGAGGATGTCGTCCGCGGTCGCGTGCGGCATCGATCCCGAGGCACGCAGGACGGCCAGCCGGGGCGTCGTCACCCGCAGGCCGGCAGCCCGGAGCAGGTCGGCGTCGGCGTCCATCAACTTCTTTCTCTTGCATCGGTCAAGACAAGCTCCACCGTACACGGTCGTGGGCTCGGAGCCCAGGGGGCGGCGTGCTGCGCGTGTCGGCGCGCCATCCGGCCGTGCCCGTCCGAAGCGGCGGTGTGAGCCCCCACGGCGACTCCGCGCGCGACTCTCAGGACGATGTATGCCGCTGCTGGCATGCGATGTGTCACGATCCGGCCGCGATCCGCTGGGACGATGCTGATCCAGCCGGTCGGGCGCTAGCGTCACGGCATGTCCACGAAGCAGGGGCCTTCGTCGCGGATCGACTCCGTGCCGGCCAGCAGCGCTCAGGACGTCCGGGGGATCATCGCGCAGCGGGACCTGGTCGTCGACCTCATCAGGACGGCGTGCGTCGTCCTCGTCGTCGTCGTGCACGTCACGATGGTCGGGGTGGCGGTGTCGGCCGACGGCATCGGTGTCACGAGCCCGCTGCAGGAGGCGGCCTGGTACGTCCCCGCGACGTGGGCGGGCCAGGTGATGCCGCTGTTCTTCGCGGTCGGCGGGTTCGCGAGTGCGGTCGGGTGGCGCAGCACGCTCGCTCGGGGCGGCGGTGCGCGGGACTTCGTGGCGACGCGACTCGTGCGGCTCTTCCGCCCGGCGGTGCCGCTGTTCGTGGTGCTGGCACTCGGCCTGGGGATCGCGACGGCCCTCGGCACCCCCGCGGAGCTGCTCGCCGAGGTCGCGTTCGGTATCGGCTCGCCGCTCTGGTTCCTCGCCGCGTACGGCATCACGCAGTGCTGCGTGCCGGTGATGGCACGCCTGCACGCGCGGGCGCCGTTCCGCACGCTCGGTGTCCTGCTGGTCCTCGCGACGGCCGTCGACACGCTCCGCTTCGCGACCGGCACCGCCGAGGTCGGACTCCTCAACCTCGGCCCGGTGTGGCTCTTCGCGCAGCAGCTCGGGTTCCTCTGGGCAGACGGCTGGTTCGCCCGCCGCTCGAGGCTGCTGCTCGCGGCGGTCGCGCTGGCCGGGTACGCCCTCCTCGTCCCACTGACGAGCGTCGGGCTCTGGGCGCCGGACATGCTGCAGGACCTCAACCCGCCGATGCTGCCGCTGGCGGTGCTCGCGGTGTCGCAGGTCTGCCTCGTGCAGCTCGTGCACCGACCGCTCACCCGACTGATGCAGACCCGGGCGGCGCAGGCGACCGTGTTCGTGCTCGGTCGTGACGGCATGGCGATCTACCTCTGGCACCTGCCGCTGTACATCGCCCTGAACGGCGTCGCGCTGCTGCTCGCCGTCCCGTTCCCCGACCCGGGCTCGGTGCCGTGGTGGGCGACGCGGCCGATCGCACTCGTCGTCGTGCTGGCCGCGGCGATCGGTGTGGCCAGGGCGCTGCGCCGGTGGGACCGCCCGCTCCCCCGACTGCAGCCGGGGACCGACCGGGCGGGGTGGCCCGTGGTGACCGTCGCAGCGCTGTGCACGATCGGTCCGGCGTTCGTCGTGATGCAGTGGCACCTGTCCTTCGGCGTCGCGGTCCTCGGCGCGGTCGCCGTGCCGGTCGGGGTGTGGTTGCTCGGCCGGACCCGGCCCGCGCGGACAGCCTCGGCAGCCGTGGGACCAGTGGGCACCTGAGCCGATCCTCACCGCCGCTGCGCATCGGCCCGGCTGCGGCGGGGTCGGACGGGCGGAGGATGACGGAGCCGGCTCGTCCGGCCCGACACCAGGAGGCACCCCACGCCCGAACCCGCCGAGTTCTGGAGCACCTGGCACGTCGATCCCCTGGCCGCGGTGCTGCTGGCGGTCGCCGCGGTGACCTACGGCTGGTGGCTCGTCGGCGCTCGACGCCGTGGGGCCCGGTGGTCCGCCTGGCGCACCGCGTCGTTCCTGGTCGCACTGCTGCTCTTCGCCGTGCTGCAGTTCGGCATCGTCGGGCGGTACGACCAGGAGCTCCGGTGGGCGTTCACGCTCCGGCTCGCCCTGTTGTTCTTCGCGGTTCCGACCTTCGCCGCCCTGGCCGCTCCCGTGTCCCTGCTGCGCCTGGGCGGACCCGCGCACTGGTCCGCCGTCGCCGACCGCGTGGTGCACTCACGGCCGATCCGGGTGCTCGGCAACGCGATCGTCGCCCCCGTGGTCGGGCTGGTGCTCTTCGCGGTGCTGCTCACCCCGCTGTCGGCGGTCGTGCGTGAGTCGAGCGTGTGGGCCGCGCTCGTCACCGTGTCCGTGCCGGTGCTCGGCTTCACGGTGCTCGGGCCGCTGTCCGAGCCGGGGGTCCTCCGCAGTTCGACGTTCGTGACGGTCGAGTTCCTGCTCGCCTTCGTGGAGCTGCTGCTCGACGCGGTCCCCGGCATCGTGCTGCGCGTGTCGGACCACGTGCTCGACGGGTCGCTCGTGCACGCCGTGGGGCAGCCGTGGTTCCCGACCCCGCTGCGCGACCAGCACCTGGCGGGTGACCTGCTCTGGTTCATCGCCGAGGTCGCCGACGTCCCGGTGCTCGTGATGCTGTTCGTGCGGTGGCAGCGGACGGACCGCCGCGAGGCCCGCTCCGTGGACGCCCTGTCCGACGAGGAGATGGCCGAGCTGACCCGGGCGCACCTGCAGCGGCGGGGGTGAGCGGGGCCCGAGGGGGGTCGTGCGGCGCCGTCGTACGACAGATGCGCTGTCGTACGACGAAGATCCTGTCGCACCAGTCCCCGCCGATCCACGCTCTTCCGCTCTGGACGGCAAGAACGACAAGACCGCTGTCGTACGACAGCGGTCTTGTCGTTCTACACCGGCACGACCCGGACGACTGCCCCGCACGACCGGCACCCCGGACGACTGCCCCGCACGAGCGGGACCGGGGTCCGTGTGACGACGACCGCGCCGCAGCGTCAGCGCGCCGCGGCCTCGGGCTCCGCCGCGCCGGGCTGCGTCTCGACCGCGCCGGTCTGCTTCCACGCCGTCGTCTGCTTCGGCTTCGCCAGGAACAGCGCCGCGACGATGGCCGCCACGAGCACCACGGCCGGCAGCACGAGCGACTGCCCCATCGCCGTGGCGAACGGCTGCTGCAGGAACTCCGGCAGCGCGCCGACCTGCTGCTCCGCACCGCCCGAGCCCGTGCCCGACCCGGACGGGAAGTTCGCCGTGATGCGCGCCTCGATCAGCGCCGCGATGCCGGCCGAACCGAGCACCGCACCGATCTGCCGCGTGGTGTTGTAGACGCCCGACCCCGCACCGGCGAGCGCCGGCGGCAGGTTGCGCGTCGCCGAGACCGAGAGCGGACCCCACATGCAGGCGTTCGCGAGCCCGAGGAGCGCGCTCGGCAGCAGCGTCCAGCCCCAGCCGGCGCCCGACCACAGCAGGGCGCCGAACCAGAACAGCCCGCCGGAGAAGCACGCGAGGCCGAACGAGCCGACCCACCGCGGGTTCCACTTGTTGAGGTTCTTGCCGACGAGCGGTGCGAGCGCGGCGGACAGGACGGCCTGCGGCACGAGCAGCAGGGCGGCCTGGGTCGGCGAGAAGCGCAGGACGTCCTGTGCCCAGAGCATGATCGGCAGCGCGAACGACGAGATCGCGACGCCGACGGCCGTGATGGCGATGTTGGCGAGCGTGAAGTTGCGGTCCTTGAACAGGCCGAGCGGCAGCAGCGGCTCACCCTTCTGCACGCCCTGCCACACCACGAAGGCGGCGAGCACGACGATGCCGGTGATGATCAGCGACCAGACCGAGATCGGGCCCGTGATGGTGCCCCAGTCGTAGGTCTCGCCCTCCTGGATGCCGAAGACGAGCAGGAACATGCCGGCGGCGCTGAGCACGATGCCCAGGTAGTCGAAGCGGTGTCCGTGCCGCTCGAAGCGGGGGACGAAGCGCTGCGCGAGCACGAAGGCGACGACGCCGACGGGGACGTTCACGAAGAAGATCCACTCCCAGCCGAGGCCGTCGACGAGCAGCCCGCCGACGATCGGGCCGACGAGCGAGGCGACGCCGGCGACGGCGCCCCACAGGCCCATGGCCGCACCGCGGTTCTGCGGCGGGAAGATGCGCGTGATGACCGCCATCGTCTGCGGGGTCATCATCGCGGCGCCGAGGCCCTGCACGACGCGGGCGAGGATGAGCACCTCGATCGACCCGGCGAGGCCGCACCACAGGCTCGCGAGGGTGAACACCACGAGACCCGCCTGGTACAGCACCTTCGGGCCGAACCGGTCGCCGAGGCGCCCGGTGATGAGCAGCGGCACCGCGTACGCGAGCAGGTAGGCGCTCGTCACCCAGATGACCGCGTTGATGTCGGCGTCGAGCGCCTGCGCGATCGTGGGCGTCGCGACCGACACGATGGTCGAGTCGACGAGGATCATGAAGAAGCCGACGACGAGTGCCCAGAGCGCGGGCCACGGCTTCTTCCCGTGCTGCAGGTCGGCGGACGTGGTGGAGGTCATCGAGTGGTGTCCTGGTCCTTCTGTGGTGCTGGGTCGGGGACGGCGGGGCCGTCCCAGGGGATGTCGCCGCTCGCGATCCGGTCGGCGGTGGCGGTGAGCCACTCGATCTGCGCGGTGAGCATGCCACGCACGTACGACACGTCGAGCCAGTAGCGCTCGGCGAGCTGCTTGGCCTGGAGGCCCGTGGCGGCTTCGTCGTACCCGGCACGTTCCGCGCGGAGTGCGGCAGCGCGTGCGCGCATCGCGGTCACCGCGTCGGTGGCGGTCAGGTTGTCGACGTGGGACACCGCGAGCTGGAACTCGGGGTACTCGTCGGCGGGCTCCGCGATCATGCGCCGGAGTCCGGCGTCGAGCTCCGCGCGGCCGTGGTCGGTGATGGCGTAGGTGGTGCGCTCGGGCCGGTTGCCCTCGCGCGCGGTCCCGAGTGCCTCGGCGTACCCGAGGTCCACGAGGCGTCCGATCTGGTGGTACAGCGTGCTCGGCCGGACCTTGACGTTCTGGTCCTCGTGCCGGTGGAGCATCGTCTGGAACATCTCGTACGGGTGCATGGGCGCCTCGGCGAGCAGGCCGAGCGCGGCGAACGCGAGGGGCGTGAGCGACGCCATCCGTGCCTCCAGACCATGTTCGCGAGCGATTATTCGACTTGGAACATACGCCTTGGACGACTTCTCCACAAGCGGCCCGGCGCGGCGCGCGCGGCCCGTAGACTGATGCCGTCCCACCCAACCCACCCAAGCGCTGGAGTGAACACGTGCCAACCATCGTCGTCGAGGTCATGCCCAAGGCAGAGATCCTCGACCCCCAGGGCAAGGCGGTGGGCAACGCCCTCGCCCGTCTCGGCAAGGCCGACCTGACCGACGTCCGCATCGGCAAGCGCTTCGAGATCGCCGTCGACGGCCCGGTCGACGACGCGAAGCTGGCCGAGGTCCGCGACATCGCGGCCGACGTCTTCTCGAACGCCGTGATCGAGGACGTCGTCTCCGTCACCGTGCAGGACGCGTGACGCGGATGCGCATCGGCGTCATCACGTTCCCGGGCTCGCTCGACGACCGCGACGCCCAGCGCGCGGTCCGCCTCGCAGGAGCCGACCCCGTCGCGCTCTGGCACGGCGACCACGACCTGCAGGGGGTCGACGCGATCGTGCTCCCCGGTGGGTTCTCGTACGGCGACTACCTGCGTGCCGGCGCCATCGCGGCGAAGGCCCCGATCATGGCCGAGGTCATCGACGCCGCAGGCAAGGGCATGCCCGTGCTCGGCATCTGCAACGGGTTCCAGATGCTCGCCGAGGCCCGCCTCGTGCCCGGCGCCCACACCCGCAACGCGCACCAGCAGTTCATCCGCCGCGACCAGAAGCTCCGCGTCGAGACCGCCGGCACCGCCTGGACCTCCGGGTTCAGCGCCGGGCAGGAGATCACGATCCCGCTGAAGAACGCCGACGGCCGGTTCGTCGCCGACGCCGACGAGATCAAGCGCATCGAGGACAACGGCCAGGTCGTGTTCCGCTACGTCGGGGTGAACCCGAACGGGTCGATCGACGACATCGCGGGCGTCTCGAACGAGCGCGGCAACGTCGTCGGGCTCATGCCGCACCCCGAGCACGCGACGGAGCCCGGGTTCGGCCCGGACACCCCCGCGGCGATGGCCTCCGGCACGGACGGCCTCACCTTCTTCACCTCCGTGATCGAGTCGACGCTCGTCAAGTGACGACGACTCCGACGAACACGACTCCAGTGACAGGGAACGACAACACCGTGACGACCCACGTTCGCCCGAAGCCCGACACCGTCCAGGACGCCGCCGCCACCCCCGACAAGGAGCAGCCGTACGAGGCACTCGGGCTCAAGGCCGACGAGTACGCGAAGATCCGCGAGATCCTCGGCCGCCGCCCCACCTCGGGCGAGCTCGCCATGTACTCGGTGATGTGGTCCGAGCACTGCTCGTACAAGTCGTCGAAGAACTACCTCCGTCAGTTCGGCAAGAAGGTCACGCCGGAGATGACGAAGAACCTGATGGTCGGCATGGGCGAGAACGCCGGTGTCGTCGACGTGGGCAACGGTTGGGCGGTGACCTTCAAGGTCGAGTCGCACAACCACCCGTCGTACGTCGAGCCCTACCAGGGCGCCGCGACCGGCGTCGGCGGCATCGTCCGCGACATCATCTCGATGGGCGCACGCCCGGTCGCCGTGATGGACCAGCTGCGCTTCGGTGCGATCGACCACGAGGACACGGCGCGCGTCGTGCACGGCGTCGTCGGCGGCATCTCGTTCTACGGCAACTGCCTCGGCCTGCCGAACATCGGCGGCGAGACCTACTTCGACCCGGTGTACCAGGGCAACCCGCTCGTCAACGCGCTCGCGGTCGGTGTCCTGCGGCACGAGGACCTGCACCTGGCGAACGCCTCCGGTGCCGGCAACAAGGTCGTGCTCTTCGGTGCCCGCACGGGTGGCGACGGCATCGGCGGCGCGTCGATCCTGGCGTCCGACACCTTCACCGAGGGCGGCCCGACCAAGCGCCCGGCGGTGCAGGTCGGCGACCCCTTCGCCGAGAAGGTCCTCATCGAGTGCTGCCTCGAGCTGTTCCGCGAGGAACTGGTCGAGGGCATCCAGGACCTCGGTGCCGCTGGCATCTCCTGCGCGACGAGCGAGCTCGCCTCGAACGGCGACGGTGGCATGCACATCTCGCTCGACGACGTCCTGCTGCGCGACCCCACGCTCACGGCCGAGGAGATCCTCATGTCCGAGAGCCAGGAGCGCATGATGGCGGTCGTCCGCCCGGACAAGCTCGACGCGTTCCTCGCGGTCGTCGGCAAGTGGGAGGTCGAGACGAGCGTCCTGGGCGAGGTCACCGGCACCGGCCGTCTCGTCATCGACTGGCAGGGCCAGGAGATCGTGAACGTCGACCCGCGCACGGTCGCCGTCGACGGTCCGGTGTACGACCGCCCGGTCGCCTACCCGTCGTGGATCGACGCGCTGCAGGCCGACACCGCCGCCTCGCTCGAGCGTCCGACCGACGGTCCGGCCCTCAAGGCGCAGTTCCTGCAGCTGCTCGGCTCGCCGAACCTCGCGTCGAAGAACTGGGTGACGAACCAGTACGACACCTACGTGCTCGGCAACACCGCGCTGTCCTTCCCCGACGACGGCGGCATGATCCGCGTCGACGAGGAGACGGGGCTCGGCGTCACCGTCGCGACCGACGCCAACGGCCGCTACTGCCAGCTCGACCCGAAGCAGGGCGCGCGCCTGGCGCTGGCCGAGGCGTACCGGAACGTCGCCGTCACCGGCGCCGTTCCCGCCGCGGTCACCGACTGCCTGAACTTCGGTTCGCCGGAGAACCCCGAGGTCATGTGGCAGTTCTCCGAGGCCGTCGAGGGCCTGGCTGACGGCTGCATGGAACTCGGGATCCCGGTCACCGGCGGCAACGTGTCGTTCTACAACCAGACCGGCACGACCCCGATCCACCCGACGCCCGTCGTCGGTGTGCTCGGCATCATCGACGACGTCGCCCTGCGCGTGCCCTCGGGCTGGCAGGATGACGGCCACAACGTGTACCTGCTCGGCACGACGAGCCTCGAGCTCGACGGCTCGGCGTGGGCCGGCACCGTCCACGGGCACCTCGGTGGTCGCCCGCCGGCCGTGGACCTCGACCGCGAGAAGGCCCTGTCGGACCTGCTGCACGCGGCATCGGGCGAGCAGCTGCTCACGAGCGCCCACGACCTGGCGGACGGCGGCCTCGGCCAGTCGCTCGCCGAGTCGGTGCTGCGCTTCGGGATCGGCGCACGTGTGGTGCTCGACGAGCTCGAGGAGCGCGACGGCGTCGACACGGCGACCGCGCTGTTCTCGGAGTCGACGGGTCGCGTCATCGTGACCGTGCGCCGCGAGGACGACGTGCGGTTCCGCGGCCTGTGCGAGGGTCGCGGCTTCCCGGTGCTGCGCATCGGTGTGACGGACGCCTCGTCCGGCACGCTCGAGGTGCAGGGCGCGTTCGAGGCGTCGATCGACGAGCTGCGGGGCACGCACGGCGCGACGCTGCCGGCGCGCTTCGGCGACGTGATCGTCGAGGACGTCACCGAGGGCTACGTCGGGCGCGGGCCGCTCGACGACCACGGTTCGTTCTCGCCGCGCACCGACAGCTGACGGCGACCAGGAGCACCGCGACCGCATGCCGATCGTCACCCTGCCCTTCGTCGAGCTCGTCGACCGGTTCGGCCCCGTGCCGGACGGCGTCGAGCTCGACGTGTGGGACGTCGAAGGCCCGTACGACCGCCCCGAGGACGTCGCGCTCACGCTGCTGCCGTTCTACTTCGCGGGTCGTCACCGGTGGCGGTTCGTGCACGACCTGCCGAACCTGCGACTCCTGCAGCTGCCGAGTGCCGGGTACGAGCACGCGCTGCCGCACGCCCCGGCACACGCGCAGGTCGCGAACGGCCGCGGTATCCACGACGACGAGACGGCCGAGCTCGCGGTCGGTCTGGCGCTGACCTCGCTCCGCGAGATCCACACGTTCCAGGCCGACCGCGCCGCAGGGGTGTGGGACGTCCGCACCACTCGATCGCTCGCGGATCGTCGGGTCACGGTGGTCGGCCACGGGGCGATCGGCGCTGCGATCGCCACGCGGTTCGAGGCGATGCGGTGCGACGTCACCGTCGTGGCGCGCACTGCACGGGAGCAGGACGGTCGGCACGTGCACGCGTTCGGGGAGCTCCCGGAGCTCGCGGCCCGGACGGACGTCCTCGTGCTCATCACCCCGCTCACCGACGAGACCGAACACCTCGTCGACCGAGACCTGCTCGCTGCGCTGCCCGACGGCGCCCTCGTGGTGAACGTCGCCCGCGGACGGGTCGTCGACACCGATGCCCTGGTGGCGGAGCTCCAACGCGGGCGGCTGTCGGCAGCGCTCGACGTGACCGACCCGGAGCCGCTCCCGGCCGGGCACCCGCTCTGGACGACGCCGAACACGGTGCTGACGCCCCACGTCGGTGGGAACACGGACCTCAGCGTGCCGCGGACCCTCGAGCTCGTGCGACGCCAGGTGTCCGCGCTGGCAGCGGGCCGGCCCTTCGCCAACGTCGTCCACGGCTGACGCCCGGCTCCCTCAGCGCAGCGGCAGCGCCATCCCGAGGCTCGGCGCGACGTCCTCGAACCCGAGCGAACGGTAGAGCCGCTGACCGGGCGGGTCCCCGACGAGCGTGATGTAGGCGCCTTCCGGCGCGCGGGACCGGATGTCCGCCACGAGCCACTCGACGACGACCCTCCCGAGCCCCCGGCGCTGGTGGTCCGGATCGGTGGCGATGTCGGCGATGTGGAAGTACCACCCGCCGTCCCCGATCGTGCGGCCCATGGCGACGGGGACCCCGTCGGTGTCGACGACGTGCACGGCCGACCTGCTCCCCGCGATAGCCCCGGCACCCTGCGCAGCGTCCTTCGGTGACAGACCGGAGTCCCGTCGCAGGCGCAGGTAGTCGTCCAGCGGCGGCGGCCCGACCACCCGGCGGTACCCGTCGGCGAGCACGCCCGACGCACCGGCCCCGGCCACGGGCACGGGCACGGGCACGGGCGCCCCAGCGCCATCCCCGGCCCCGGCACCAGCGCCGGCCCCAGCCCCGACCTCGGTCACGACCGGGCCGGCACCGGCACGATGCACGCAGGCGACCCGACGGCGATCTGCGCCACGACCTCGCCCGGCACCCCGTCCGCCCCGACGGGCAGCACGGCGATCGCGTCGGACATCTGGTTGGCCACCAGCAGGTACCCGGGCACCTGCGCGAAGTGCCGCGGCCAGACGCCACCGCACGACGCCGACCCGACGACGGTCAGCCCGTCGTCCGCGGTGTCGAGCACCACGATCAGGTCCCGGCCTCGGACCGCGACGACGACCCGTCCGGCCTGGTCGACCTCGACGTGGCTGAGGAGCGACTCCCCCACCGCGCCCTCGAACGCCGGCGCCGAGGCGATCGGCCGCAGCGTCCCGGGGTCGTCGCGGCGCAGGCGGTACACACGTCCGTCGAGCTCACCCGCGACGACGAGGTCCGCGTCCGCGTCCGCGTCCGACCCGGCCCCGGCCCCGGCCCCGAGCCACGCCATGTGCCGCGGCCCGACCCCGGGCCCGAGGTGGTGCACGCGCACGAGATCGATCGCGGGATCAGCCGTCACCCGGAACTCGTGGAGTGCGTCGCCGCCGAGGTCAGCGACGAGCACGGTGCCGTCGGGCGTCGCGATCGACTGGTGGGCGTGCGGCCCCTCCTGCCGGTCCTCGACGGGCCCCTCGACGTCGGGCAGCACGCCGGTGACGAGCGCCGACTCGGGGACGACGACCCGGTCCGCGCTCCCGTGGGTCCCGACGACACCGTCGCTCGCGGTCACCGAGGCGGCGTGCGACTCAGCGGCCTCGAGCGACACCGCGGTCACGGTGCCGGAGACGTAGTTCGTGACGAAGAGCGCGCCGGAGGGGTCGACCCGCACGTGGCAGGGCGCGTCACCACCGGCATCGGCATCCCACCGGTGCTCGAGCGCACCACCGGCGTACCGGAAGGCCGAGACGCGACCGTCCGCGGTCTCGGACACGGCGTAGACCCGGTCGCCGGAGAGCGCGAGGAACGAGGGGTCGTCCATCACGGCGACGGTGGAGGCGGTGGTCCCGTGCACGACCGAGATGCCGGTCGCGTTCCCACCGCCCGTCGCCGTGTACGACCCGACGAGCAGGTGCAGGTCGGCGAGATCCCGCGGGAAGTCGTCGGCCGGGAACCCTGCAGCAGCCCCGCTCACCGCTCGCCGCCGGCGATGCGCTCGTGGTGGTGGATGACCTCGGCGACGATGAAGTTCAGGAACTTCTCCGCGAAGGCGGGGTCGAGGTGCGACTCGGCGGCCAGCTGTCGGAGCCGCGCGACCTGCACCTGCTCACGCCCCGGGTCGGCGGCCGGCATGCCCGCCTCGGCCTTCAGGTAACCGACCCGCTGGGTGTACTTGAAGCGCTCGGCGAGCATGTGGATCACGGCGGCGTCGATGTTGTCGATGCTCTGCCGGATGCTCGCCAGCTCGGCGACCGCATCGTCGTGGACGGGTGTGGACTCGTCGGCACTCATGGCCGCAGCCTACCGGCGGGCCTCCGCCGAGCGGGCTGGTGTGACGGGCGGACACGAGCACTGCTCCGGGGCTGCGAGAATGGAGGCCATGTCGGTCCTGCTCGTGATCTCGGGCGTGTGTGCGGTCCTCGCGGGCCTCGTGCACGTGTACATCTTCTTCCTCGAGTCCGTCGCATGGACGAGTCCTCGCGTGCGTCGCGTGTTCGGCATCGCCTCGGAGTCCGAGGCACAGGCCACCCGCTCCCTCGCGTTCAACCAGGGCTTCTACAACCTGTTCCTCGCGATCGGCGCGATCCTCGGCGTCGTGCTGGTCGTCACCGGCAGCGGTGCGACGGGGTGGACCCTCGTGGTGTTCTCGAGCGCGAGCATGCTCGGCGCCGCGGTCGTCCTGGCCGGCACGGGTCGCCGGTACCTGAACTCGGCGTTCGTGCAGGGCTCGCTGCCGCTCATCGCCCTGCTCTTCGCCTTCATCGGCTCCACCTTCACCGCCGCGTAGCGGAACGCGCGGAACGGCACCAGACGTCGGACGGGAGGCGCGGTGCCGGCCCGCACCGTGCCTCCCGTCCGGCGGCCGCGCACCATCCGTCGCCGCCGGTCGCCACGCCCCCGCACGCACGCACGCACGCAACGAGGGACGCACGCAACGGGAGACGCCGGGTCGCGACTCGCGACCCGGCGTCTCCCGTACTCCCCCTGTGGCTGTCGGTCAGCCGACCTTCTTCGCGAACTCGTCCGGCAGCCGGTCCAGCGCCCACTCGATGGCGGCGGTGGTGCCGAGCGAGAACGCGTTCGACACGTCCGCGTCGTCGACGACGATGGAGTGCCCAGCCTCGACCGACGGCACCTTCTGGAACAGCGGGTCGGACTCGGCCTTCGACGCGTCGACGTAGATCGGCAGGACGACGGTCAGGTCGGCGTCGAGCAGGTCGAGGTTCTCCTCGGACAGGCTCACCGAGAACGCGTCGCCGGCCTGCTGGTCGACGGCCTTCGGGATGGTGAAGCCGAGCTGCTGCATGAAGGTGGAGCGGCTGTCCTTCGAGGCGTACGCGCCGAAGCCGTCCGCCGTGTACGAACCGACGACGGCGGTCTTGCCGTCGAACTCGGGGTGCGCCTTCCGCGCCGCCGCGTACGCGTCGTCGAGGTCGGTCAGCAGCTTCTTGCCCTCGGACTCCTTGCCGAGCGCACGCGACACGAGGTCGACCTGCTGCTCGGTGGTGGTGAGGTAGTTCGCGCCGCCCTTCGGCACCGCGACGGTCGGCGCGATCGCCGAGAGCTTCGCGTAGCGGTCCTTGTCGCCCGAGCTCTTCGTGTCGAGGATCAGGTCCGGCTTGAGCTTGAGGATCTGCTCGTAGCTGGGCTCGAGCGTCTGGATGATCGTCGGCTTCTTCGTGTACGCGTCCTTGAGCCACGGCCCGACGCCGTCGCCACCGAAGGCGAGCCAGTCGCTGGCGCCGACGGGCTGCACGCCGAGTTCGAGCGCCGTCTCCGCGTCTCCCCAGCCGAGGGCGACGACGCGCTTCGGCTGCGAGGGGATCTCGGTCGTGCCGAGTGCGGTCTGGATCGAGACGGGGAACGCGCCGCCCGAGCCCGAGGCGCCGTCGGACGCGGCGGGCGACGAGGAGCCGGAGGTGCACCCGGCGAGGACGAGGGACGCGGCGACGACGGCACCGGCGGCCGCGAGCGCGCGGCGGACGCGGCGCGCTGAGGGGGAGGTTCGGATCACACAGGTAAGGCTACCCTAAGCACCCCAGTCGAGGGCGCTGAGCGGCTAGGCTCCGGACGTGGAGTTCACCGACCCCGACCGGACCCGGCTGGCCGTGCTGGGCTCCCCCATCGCGCACTCGCTCTCCCCCACGCTGCACGCGGCGGCCTACGACGTGCTCGGGTTGCCGTTCACGTACGGGAGGCACGAGGTCGCCTCCGGTGGGCTCGACGCGTTCGTCGCGGTGCTGGGTCCTGACTGGCGCGGGCTCAGCCTGACCATGCCGCTCAAGCGGGACGTCCTGCCGATGCTCGACCGCACCACCCCGCTCGTCGACGAGCTCGGGGTCGCGAACACGGTGGCGTTCCGGCAGGAGGGCGACCGCGTCGTCCTGGCCGGCGCGAACACCGACGTCGAGGGCATCGTCCGACCGGTGGAGGCACTCGGGCACCTGCCGGGCGAGGCAACGATCGTCGGCGGTGGGGCCACTGCGGCGAGCGCCCTCGCGGCTGCGGTGCGGCTCGGCGCGGTCGACGTGCGGCTCTTCCTCCGCGACACCGCGAAGGCCGGCTCCCTCGTGGACCTGGCGGTGCGCCTCGGGGTGACGCTCGAGGTGCTGCCGATCGACTCGCTGCCGGAGACGCGGCACGGGTTCCTCGTGTCGACGCTGCCCGGCGGCGCGGCCGACCCGCTCGAGCTGCTGCCCTCCGGGCCGGACGCGGTGCTGTTCGACGTCGCCTACGAGCCCTGGCCGACCGCCGCGGCCGGACGCTGGGCCGCTGCCGGGGGCCGGGTGCTCAACGGGCTCGACATGCTGACGGAGCAGGCGCTCGGGCAGATCCGGTTCTTCGTGTCCGGCGACGACACCGAGCTGCTGCCGGACGAGGCCGCGGTCCGACGGGCGATGCGGCTCGCGGTCGGGCTGCCGGCGACCATCACCGCCTGACCGTCAGCGCTCAGGCATCACCGCTCAGGCGACCACCCCGCCGACGGTGAACCACGGTTCAGGCGATGACCCCGTCCAGGGTGAACCACGGTTCAGGCGATGACCCCGTCGACGTAGAACCACCGCCCCTGCTCCCGCACGAACTCGCTCGTCTCCTCGAGCGTCCCGCGGTCGTCGTCGGTGCGCCACCAAGCGCGGAAGGCGACCTGCCCGGCGGAGTCGAACGGGCCTCCTGACCGGGTCGACACGATGTCCAGGCGCGTCCAGCGCTGCGACGGGTCGAGCGTCAGCTCGTCCGGCCGGGTGCGCGGGTGCCAGGTGAGCAGCAGGTACTCCGGCAGCCCGAGCGCGAACGCGGTGAACCGGGAGCGCATGAGCCGCTCGGCGGTCGGGGCGGCGGCACCGGCGTGCAGGGGCCCGCAGCACTCGCCGTAGGGGTTGCCGCTCAGGCAGGGGCAGCGCTGTTCGTCGTCCACCCGGGCACGCTAGCAGCGGCCGGTCCTCGCAGCCTCGCGGCGTAGAAGGGTTCCGTGTACCGGCTCGGATGGCAGGTGTTGCGCGGGCGCCTCTGGGAGGTCGTCGACCCGGCGCGGGCCCGTCGTGCCCTGTGGGCCGCGGGAGCCGTCGCCGCGGTCGCCCTCGTCGTGTTCGTCGCGACGGAGTGGGCGTGGGCCTGGGTGGGCCCCGGCGTCCTCCGCCCGGTCGCCGCGATCACCTTCGCGACGCTCGGAGTCCTCGCGGTGGCGTTCTCGTGCTTCCCGACGGCTCGCGAGATCGGTCCCGAGCTCCGGATCAACGGGCGACAGGTGCGACCCGACTGGCAGCTGTCCGTGCGGTGGTCGGTGCAGCCCTACATCGGCCGGCGAGCGCGGCCGGTCGCGCCCGAGGACCGCGAGGCCGTCCTGATCGACGTGCCGCTGTTGCAGCGTGGACTGGTGCGACGGCTCTCGCGGCTCGGGCCGCTCCTGGTGGGGGCGGCCTCCGGCGGGATCACGGCGCTCGTCTCCGGACAGGTCGAGGTCTTCGTGGTCCTGTGGCCCTTCGTGTACCTCTTCACGCTCCCGGACATGGTGGCGCGGCTCGGGCTCGCCGAACGTGCCCGCCTCGCGGCGCTCGAGACGACACCACCCATGCCGGGGCACCGTCCGCTCCGGCGCCGGCACCCGCACGGGTCGAAGGTCCGCCTGCCCGGCGAGTGACGGCTGCGCGCCCGCACCACTGTCGGCCCCGGCGGGCACACTGGGCGCATGTGTGGAAGGTTCGTCGTCTCCGACACCACGGCCGATCTGCTGCCCGAGCTCGTGGGTGAGCTCGCGGCGCGCACCGAGCACGTCGACGAGGACACCGGGGAGGTGCACGCCGGCCTCGCCCCGAGCTGGAACGTCGCGCCGACCGACCCCGTGTACGCCGTCCGGCAGCGCCACGGGCAGCGCGAGCTCCCGCAGATCAGCTGGGGCTTCGTGCCGAGCTGGGCGAAGGACTTCCGGAAGCAGCGGCCGAAGCCGATCAACGCCCGCATCGAGACGGTCGCGACGAGCGGCATGTTCAAGCGTGCGTTCGCCACGAACCGGTGCATCGTGCCCGCCCTCGGGTACTACGAGTGGGTCGTGCGCGAGGACGGCAAGGAACCCCACTTCGTGCACGAGCCCGACGGCGCACTGGCGATGGCGGGCATCGTGAGCGCCTGGCCGGACCCGACGAAGCCCGAGGACGACCCGGACAAGTGGCGGCTGTCGCTCGCGATCATCACCCGCGACGCACACGTCGCGCCCGGCGAGGTCCACGACCGGATGCCGGCGTTCCTCACCCCGGACGGCTACGACGACTGGCTGGACGGCGACCTCGGCTCCGACGACCTGCTCGCACTGCTCGACCACGAGTCGCTCGCGGTCGCGGCCGGGCTCGAGCAGTACGAGGTCTCCCGCGCGGTGAACAGCGTGCGGAACGACGGCCCGCAGCTCATCGCACCCATCGGGTGAGCGCTGCGCACCACGGGCCCGTCCGCTGACCCCCGAGGGCACGGCGACCCGACGTCGGGTCGTGACCACGGACGACGGACGGGAGGCCCGGATCACGTGCGCCTGTCGGCTGTCGTGATCCGGGCCTCCTGTCCGGTGGTGGGGTGCGGTCGTCAGGACCCGCTGCGGCGGCGCGTCCCCGTCACGACGGCGGTCCCGTCACCTCGGCGGCGGACCACCAGGAACGCCCCGGCCAGGACCATCGCGACCGCGGCCAGGCCGAGTCCGACGAGTCCCGTGGTGCCGGTGAAGGCGAGCTTCGCGATGTGCGCGACCGCCGCGATCCCGGTGGGGTAGGACACCTCGATGGTCGCGCGGACCAGCTGCGCGGCACTGTCGAGCACCGTGTAGTCGATCGAGGTGCGCGCTGCCCAGCCGTGCTCGGGGGTGAACACGACCTGCCCGCGGTCGACCTGCCAGGTGCCCATGCCCTGCACGACGACCCGGTCGGTCGGTGCGCCGGTGGCCGGGTCGACCAGGTGCAGCGTGGTCGCCACGAAGTGCGCTCCGCCGCTGGCGTGGTCGTTGTCGATCGGGCGGACGGTGACCGGGTGGCCCACGGCACCGACAGCCGAGTCGTCCGTGGCGGTGGCGGCCGCGACGACCGTCATGACCGCGGTGGCCGTCGTCGTCTGCCCGGAGGCGTCGGTCACGGTGTAGGTGAACCGGTCCGTGCCGGTGAAGCCGTCCGCGGCCTCGTACAGGTACGAGCCGTCGCGCTGGACCGAGACGATGCCGTGCGCGGGCTTCCGGTCGAGGGCGGCGGTCAGGCCGGTCCCCCGGTCGTTGCCGAGCAGGCCGTGCCGGGCGTCACGGGCGACCGGGGTGCCCGCGACGGTCCGCGCACTGTCGTCGACGGCGTCGATCCCGACGGTGATCCACACGGTGGCGTCCGCGGCCTGGCCCTCCAGGTCGTGGTCGCGGTACGTGACCGAGTCCACACCCGAGAAGCCCTGGTCCGGCGTGTAGACGAAGGTTCCTGCGCCGGCGATGCGGACCGTGCCGTGCCGCGCCGTCCCCGCGGACACGACCCGTAGGGCCGAGCCGTGGTCGTTGCCGAGCACGCCCGGGTCGACCGCCGTCACCGGGGTGCCGGCGGCGGTGCCGGTGCGGTCGTCGGTCGCGACCGGGGTGACGGTGATCGTCACGAGGCCGGTCGACGTCGAGCCCTCGGCGTCCACCGCGGTGTACGTGAAGGTGTCGGTGCCCGAGAAGCCGGCAGCCGGCGTGTACACGTACGAGCCGTCCTTGCGGAGCTCGACCGTGCCGTGCTCCGGCTGCCGGTCGATCTTCGCCCAGAGACCCGCGCCGGAGTCGTCGGTCAGGACGCCCGAGGCCGCGGACACCCGCAGCGTGCCGTTCGTGGTGGTGGTGCCGTGGTCGGCCGTCGCGACGTTGCCGACCAGGACCGTGACCGTGGCGGTCGCGGTCTGCGCGGCGGCGTCGGTCACCGTGTACGTGAACGTGTCCGTGCCGGACCAGCCCGTCGTCGGCGTGTAGACGAGCGAGCCGTCCGCCGCGGTGGTCACCGTGCCGTGGCGCGGAGCCGTGTGGTCCGTGACCGTGAGACCGGTGCCGTGGTCGTTCCCGGTCAGCACGGTCCCACCGAGCGCGAGCGGGGTGCCGGAGGTGGTCTGCAGCACGTCGTCGGTCGCGGTGGGTGCGACGGCGACCCGCACCGTGGCGGTCGCGGTCGAGCCGGCGCCGTCGGTCACCGTGTAGGTGACGGCGTCGGTGCCCGAGAACCCGTCGGCGGGCGTGTAGGTCACGCCGGTGTCGCGGGCGACCGTGCCGCCGGTGCCGGTCGTGTCGGAGATCCGGACGGTGCCGTTCGCAGCCGTGCCGACGCCGGTCACCCGGAGCGCGGTGCCCTTGTCGTTCTCGGTCACGGCGACGTCGACCGGGGTCCCCGTCGTGGTCGTCGCGGTGTCGTCGACGGCCTTCGGTGCGACGGTGATCGTGACGGTGCCGGTCGTGGTGTTCCCGGAGCCGTCGGTGATCGTCACGTCGAAGGTGTCCTTGCCGGAGTACCCCGGCTCGGGCGTGTACGTGTACGAGCCGTCCTTCCCGACCTCGACGGTGCCGTGGCCCGGGTCCGTGTTGTCGGTGACGGTCAGGCCGGTGCCGGTCGCGCCCTCGAGCACGCCCTTGCCTGCGGGCACCACGAGGGTGCCGTCGGCGGTGGCGTCGGCGTCGGTCGCGGCGACCACGGGCGTGATGGTCACCGTGACGGTGCCCGCGGCCTGCTTGTCGTTCGCGCCGGTGACCCCGTACGGGAAGGTCGCCGTGCCCGAGGTCCCCGGAGCCGGGGTGTACGTGACGATGCCGTCGGCGTTCAGCACGACGGTGCCGGCGCTGGGCTGCCCGACCGACGTGACGGTGAGGCCGGAACCGTGGTCGTTGCCGGTCAGGTCACCCGAGGTCACCGTGACGGGCTGGTCGGCCGCGGTGCGGATCCGGTCGTCCTCGGTGCGGGGCGTGACGGTGATCGTCACGAGCCCGGTGCTCTTCTCGTCGGTGTCGGACGCGTCCTTCGCCGTGTAGGTGAAGCGGTCCGAGCCCGACCAGTCCGCGGTCGGCGTGTAGGTGTACGAGCCGTCGGCGGCGAGGTCGACCGTGCCGTGCAGCGGCTGCTCGTCGATCGTCGCGGTCAGCCCGGTGCCGTGGTCGTTCGCCAGGACGCCGTCCGCCACGGGGACGGTCAGCGTGGTGGACGCCGGGACGGTCGCGGAGTCCGCGGTGGCCTGCGGTCCGACCACGACGACGACCCAGGTGGAGTCGGTGCGGCCCGAGGCGTCACGGACGTCGTACCAGAACGAGCCGGTACCCGAGAAGCCGTCGGCAGGGGTGAACACGGCGTTGCCGTCCGCGTCGAGCACGACCGTGCCGTTCGAGGCCTTGCCCACGCCGGTGACGGTGAGCCCGGTACCGGAGTCGTTGCTCGTCATGGCCGTCACCGCGACGGTGACCGGGGTGCCGGCCGTCGTCGAGGTGGTGTCCGGGCGGGCGGTCGGCGAGACCACGATCGTCACGGTCGCCGGCTGCGACGTCCGGCCGGAGCCGTCGGTCACCGTGTAGGAGAGGGTGTCGGTGCCGGACCAGTCACGGGCCGGGGTGTACTCGACGGCACCGTCCCCGTTCACGACCGCGGTGCCGTGGGCCGGAGCCGTGGCGATCCTCGGCGTGAGGTCGGTACCGGTGTCGTTCGCCGCCACGTCGATCGCGACGGGACGGTTCGCCGTCGTCGCGGCGCGGTCGTCGGCCGCGACGGGCACGACCACCACGGTGACGGTGCCGCTGACGACCGTGCCGGCGCTGTCGGTGGCCTGGTAGGTGAACGTGTCCGTGCCGGAGAACCCGGTCGCGGGCACGTAGGTGTAGGTGCCGTCGGGTGCCAGCGTCAGCGAACCGTGCGTCGGCTCGGTGTTCGAGCGGATCGTCAGGCCGGTGCCGCGGTCGTTGCCGAGGACGCCGTCGGCGCGGGTCGTCGCCGTGGCGGTGCCGCCTGCGGGCAGCGTGATCGTGTCGTCGACCGCTGCGGGGCGCACGAGGACGGTCACGGTGACGGTGTCGGACTTCCCGTTGCCGTCGGTGACCGTGTAGTCGAAGGTGTCGTCACCGGAGTAGCCGTCGGCCGGGGTGTACGTGTACGAGCCGTCCTTCCCGACGGTGACCGTGCCGTGTGCGGGCTGGGTCGAGCCGGTGACGGTCAGGCCGGTGCCCTGGTCGTTGCCGAGCAGGCCCGGGGCACCGACGGTGGTCGGTCCGCCGGCGGTCACGGTGATCGCGTCGGCGCCGGCCGCGGGCAGCACCGTCACGGTGACGGTCGCCGTCGTGGTGGTGTCGTTGCCGTCGGTCGCGGTGTAGGTGAAGGAGTCGGTGCCCGAGAAGCCGGGGGCCGGGGTGTACCGGTAGGACCCGTCCTTCCCGAGCTCGAGGGTGCCGTGCGTCGGGTCGGTGTGGCTCGTGATGGTCAGGTCGCTGCCGCCGTCGTTGGCCAGGAGGCCCGTGGTCGCGTCCGCCGTCGCGGTCCCGCCGGCGTGCACCGAGAAGGCGTCGTCGGCGCCGGTCGGCTGGACCGTCACGGTGACGGTGCTCGTCGCGGTCTGCCCGGAGGAGTCCTTCGCCGTGTAGGTGAAGGAGTCGGTGCCGGAGAAGCCCGCGGCCGGCGTGTACGTGTAGGACCCGTCGGCACGGACCGTCGCGGAACCGTGTGCGGGCTGCGTGTTCGAGACGACGCTCAGGCCGGTACCGCTGTCGTTCGCGAGCACACCGTCGGTGGCGCTCTTCATCACCGCGGTACCGGTGGTCGTGGTCGCGGTGTCGGCGGTGGTCGCGACGTGTGTGGCCTTCACGGTGTTGGCGAAGGTGACGACGATGTCGCTGCCGTCCGCGGTCGTCGCGTGCGGGAACACGAAGGACGCGTTGTTGCCGCTTCCCGATGCAACGGTCCGACCGCTGTTCAGCTCGACCGCCTGCCAGGTCGTGTCGTAGTTCGCGAGGTCCGTCGTCCCCTTGGCGGACTGCGTCGCCGTGTAGGTCGTGTCCGGCAGCGTCAGTACGGCACCGGCCTTCGGCGTCTGCGCGCCGGCACTCGTGCTCGTCGTGTCGGCGGTGTTGCCCGCGGAGATCTGATCGCCGTCGACGCGGAGACCGAACTGGTCGCCGGCGTTCCACCGCTCGTCGACGCTCGACTGCGCGGCGAGCGTGTTCGCGTAGTTGCAGGTCGCGAGGTCCGACGGCTGGAAGTTCCCACCGATGGTGAAGCTGTCGACCTGCTTGCCGGAGCTCGGGTTGATCTTGTACATCGTGGTGCCGATGGACGCGTAGAGGTAGCCGTCGGACGAGAACGCGATGCCCGGGCTGCCCCCGGCGTCGGCCTGGTTGCTCGGCAGCGTCGCGACCAACGAGGTCGACAGCACCTGTCGACCGGCGGAGGTCGGCACGGTCTCGACGTCGACGCGACGGACCTGGTTGCCGGTCACCACGAACAGCAGGCCGCGGGTGCTGAAGGCCATGTCGCCGTTCATGCCCGTCTGCAGGTTCCCGAGGGAGCCGACCTGGCCGATGCGGGTCTTCGTGTTCGGGTCGTACGCGCCGAGGTAGGCGCTCGCCCCGTTGCCCGCGTAGTAGTACAGGCCCGTCACCGGGTTGACCGCGCCGCGCAGCAACGCACGCGCGCCGGAGGGGTCGGCGTTCTTGACGTCGGGGAGCCGCTGCTCGTTGACCGCGTCGTACGTGGTGATGGTGTTCGCGCTGCCCGCGGGCGTCGTCCCGTTGAACGACGCGTAGGCGGCGACACCGTTCTTCGCGAGTCCGAGGGCGTTGTTGCCCGGGCTCATGCTCGCCTTGACCTCGGAAGCGTGGCTCGTCACGTCGATGGACGCGAGGTCACCCGCACCGTTGATCGCGTACACGGTGTTCTGGTCGCAACGGAGTCCGGACGCAGCCGCAGCCGGGTCGGCCACCACGGCCTGGGTGAGACCGACGGCGCCGAGCAGGGCGACGCCGAGCATGGCGACTGTACGGATACCGGGTCGTGGGCGCGCGTGAGCGCGTGCGGGCACACGGGTGCCCTGGTGCACAGGCAGCATGAGTCACTTTCGGGTCGAGACGATGCCGACGCCGAGCTGTCGTGACGGTCCGTGCAGAGGGACGGTCGCTGGCGTCGTCCCGATCCTGGCAGGACACTGAGTGCACCAGGGGTCAACGCCGGTCCCCAGTGTGGGGGACCCTCCTCGAACTGGGGGTGCCTACTGGCGGCCCCGCGGGGAGGGTCGCGGCGGGCGCACGACGACGGGAGGCCCGGGTCACGTCCGCCGTGTGGCGGAGGCGACCCGGGCCTCCCGGCCGGATCGTTGCTCAGTCGAGCGTGCGGCGCACGTCCGGCAGCAGCTGGTGGAGCCGCTCGGCGAGACGGTCCTGCGCCTCGTGCAGCGAGCGGAAGTCGCCGACGTACTGACCGAAGGTGTCGGACACGAAGAAGTGTGCGCCCTGCTGGTCGATCACGCCGCCGTAGTAGCCGCCGTAGTTCGCCGCCCAGAGCCCCGCGTCGGCCTCGGACCAGACGACGTGCGCCCGGGCCGGTGCATCGGGGGACACGACGCCGGCAGCGATGCCGGTGATGACCTCGATGGTCGCCGTGTCCACGGTCACCTCGGCCTGCTGGCTGTTGGCGACGCTGGTGCTCATGGTGGTGCTCCTCGTGCTGCTGTGGTGCTGGACGGTGCTGGTGGTTCGGGCCGTGCTGGTGGTACGGGTCTGGCTGGTGGTGCTGGCCGCGAGGGCCGGATGGTCGTCGGGCACTACGCGACCGGACGGATCACGGCCGGCAGCATCACGTGGAGCTGGTCCGAGAGCTTCGTCTGGGCCTCTTCGAGCGTGGCGAAGTCGCCGACGACGAGTCCGAAGGTGTCCGAGGCCACGTAGCGGCCGTCGCGCTTGTCGACGCTCCCGCCGAAGTAGCCGCCGTAGTTGGCGATCCACTCGCCGTCGTCCTCCTGCGTCCACGTGGTCTTGGCACGTGCTGCGCGGCCGGAGTGCTCTGCCTCGGCCTCGAGGATCGCGATGACGTCGACCGTGTCGGTGTCGAGGGTGACCTCGCGGGTGTCGGTGGTGACGGTGGTGCTCATGTCGCTCTCCTTCGCGATCCGGGGTACATCAGGTGATGGTGTAACCGTACGAGAACGTCCCCCGGCGACGCCAGCGATGCCCGTCCATTCACGGGTTTCGTGCATACGGATCGGGGTACAGCCCCGGATTTCCGCGGCCGGGGGACACGGGAACGGGGTACAGGGGCGCGATCGGGGTACTCGTTCCGTGGATGAACCGGTTCCTGCGGGTTCGCGAGGTCGCCTCGCGTCCATCCCGGACGGGAGGCGCGGCCCACTAGCGTCGTTCCCGATGAGCACCAGGACGAGGACCACGATCGTGCGCAGCGGGATGGTGACTGCGGTCGTGCTCGTGGGCGCGGTCCTGCTGGTGCCCGGCCTCTCGGACCGGGTCCGGTCCGTGCTGCTCCACCTCGTGGGCGCGCTGCGCGCGCTCGGGCACGGCACCCTGACGCTCGGTGACGGCTTCTTGGCCGCGATCGCGGTGACCCTGCTGACCGCCCTGCTGCCGGTGCTGCTGGCGGGGGCGAGCCGGGCCTCCCGGCCGGCCGGGGTGGCGGGACGCGCCCTGGTGAGCGCCGTCGTCGTGCTGGCGGCCGCCGTCGCCGTGGCGGCACAGTCCTCCGCCCCGGGCGAGCGGTTCCGGTCCGTCGTGCTCGCGGGCCTCGTCGGGGTCGCGATCGGGGCGCTGCTCGACGCGGCCTGGCACGCACGGCACCGCGCCGCGCACGCGTCGGAACGTACGAGGCGGGTGGCGTGGTCGCTCGCGGCCGCATACGCGCTCCTGGTGGTGCTCGTGGCGACGGCGGGCTCCCCCGTCGACCGAGGGATCCACCCGTGGCTGACGCGAGCGATCGCCGCGGGGCACCGGCTCGGCGCTCCGCAGTGGCTCGACTACGGATCGGTCGAGTTCACCGCGAACGTGCTCTTCTTCGTGCCGTTCGGGTTCTTCGTGCTGCTGCTCTTCGGAGCGCGCGCGTGGTGGGTCGGCATGCTCGGCGGATTCCTGGCGAGCTGCGTGATCGAGACGGTGCAGGCGCTGTTCCTGCCAGCGCGGTTCGCGTCGGTGGACGACGTGCTGTCGAACACCTCCGGAGCGGTGCTCGGGGTCCTGCTGGGGATCGTGGTGCTGGGGCGGGCCCGCGTGAGCGCGGCTGGCGGACAGTCGCGGGCCGCAGTGTGACGATCTGACGACGGACGAACCGCTCGGCCCGCGCACGGCCTACGGTCAGCGCATGGACCCGAACCCCGATCGGAAGCACCATCGCCCCTACCGCCGGCCGTCGACCTTCCCCTGGTGGCTGTGGATCGTCGCGCCGCTCGTCGTGATCGCCGTCGTGGCGATCGCCCTCGTCGTCACCTGATCCGTCCGACCTGACCCGCCCGACCTGACCCGTCCGACCTGACCCGTCCGACCAGACCCGCCTCGTTCCTCCACCGACGACAGCACGAAGCCCCCGGCACCGAGATGCCGGGGGCTCCGTTCAGTTCAGCTGTGCTCAGGCGGCGTCGTTCTGACGACGGACCGACTTGCGGGCGACCAGGAGGCCACCACCGAGGACGATGGCGCCGCCGGCAGCCCAGAGGCCGAGCGTCGAGATGGTGCCACCGGTGAAGGCGAGCTGGCCGGGGGTGCCGGAGTTGCCGTTCGAGCCGACCGTGACGGCGGTGTCGCCGGGGGCGACGGTGAACGAGGCGAGGCCGACGACGCCCGAGGTGGCGCCCGTGGCGGTCAGGTTGTAGGTACCCGAAGCACCGGCCGGGAAGGTGACCTTGACGACGAGCGCGCCGGTCGGCGAAGCCGTGTAGGCCTTCGAGACCGTCGTGGTCGGCAGCGCACCGAGGGTCACGGCGCCGGCGCCGGTCACCTGGACGTTGACGGTCTCGCCGTTCTGGAACGCACCGTCGGTGAAGCTGACGAAGGCGGTGCCGCCCGCGACGTAGTTGCCCGAGACGGAGACGCTCGAGTCCGGCGCGTAGCCGGCAGCGTTCGCCGCGGTCGGGATGGCGATGAACGCTGCGCCCGCGAGGACGGCAGCTGCAATGAGCTTCTTCATGAAGTGTTTCCCCTAAGAATCTGATCCTGCAGACCCTGACACCCAGAGCCCGTGGCACTCCCCCCAAACGCAAGCCGTGAAGGAGCAAGCGGTCGCTATGGCGAAGTTCCCTCAATCTAGCGGGAATCCTCAGGTTGTTGCCACCAGATCCGAAACTTTTTCGAGATCGAGCCGAGACCGGTGCGCATCAGGGACAGCTCGAGGGCGCCCGCACTCCCGGCGAGGGGCATGGTTGTCGAACCGAAATCCCAGTTCAGGGGCGCTATGCAACAAATTCACACAGCTACTCCGGCCGCTCGTTCTGTACCTGTGACCGGCTGAGCCGCGTGCTCAGAAAAGTCCTGAACCCCCCACTCTGGGGACAACATGAACCGCGCTGCTCGGCTCGACACGCCGTCGCCTCCGTTCCGTGGACGGGCCGCGGACGTATGGTTCGCGCTCAGCCGGCGGGGACCGGGTCCTTGCACTCGAACCGCAGGGGCTCGACCTTGCCCTGCTTGACGCCCGGCGTCGAGATCGCCTCGACGCCGGCGTTCGCGAACTTCGCGTCACCGAGGTACGCGACGCGGAAGGTCGTGCTCTCCCCCGGTGCCAGCAGTGTCTGCAGCTGTGCAACCGGGTGCCTGCCGTCCATCGCCGTCTGCACGCCGACCTGCTTGCCGTCCTGCGTCGAGCCGAGGTAGATGGCGTTCTCCGGCGCGTAGACGGCGACGAGTGTCTTGATCTTTCCGGGCTCGGTACCGAAGTTGCCACCGCCGGTGACGTACTCGGGGAGACTCGTTGCGGCATCGGCCGGAGCCGTGTTCTTGAGCGTGACCTCGACCACGGAGGTCGGACGACCGTCCTGCCGGCAGACGGACGATCCGACCGACACGGTCTTGTCGAGGTAGTAGTCCATCTTCGAACCGGTGCCGTCGTTCAGGTAGACGCCGAACTGCCGAGTCTCACGCGATGCGGTGGGGAGCTCGCCGGCCAGCGCTGTGCCGTCGAGCCGCTGCTGCTCGTCCTTCGTCGCGCTCCACAGCCGGAGTCGCCCCTCGTTGGTTCCCTCCGTCAGCGCCGAGATGAACTGCTTCGCATCGAAACCACCGCCCGACACCTTGTCGAAGACCGCGCTCGCGGCCGAGGCGAAGAACGCGTCCTGCACGGCGGGGTCTGAGTACTTCGTGTAGACGTCGCTCAGCAACAGCTGGACGGCATTGTCCGCAGTGAGAGTGTCACCCGTTGCCAGCTGGACCGGCCCGGTCGCCCGGAGCATGTAGCTCAGCGTCACCGGGTCCATCGCGAGGGCCCCGTCGACCTCCTGCCCGAACTTCTGCTTCCACATCTCGCGGGCGAGCTGTGCTGAGACGTCGAAGCGGGGCGTGAGGTTGACGTCCTGCATGTACCTGCCGGTGATGTCCCCGTACAGGCTGGCCGTGTCCGGCTCGAGCGGAAGCACCGGCTGCTCGTAGGGACCGAACGACGAACCCGCAGCCTGGTTCTCGAGCTTGATCGACCCGTCCTGCACCTTGAGCAGCGCGACGGCCCCTGGGATGCCCCCGCCGGCGCGGAGCTCGGCGTTGTTCTGGAACAGCAGCACGTAGTTGCGCTCGCCGTCCCGAGCGAGCATCGCCGGTGCGAGCTGCACGACGCGGTTGGCCGTGTCGACCTGCGTCGACGCGGACTGCACGGCGTTCCGCAGCTGGTTGACCGCCGACGTGACCGGCGAGAGCGTGCCGCTCGTGTCGATCGCCTGCGCATCGCGGTCGGCCTTGGTCAGCGTCTCGGCCGCCTGCGCGACCGCCGGCTGCGCCTTCACGAGCGGGTCCAGATCGACCTTGCCGTCCTTCGGCGCGAACGAGTCGACGCCGAGTCCACCGACGACGCCGGCGACGGGACTCACCGCACCGTCGGCCACATCGTCGACGACCACGGCGACCTCGCGCACAGCACGCAGGTTCGTCCCGAAGAACGGGACGTACTGGGCCGCGCCCCACACTGGGTCACCGGTCAGCGACCGCGCCGCGGATGCCTCGTCCTCCAGGTGCTTCGCGGTCTGCTGCGCGGCGCTCGTGTCGGCGTCCGTCAACTGCGACCGCAGCGTGCTGACGTCGGACACCGCCCGTTCGAGATGCCCCTTGGCGAGCACACCGCGCACCCCCACCCAGGCGACGGCGAGGATCAGCAGGAGGACGACGGCCAGGACGGTCCACAGCACGACGCGGGCCCTGGACCCCCGGCTCACTGCAGCGCGTCGCGACTCGGGCTGGTCGGACATGAGGTAATCCTACGGTCCCTCATGTCCGACCGAGGTCACTGCCGAACCGAGTCCGCGTGCTCGCGGTACCAATCGATGGTGCTGCGGAGGCCCTCTTCGAGCCCGACCTGTGCCGTCCAACCCGCTTCGGCGAGTTTGGACACGTCGAGGAGCTTCTGCGGGGTCCCGTCGGGCTTGGACGTGTCCCAGATCGTCTCGCCCTCGAAGCCGACGACCCTCGCGATGGTTTCGGCGATCTCCCGGATCGTGACGTCCGACCCAGTACCGACGTTCACCTGGTCCGGACCGTCGTAGTGCTCGATGAGGTGGAAGACAGCCGAGGCCATGTCGTCGACGTGCAGGAACTCGCGGCGGGGTGACCCCGTGCCCCAGTTCTCCACCTGCGGTGCACCCTGCTGCACCGCCTCGTCGTACCGGCGAATGAGGGCGGGCAGCACGTGCGACCCCTTGGGCGAGAAGTTGTCGCCCGGCCCGTAGAGGTTGGTCGGCATGGCGGAGATCCAGGAACGACCGTGCTGACGTCGTACTGCCTGAACCTGCAGGATCCCGGCGATCTTCGCGATCGCGTACGCGTCGTTCGTCGGTTCGAGGTGCCCGGTGAGGAGGGAGTCCTCCTGGATCGGCTGTTCCGCCAGCTTCGGGTAGATGCAGGACGATCCGAGGAACACGAGACGCTCGACACCGTGCTCGACGGCCGCGTCCATGACGTTGACCTGGATCTGCAGGTTTTCGCTCAGGAAGTCGTGCGGATAGGTGTCGTTCGCGAGGATGCCACCGACCTTGGCCGCCGCCAGGACGACGTGCTTCGGTCGCTCCTGCGCGAAGAAGTCGAAGACGGCGGCACGGTCCTTGAGGTCGAGTTCGGACGAGGTCCGTCCGATCAGATCGGTGAAGCCTTCTGCTTCGAACTTCCGTTGGACCGCCGACCCGACGAGACCACGGTGTCCAGCGATGTAGACGCGGTCGTCACGATCGAGCGGCCCTGGGGTGAACTCGGCCGCCATCAGGACTCCCAGCTCGCAAGCTTGACGGTGTCGATCCAGGGCCGACCCTCGTGCTGGAGCGCTTCGATGTCCGCGTCGACCATGATCCGAGCGAGCTCCGCGGTGTCGACCGTGGCCTCCCAACCGAGCTTCTCCTTCGCCTTCGACGCGTCGCCGACCAGGGCGTCGACCTCACTCGGGCGGAGGTACCGCTCGTCAAACCGCACGTGGTCCTCCCAGTTCAGCCCGGCGTGAGTGAACGCCGTCGACAGGAAGTCCTTGACGGTGAAGTTCCCGCCGGTCGCGAGGACGAAGTCGTCCGGTTCGTCCGCCTGCAGCATGCGCCACATGCCCTCGACGTACTCCGCCGCGTACCCCCAGTCCCGGACTGAGTCGAGGTTGCCGAGGTAGACGTGGTCTTCCATGCCCGCCTTGATCCGGGCAACTGCGCGCGTGATCTTGCGCGTCACGAACGTCTCGCCTCGCCGAGGAGACTCGTGGTTGAAGAGGATGCCGTTGACCGCGAACATGTCGTACGCCTCGCGGTAGTTGCGAGTGACCCAGTAGCTGTAGACCTTTGCGGCACCGTACGGCGAGCGCGGCCAGAACGGGGTCTCCTCGTTCTGCGGGGGCGGGGTCGCCCCGAACATTTCGGACGACGACGCCTGGTAGAAGCGTGTGTGGATACCGGACATGCGGACGGCCTCGAGCATGCGCATCGACCCGACGCCTGTGACGTCACCGGTGTGCTCGGGCTCGTCGAAGGAGACACGCACGTGCGACTGCGCGGCGAGGTTGTAGACCTCGTCGGGCTTCAGCTCACCGAGGAGGCTCACGAGTCGGGCCCCGTCGCCGAGATCTCCGTAGTGCAGGAAGAGTTTCGCGTCGGGGTTGTGGGGGTCGACGTAGAGGTGGTCGATGCGCGAGGTGTTGAATGTCGACGCACGACGGATGACGCCGTGCACCTCGTACCCCTTACGGAGGAGCAGTTCGGCCAGGTACGACCCGTCCTGTCCCGTGATGCCCGTGATGAGCGCGCGCTTCGTCAAGCAGTCCCCGATTCCCTAGTGGCGGTTGAGCGGCGGCCTCTCGCCAGCGTCTCCAACAGCTGAGCAAATGTATCGAACGAGGCCGCCGCCGTCAGGCGCTCGGTCCGGAACCGTCGACCAGAAGCGCCCATTGCCCGGGCCCGCTGAGCGTCTCCAGCGAGCGCGAGCGCTGCGTCGAGCAGAGCCTGCGGGTCGCCGGCGGGCACAACTGGCCCCGCTCCGGCGAGGAGTACCTCACTCTCTGTGACACTGCCCGGGTCTGTGGCGGCGATGACAGGCAACCCGGTGCTGAAGTAGGACGTGAGCTTGCTCGGGACAGCCATGCCCGCAACTCCAGCACGTTCGTTCACCAGCAGCGCATCAGCGGAAGCGAGCGCATCGCGGAACTCGTCGTCAGGCAGAGAAGCAATCATCTCCACGTTGGCCACCCCGGCGGCGAGTTCAGCAAGGGCCGAGCGTTGGTTCCCGTCTCCGAGCAGGACGAAGCGCACTCGCGAACCGGTCGCAGCTGCGAGGCGAGCCGCGTCCACCACGTTCTCGAGGCCTTGCTTCACACCCATGTTCCCCGCATGCAGGACGACGAACTCCGACGGTTCCCAGCCGAGGGCCGCACGTGATGCGTCGCGATCGACCTGCCAGTCGTCGTCGAGGTGGGACCAGTTCCGGACGACCTCGACTGAAGCAGGACGAACACCGAGCTCCTCGACGACGGTGTCGCGGAACCGCTCGTGGATCACGACGACCGCATCGGCAGACCGCAGTGTCCACTTCTCGATCGCACCGATGAGCCGGCTTGACAGACCAGGACGTCCGACGCCGAGCTCCCGAAGACCGAGGGTGTACAGGTCCTGCACCCAAACTACGACCGGACGCCGCGTCACGAGACGCGCCTTCACCAGCGCCGCTGCGGACGAGATGAGCGCAGGTGAAACCAAGACGACGACGTCTGGCTTCGCAAAGCGTGTGCAAACCGCCGCGACGCCGAAGGAAAGTTCAGAGAGAGCGCGCGCAACTCCCCCGGGCTTCGATGGGAGCCGATGCCGTCGCCTGACCACCATCACCCCGTCCTCGACGGAGATCCGCGAACGAGGGGGCCGTCCTTCAGCGAAGCGCCACTGCGGGTAGTGAGGGAAGCCGCTCAGCATCCGGACGCGCCACGACCGAGACGCGAGTTCTCTGGCTAGTCCGCTGGTGTACGGGGCGATCCCCGTTGATTCGGGCCCGTAGTTGAGCCCGACGACCGTCACGGATCCTGCTCTCTGCACACGCGATGGTAACAGGTCCTCAACTTGCGCTTCGAGGTACTCGCCGCGACGGCAGAGACGCACGGCGTTCCTATCCACGGCGTCATAAGCGCGCCTTCACTTGGGCACAGTTCTGCCCATCACCCGCGCCGATGCGTTCCATCGCTGGTTCAACCGAAGAATTTTGACTTTCCTCGCACTAACTCAGAGACTCCGGCACGGCGCTATCACTGAAGCGCTGGCGACTCGGCTTGCTCTACATCTCATACGGACACGAAAGATCCGGCCCGGGCGCAAGCCCGTTTTCCTGGAAGTTCGGGCACCTGGGCAGCGAAGGGGTGGACTTCAACCCCGACCGAGTCGAGCTCGAACACCACGTCGTGATGCTTCGAAAGAGCTTCCTGTCTACCGGCAGCGAACGAACGAATCTTCCTTTGGACTCGCATCCACAACTCGACCGACGAACCCGACCACCGGGCGCAATCGCTGAGGAGCCGCCACGCCAGGTAGGACGGGTAGGTGATGCGGACCCCGGTTCCTCAACCTCGGCGCTTCGATCCCTCAGACAGCGAGTCTGTGCACGACGCGTTACCGTGACCTCCGGCGGTACTTCATTCCGGCGATCGTGGCGGAGGGCGGCGTCTGCACCCCTTCATGCGAAGCCGATCCCTGCGCCGGCCCTCGAAGTTCACTGCAGCGAGAGCCCGATCCGATCGGGGTACGTGACGGCTCTGCCCCGTCTGCTGATCGGCGCCCCGCTCTCCGTCTCCTGAAGACCTTCAAGTCGTGCTCGACAGACCACTCCAGCCCTGCAGGTTGACACGCGATGGCGGCATCAAGTCCGCGCCGGGCAGCCGTTCGTCACGCCCGCCCCCCGAGAGGTCGCTGATGTCGACGCGCTCGACGGCCGTGGATCAACCGCTGGCCCTCGCACTCGGGCCCCGACCATCCGACTCCTCATTAGGAGGCGAGCTCCTGCCCCCAGCCCTCTACTATGGACACGAGGGACGCTCGGGTGGCTCGACTGCTCGATCTGCCGGCGTGGCGCCGGCAACGAAGGACAGGGGCTACAGATGAGAGCGCATGACGCACCGGTTTTCCCTCCGATCGTGCGCCTGCGCGACGCGCCCGGCGATCGGCAGACCTGGGGCGGTTCGCGTGCCCGCGTCTATGCATGGAGCGTCGCCGAGCTGCTATTCGTCACCAATCCTTGGCAAATCAGTTCGCGACTGCGGGTCGCTGTCCTCCGTCTCTTTGGGGCGCAAATCGGACCGGGAGTTACCTTCCGCCCGCGGACGCGCGTGCGCTTCCCCTGGAAACTCACTATCGGTGCGGACACCTGGATCGGCGAAGGGGTGTGGATTCACAATCAGGATCAGGTCAAGATTGAGCATGACGTCGTCATTTCACAGGAGAGCTTCCTGACGACCGGCAGCCATCGTCACAGGTCGGATATGGGCCTCGTAACGCGACCGATCCTCATAGAAGCAGGCACGTGGGTCACATCGAGATGCATGATCCTTGGGGGCGTCACAATCGGGAGGTCGTCCCTGATCGAGCCGATGACAGTAGTGCAGCAGAACGTCCCTTCCAACACCGTGCTTGGCAGCGATCGTTCCGCATACGTCACTCGCCCCCGATTCCGTCAGGAGCAAGAATGAGCGACCCGACGGAGCGCGGACACGGAGTGCTTCGAGTCGTCGCGCTCGGTAGCAGCACAGGTAGATACGGAGGGCCATTCGACACGGCCCGAGCGCAAATCGAGTTGATGAGCAGCGTGTTTCCGTCGTCTGTTTTGTTTGCGCCCCATTTACGAGCCGACAGCTTCAAGGACACTTCGGAACAAGGGTACGCAACGGCCTCCCCGCCGGTCTCGATGATTGCTCGGCTGGGGACACCGTCGGTCTTCTCGTTCCGCGCCGCCTGTAGCCTCCTCCGGGCCGTCAAACGTGCTGGCGTAGTGCATATCAGTCTCGCCAGAGAACCACTCCCGACATTGGCGCTCCTGTTAGCGCTCTTGCTGCGCAAACCGGTGGTCGCTCAACCTCACGGCATGCTCACCTCCCGGTCGAGCATCCAACACCGCATCCTCGACCTCGTCCTCGGGCCACTCATCAGACGTGCGGACGTCACCCTGGCCCTCACCAACAAGGAACGGACTGACCTTGAACGAAGGTTTAGCCTTCGGCCAGGCAGCATCGTGGTGCTCGGCAACCCACTTCTCCGAGGTGTGGTCGCGCCGAACCCGGACAACTCGCGACAAGTTCCCCCCCGGCTCGAGGCGTTGTTCCTCGCACGTCTCCACGCCCGGAAGAGAGTCGGCGTCTTCGCCGACGCCGCCGCAACTGCTCTCGAACTCGGCTGGCCAGAGCAGTACGCACTGATCGGACCAGACCAAGGCGAGTTGCAGGCTGCCCTCGACCGCCAACTGCCCAATTTGCGGTACGAGGGCACCCTCCCGCCATCGGAAGTTCCCGCCCGGCTCACACGTGCCGGAGTATTCGTCCTTACCGCGGACGCTGAACCTTGGGGCAATGTACTGGTGGCGGCCTTGTCCTCAGGGGTCCCCGTGGTGGTATCCGAGTCGTCTGCTCTTGCCGACACGATCCGTGCGCACGGAGCAGGCATCGTCACCCCTGACGGCGAAGTTGGCGCGGTCGCGACGGCTATTCATCAAATCCTTCACTCGTCGGACTACAAGAAGTTCAGCGAGGCCGCATTACGACTAAGCGACCGTGAGTTCACTGACGACGCTGTCCGACGAACGCTCACGAAGGTTTATGAGACTCGGTCCCACTCAACCGCCCAGGGAAGCCAGCTGTGGGCTCAAGATTGAAGATCCCGGCGCAGGGGGCTTGGAATAACGGGAAGCGCTCGCACGTGACGGTCATGCTTTCCGTCTCAGAGGTAACCCCCGAGACCAATCCCTACATTTCAATGTTGGTTGACGGCCTAAAACCTGTGACAAACCTGCTCCTGTTCGATCGGATCAAGCTCATCAGCCGGAAGGTTGACGTGCTGCACGTGCATTGGCCAGAAAGCCTGATCCGAGGCGGCAGCCGACCGAAGAAGGCGGCGAAGTACTGCTTTGCGATCGCATTCCTCCTTCTGCCCCGTCGGCTTCGCGCAAAGATCGTCTGGACGCAGCACAATCGTGATCCGCACGAGAACGGCGGCCCACTCGAGGGACTGTTCCTTCGACTGTTCCGTAGTCGCGTAGACCACACGATCTACATCAATGCGTCGCCGGAGAATGACCTCACCGTTGCGTCATCCACGATTCTTCACAGCGAGTACGAGCGGCTCACAGACCTGGATGAGGCACTTGTAGCAGCGCGAAAGTGCGATTTCCTTTTCTTCGGCCTTCTTCGACCGTACAAAGCCATCGAGCAACTCATCGATGCGTTCAAGCAGATGCCGCCGAACGCTTCGCTGCGCCTCGTCGGTCAGGCCTCCGTTTCGTATGCCGCACAACTCCGAAAAGCAGCATCCTCCAAACCGTGCAACATCGAAATCGATTCACGTTTTCTGTCCGAATCCGATCTGCAAACAGCCATTAGTGCAACGCGATGGGTGGTACTTCCGAACCCGGAGATGTATAATTCAGGAGCGGCCATTCTCGCGCTGAGCCTGGGAAAGCCGGTACTGGTGCCGGCGACCCCCTCAAACAGAGCGTTGCAGGATGAATTCGGTGAGCAATGGGTACGTCTGTTCACCCCGCCTCTCGACGCCACCGATCTGGCTGGAGCCGCCGCTCGGGCGGCGCATACCGGGCGCCCCTCGTTGGAGCGCCGATCCTGGACGGAAGCAATCGCAGCACACGTTGTGGTCTACGAAAAGCTCGCTGACACGCCTCCTGCTCAGAAACAGCGGGCATCAACAACGATTCGGGAGAAACGATCTTGAGGGTCTTGATACTCGGCGACATGACTCTCGGACGGAATGCGAGGAGCGTTCGCGAAGGTTTCGCGCAGGCAGGTTTTGAGGTGAGATCCGTCAACACTGCGCGTGCCGTGCACGCCCCGAAGGGCAGCCCAAACTGGTGGTACAAGCGACGTCTGCAACAGGTCGCACCGGCCGAGCAGCGCCGATTCAACGCCGAGTTGTCGAGCGCGACCACATCCTGGTCCCCCGACCTCACGGTGGCCATCAAGACTATTTACTACGACCAGACACGCATCCTCGAGCTTCCGGGATCCAAGGCGCATCTGTCCTTCGACGACGTGAGCAACCCCGAGAACACTTCTCCCCGGTACTTGCTGAACGAGTCCGACTGGGACCTCATCGTCACGACCAAACGACACAACGTTCCCGAGCTTCATTCGAGGGGCGCGCGTGACGTCTTGTACATCTGGGGAGCCTTCGACCCTCGGTACCGCCACAGGACGACCTCGTTCGAGGAGCGCCACTTTAAGGTCGGTTTCATTGGGGCGGCCCGGCCGGATCGCGTTACTCTTCCGAGCGACCTCGCTACCCACGTTCGGGGCCTCAGCGTTGTCTACGGACCGAGGTGGCGCCGCTCCTACCCCCTAGGGAAGTCCGGTGTCGCCCTCAGGCCTCTGGCGCTGCGTGAGCAGTACACGGCTGCAGCGAACTCGATGCAGATCGGCTTGGTCCTCCTGAACTCCGACAATCGGGACGCACACACGAACAGAACGTTCGAGACGCCCGCGACCGGTCAATTGCTCGTCGGTGAGCGGACCCCAGAGCACCTCGAACTCTTCGACGAAGGGTCTGAGGCTTTCTTCTTCGAGGACCGCGACGAACTCTGGAACCTGATCCCAAGACTCGTGGCAGATCAGCGTATGAGTTCCGCGGTTGCCGCAAACGGCTGGCGGAAGATTACCGAGGGAACGTACACCTACGCCGATCGTGCACGAGAAATCGCAGCGCACCTGGATGAAGCATGACTCCTGAAATCACGACATGGACTTTGATTGCATGTGAAGCACTGTTGCTGGTCGTGCAGCTCCGCATCGCCAAACGTGTGAAGGGCCCGCTCAGCGTGATCCTTATCGCACAAGTCGTCTTCTGGAGCCTCGCCTACGTGGCTCGGCCGACCTACCTTCTGATCGCACGCCCGACGACCACGGACGAGCTAGCGGACTCACGGATGATGGGTGCCGGCTACGCCGAGGCCCTGATGAACGTACTGTCGCTCGTCTGTGTAGGCCAACTGGCCTTCACGGTCGCGGTCGTCCTGACTCTGGCATTGCTTCCAAGACGCCGGACCACCTTTAGTCCTGTGACAGAGGGCGAACCTCGCGCGCTGGTGTACGCCGCCTTTGCCTTCTGGTGCGTCGGCTGGCTCTTCCGCTTGCCTGTCGCGGAGGAGTTCGAAGGTCTAGCATCGATCGCGAGGTCGTTTGCACCGATCGGCGGAGGCATGCTGATCCTCTTGGTCCGCGACCGGCGCAACAGCGCTTTCCCGCTCGTGTTGATCCCGGTCCTCCTCGGAGAGGTCGTCACGGCGCTTGGCGAGGGTTCAAAGACTGCGTTGATCGTCCCTGCGCTGGCGCTCGTCCTTCGATGGAACCGGAGAGGCGTCCCGCATCTGAAGCGGCGGTTGGCGCTCCTCGGTTCCCTCGTGCTCATCGGGTTTCTCATCATTCAGCCGCTCAAGGGAATCGACACAGCGGAGCGTGTCGAGGCAGTGAACCCGGGCCCGTTGGGCAAGATTCAGGCGCAGTCCGTGGCCTTGATCGAGCGCTTCGACGGTGTAAGCGCAGTCCAGGATGCGTTGGCGCATGGACCCGACAACTGGTTGTCTGTTCCGGCACTCCTTTCTCGATCAGTCTCGTACGTCGTCCCGGGGTTGTCTGAGGATGTCACTCTCGGCCAGAGGTGGACGCGGGAGATCCGCACCTCGTCGATCCCGCACCAGTATCAGGATGTTTCGTTGGCCGCCGGCCCGACTGCGGAGGGATATGCACTCGGCGGGTGGCCCGGAGTGCTCCTTGAGAGCGGAATGATGGGCATCGCTACAGTCCTTCTGGGGCTCGCCATGGCGTCCCGTCGCCCGTACTTGCTGCTCATAGCGTGTGTGTTCATCTTCTCGACCACCCTCTTCGAACTCGGCATGCTCGGTATGCTTCAACGGGTCAACCGAATCATCCTGCTCTCCGCAGTACTCCTCCTCATCCTTCCGTTCACCCGGTCCTTCGACAGGTTCTTCCGGGAGAATGCATCGGTCCGGGCAAGCGGGGCGGGAACAGTCGATCGAGAGCAGACCGGAGAGCGGATCAGTGGCTGAAAGCAGCGGCGTGACTATTATCGGCGCGCATCAGAGCCACAATCCGAGCATGCACCGCTACACACACCTGCTCGCTCGCTCCTATGAAGCGATCGGATACCAGGTGGAGATTTTGAAGCCTCCGTCGCTCTTCAGTAGACGCGCTCCCCATCGTTTGCAGAAATGGATCGGCTACGTGGAGAAGTACCTGCTTTTCCCGTTTCGCCTCCGCCGGCTGAACCGCAATGCACTCATCCACGTCGCGGACCACAGCGATGCTCCCTACCTCACTTTCTTGAGGTCGACCGAGAAGACGATCGTCACATGCCATGACCTGATTGCCGTGCGTGCGGCCGTGGGCGAGCTGCCCGAACATCAGACGCGTGGTAGCGGCCGGATTCTCCAGAAATGGATCCTGTCCTCTCTCGCACGAGCTGGCACTATCGTTTCGGTCAGCCGTGCAACCGCTCGCGATCTCGAGCGCTTAGCGGGCCGGTCCGGCGACCCCGTTCTGCCGAATCCCCTGGACGATCGATTCCTCGAGCACAGCGTCGATCGGGAGAACCGGAATCAAGCTCTGATCGTCTCAACAGTAGGTTGGCGGAAGCGGCGGGATCTTGCCGTCAGAGCTTGGTGCGAGCTCAACCGACAGCTGTCGGGCCAAGTCGACCTCGTCGTCATTGGACCGTCGTTGACACCGGAGGAAGAGAGGATCATCAGCGCAACCGGTAACAGCTCAAGTCAGGTCCGCACTTTGCAGAACATCTCGGACGCAGCACTCCTGCAGGAATACCGCTCCTCGCGTTTGCTCATCCAGACTTCGAAGTACGAGGGGTTCTGCTGGCCGATCCTTGAGGCCAACAGCCAGGGCGTCGTTGCGCTCTGTGCTGACGAACCCATCCTGCGGGAGACCGGGGAGGGCAACTTGTTCTTCGACCCGACCGCAACCGACACGGACTTCCAGGCCGCGATCGGTGCTGCAGACGATTGCGCGCTTGCGGAAGGGCTTCAGAAGCGCGCAAGTGCGTTCTCAGAAGAGCGTTTCCGAGACGGTCTGTCGAGCATCGTCAGAACAATCTGAACTGATCAGGCGCTGTTCAGCAACATGCGAGATCTAAGACCGCCACAGGTCTGCCGGGAAGGCTCCCAGCAGCGCCTCGGGGTCGAACACCGGCGGGTCGTTCAGGTCAGCCTTGACCGCTTCATCGATACTCGCAGCCACGCGAAATGACGTTCGTCCGGTTCCGCCGTAGTAGTCCTCGTACTTGAACATGTCTTCGTGCTTCGGAGCAATGAGTACCGCGGGCACCCCGAACGCTTCCGCGATGATGACCCCGTGGAGCGACGACCCGACCACCAGCTCGCTACGTCGAATGCGATCGATGCATTCCTCCAAGGGCGACCGAGGATCGAGTGTCACCGAACCGTGGGTCTCGCGGTCGTTCAGGTTGGGGACATGGGTCAGCGCGATGTCGCGTTTTTGCCGTCGACCATCTTGATCGACACGCATCAGGTGAGGGATCAGGAGCGCCGGATCCCCATAGATCGGCGGGCAGGACACTCCCAATGACAACAAGCGCTCGCGCGTTCGGGGCCCGCGGACTGCCCGCACGTCCAGGCCTCCGACTCTGCCGAGCGCGTGCAGCATCTTGCCGTTCACCCCGGCGCCCCAGATGACGTCTTTGTTCCGCGCCAGGTGAATGACTGAGCCGATCGCCACCAGACGTCGGCGCGTGGGAAGTACAGGTCGGACAAGGTTCAGGTGCGCAACCGTGCGCCGCACTACGAGCGGCCCGAGCAGATCACCGAAGTTCTGCACGCGGCGCCCGTACCGCACACGGCGTCCAGCAATCCTCGGACCCGCCTTTTCCCGCGGGTTCCAGAACATGACGGGAACCCCCGCGACGTGTTGAATCATGGTCCGCTCAGCCTTCCCCTGGACTTCATCAAGGACGCAACCTGCAACAGACCGCGCACATCTCTGCGGAACCCAGGCCAGCAGAGGTACGCCACCCACGACAAGACGAGTACCGCTACGAGGCCGATAACCGCGCTGCCAACAGGAGCGGAGCTGAAGCTGTACCGCTGAATCACCCAGGAGGCGCCGTAGCTCGATACGCCGTACACCAGGAACGGGCGGAGCGCATTCACGAACATCTGGAGCCCAGGTGCGTCCGCGGCACGCGACACCCATACGAGGCCTGCCACCCACGTCAGCGCGGTCCCTGCAGTCACCCCAGCAGCAGTCCCTACCGCCCCGTAGAAACTTCCTACGACGATGGCCGCAATGAAGAAGGGCCGAGTCACGAGCGAGAACCGGAGGTTGGAACCAGTCAGCCCCCTCGCCAAGAAAACCCAGTAGGAAGCGTATCCCGCGACCTGCGCGATGCCAGCGAATGTCAGGACTTGAAAGATCGGAATGACCCCTTCCCATCCCGGGCCGAGCACCAGGGGGATGAGCGAATCCGCGAAGGCGCCCGCGAACATCAAGGCAAAAATGACGACGTGCACAACAACCGCTTGTCCCCGCAGCAGGAACTCGTCGAACCGTCTCGCATCGTGTTGAAGTCGTGACAGGACTGGGAGTGCGACACGCGTCGCGGGTGCGCTGATCTGCCTCAACGGCAACATGAACAGTTGGAAAGCTCGGTTGTACTGCCCGAGAACCGTCGGTCCAGCTATGACGCCCAACAGGACCGAATCCAGATTGCTGGTGAGGTACACCATCAGCTGTGCCGCACTCAGATTCCCGCCGTACCGGTAGAAGCGACGGAGTGGCACTGTCTTACGCGGACGCCCAGGCAACCACCGTGCGAAGCTTATGACCACCAGGAGTCCCACGACGGCCACACTCGTCTGTTGCACAACGATGGCCCAGTATGTCGGTGACAGGGTCGCGTAGAGGACGGCCGCTGCCAGCCCGACCGTGGCTGCCAGTACGTCCGCGGCTGCAACCCGTCCGAATTGCAACGATCGCATCAGGCTGGCTCGGTACTGGCTGGCCATGCCATTGATGAGGAAAGTACTCGAAAGCGCGATTGTAACTGCGACAATCGCTTGGTCACCATATAGAGCGGCGAGGAGTGGGGCGGACAGGCAGCAGAGCGCGGCGAGCAGAGCTCCCAAGCCGGTGTTTATCCAGAAGAGCTGATCTCGTTCGGCTTTGCTGAGAGAAGCCGCTTGCACCGCAGCGGAAGACAGCCCGAAGTCGCGCACCACGTCGGCAATCCCGATCACCGCCGTGACCATCGCGATGATGCCGTAGTCCTTTGGATCAAGGAATCGGGCCAGCACGACGACGGAGAGCAGCTGAATGGCGATACGGATGATCTGCCCGAGCATCGTACTTCCGGCGCCACGAGCCGCCTGTCCACCGAGAGACGAAGACGCAGCGTCCTTGCTGGTCATCAGTAGGCCCCCTGCGAGCGCACTACAGCTCGTGCAGTCCGCCACAGGATGATCAGATCGCTGACCAACGACCAGTTCTCCACGTAGTAGAGATCGAGCCGCACCGAGTCCTCCCATGACAGGTCGGATCGTCCGCTGACCTGCCAGAGGCCGGTCATGCCGGGCTTGACGAGGAAGCGCCGATGGACGTGGGAGTCGTATCGCGCGACCTCGCTCGCGAGCGGTGGTCGGGGGCCCACCAAGGACATGTTGCCTGCCAGGACGTTGAACAACTGCGGCACCTCGTCGAGGCTGTAGCGACGCATGAAGGCACCGACCCGGGTCACGCGCGGGTCGTTCTTCATCTTGAACAGGACCGTGTTGCCCTCGGCCCGGTCGAGCGCACTCAGCTCCTGCAGGCGCTGCTCCGCGTCGACGACCATCGACCGGAACTTGATCATGTGGAACGTCGAACCGTTCAGGCCGACGCGCTCCTGCAGGAAGAACACGGGCCCGGCAGAGGTCGCCTTGACGAGCAACGCGAGCACGAGCAGGACCGGGGAGAGCACGATGATGAGTGCCGCCGATCCGATCAGGTCGAAGGCCCGCTTGGTGTAGAGCTTCCGGCCCGAGTACGTCGGGGTCTCGACGTGGATGAGCGGGAGGCCCTGCACCGGGCGGGTGTGGATCCGCGGGCCGCCGATGTCGGTCAGGCTCGGCGCGACGACCAGGTGCTGCCGTCCGGGCTCGAGCGACCAGCTCAGCTGGCGGACCCGCTCCGGGGGCAGGTCGTCTGAGCTCGTGATGACGACGGTGTCCGCTCCGGTCGCCGCCAGGGCTGCCGTGACGTCGTCGATGCCGCCGTGGCTCTCGACGGTGGATCCTGGCAGCAGACCCCGCGTGCCGTCGGACACCGCCGCGCCGACCACGCGGTAGCCGGCTTCGGGTGCCCGGGCGAGCTCCCGTGCGATGTGCAGCACGCTCGCCGTCGAGCCGACGAGCAGCACCCGCGCGGAGTACCCGCCGTGCTTCCGCTCGGCGACGAGCCACTGGCGCCACATCCAGCGAGAGAGCAGCAGCACGAGGATGCCGACGGGGAACGCGATGAGCACGTAGCCGCGGGCCAGGTCGACGCGCAGCAGGTAGGCAGCGATCGCGATCAGCCCGAACACCCGGACGCTCGAGTCCGCGACCAGCCGGTACTCGGTGCTCCCGACGCCGATGACGCGGTCACCACGGGTGTCGTAGAGCGCCAGCCCGATCATCCAGACGGCGATGACGACCACGGAGATACCGAAGTAGCTCAGGCGCAGGTCCGCCGTGTTCGTCATCAGGTCCGAGTCGAACCCGAGCCAGGCGATCTGCACGCCGAACACGACCCAGATCAGCGCGAGCAGATCCGTGATCAGCACGCGACGCGAGTACGTGCGGCTCCACTCGCGGGTGCTCCCCGTGGAGACGGGCTGGTGGACGGCCTCGGCAGTCATCGCCGACCCCGCGTCACCACGTCGCCCCGCCGTCCTTCGACACCGCGACGCTGTCGCCCGCCCACATCCAGACGTCCTGCCCGGAGCGGTCGAGCGCGATCGCACCCTCCGTCGCGACCGGGTTGCACCCGATCGGCGTGGTGGTCGTCGCAGGCGTCACACCCGACGCCGGCATCGTCTCGATCTGCACGCCGTCGCACGAGTCCGTCCCGATGCGGGCGAGCGTGTACTCGGTCCCGTTCACCGCGAGCGCACGGACGCCGTCGATCGGCACGGTCACCCACGCACCGGTACCGGTGCGCCACCGCAGCTCGTCGGCGCACGCGACCAGCGTCGTGCTGTCACCGCGGAAGGCGTCGAGCGGGTCCTCGCACGGCGAGGGCACGACCGCGTCCCCGAGCACCAGTCCCTGGTCGGTCACCCCCGCGCCGGCGGCACCGGCGGTCCCGAGCACCCAGGTGGCTCCGTCGTCGGTGCTGGTCCGGACCTCGGTCGCGCACTCGTCGCCGACGCCGACGAGCACGGACAGGCCGTCGGCGGTCACGCGCAGCGACCCGATGGTCCGCACGTCGTCGCCCAGGGCGACGGGTGACCACTCCTGCCCACCGTCGGTGGTGTGCTCCAGCACCGTCTCGGAGACGTCACAGGTCGTACTGGAGGCTCGCCATGCCTCCAGGCCGTCGACCGCGGACAGCATGTGGCGGGTCGACACCCCGTCGGCCGTCGGTTCCGCCGACGCGGTTGCGGACGGTCCCGGCGTCGCCGGCGCGCTCGAACCGAACGTCGGCACCGGACCGGCGTCGCCGTGCGCCTCCGGTGCGGTGCGCGCGAGCGCCAGCGCCACCAGGACGACGTCGACGACGACGAGCGCGACGACCACGATTGCGATCCCGATCAGCGTCGTCCGCGGCAGCTCGCTCCCGAGGCTTCGGATCCCCCGGCGCTGGCTCATCCCCCGACCGCCGTCAGCGGTCCGCGCGGCGGACCACGCCGAGCTTGCCGCGGGTCTTCCCCGACGACTTGGTGGACTTCTGGGGCGGTTCCTCTTCGTCGAGGCCGTACCCGTAGCCGTACCCGTAGCGGCCGTAGCCGTAGGCGCCCGGACCCTTGACGGGCATCATCGTGATGACGAAGCCGGCGATCGGTGCGCCGACGTTCTCGAGCGACGCGACCGCGGCGGCGAGCTGCCCCTTGTGGGTCTTGCCGGACGCCACCGCGAGGATGGCGCCGGACGCCTTCTTCGACAGGATCGCGGCGTCGGTGACGGGCAGCAGCGGCGGTGCGTCGAAGAGCACGTAGTCGAACTGCTGCTCGAGCGTCTCGATCAGGTCCTGCATGGCCTTCGAGCCGAGGAGCTCCGACGGGTTCGGCGGGATCTGGCCGGCGGGCAGCACGACCATGTTGCCGCGGCCCCAGGGCTGCGCGACGTCCTCCAGGCTCGCGCGACCGATGAGCACGTCGGTCAGCCCGGCGGAGCCGTCCACCTCCATGTACTCGCCGACGCGGGGGCGACGGAGATCGGCGTCGATGAGGATGACCTTGAAGCCCGCGCTGTCCAGCGCGATCGCCAGGTTGGCGACGGTGGTGCTCTTGCCCTCGGACTGCATCGACGACGTCATGACGAACGTGCGCGAGCCGGTGCCGAGGTCGAGGAACTGCAGGTTCGTGCGGAGCGTGCGGAAGGACTCGGCGCGCGGGCTGCGCGGGTCGACCTGCACGATGAGCGGTCGCTCGGATGCCTTGTTGTCGTAGGCGATGCCGCCGACGACGGGCTTGTCGCTGATCTTCTCGACGTCGGTCTCGACGCGGACGCGGTTGTCGAGCGTCTCGCGCAGCACGGCGATGCCGACGCCGAGCGCCAGACCGACGAGCAGGCCGAGGGCGATGTTGACGGGGACGTTCGGGCTGACGGGCGAGCTCGGCACCTGCGCCTGCTTCACCCGGGTCAGCTTGACGCTGCTCGAGCCGTTCTCGTCGGTGGCCTCGATGTCCTCGACCACGTTGGTGAGGCTCTGCGAGGTCGCGTTCGCGATGTTCGTCGCCTGCACCGGATCGGTGCCGTTGACCGTGATCGAGATGAGGGTCGTGCTCGTCGGCGCCGTCGCCGACACCATCTTCGACAGCTGGTCCGCGTTCATGTCGAGCCCGAGCGACGAGATGACCGGCAGGAGCACGATCGGCGTCGACACCAGGTTCGAGTACGTCAGCACGCGCTGCTGCGTGAAGGTGTTGCCCTGCGCCAGGTCGCTGGCGCTGCCCGACGTCTCCGTCGAGACGAACACCTGCGCCTCGGCGGAGTACACCGGCTTCTTCAGCAGGGAGAACCCTGCTGCCGCCGCGACGCCCACCAGGGCGAGCACGAGGATCAGTGCCCAACTCTTCCGCAGCACTGTGATGTAGTCGCGCAGTTCCACGCGGCCCGCCTTCCCCGATCCTGGCCGTTCCTGTGGTCCCGACACAGGTTCCGTGGGCTTGTCCCAGCAGACGGCATACAAATAGTGCCACACCATTGAGCCTCACTCGGCTGTTCTTGCCGATCTGCGTCGGTCGTCCTCTACGCTCGCCCCATGACATCCGAGCCGGAAGTGGCCGCCACCGAGCCCTCGACCGCCCGGCAACGCGACCTCGTCGCCCTGCTGGTCGCCCTCGTCGTGGCGGTCGTGCTCGCCCGGATCGTGAGCAGCCTGACGCTGCGCGGCGCCGTCCCCGGCCCGGTGCTCCAGGTGCTGCTCGGCAACCTCGCGGTGTGGGTGCCGCTCGTGCTCGGCATCGTCTGGGTCCTGCGCCGCTCGGGCCGTGACCTGTTCGGTCGCTTCCGGATCGAGCTCGGCGACCTCGTGTTCGCGCTCGGGGTCGTGATCCTCACGCGGGTGTTCGACGCCGTGCTCGCGCTGTCCTTCACCGGGACGAGCGGCCTGCAGCCCGCGCCGTCGCTCGGGACCCCGGACATCGGGCTGCTGCTCGTGTCGGCGGTCGGCATCGTGCTGGTCAGCCCCGTGCTCGAGGAGCTCTTCTTCCGCGGGCTGTTCCAGCGCCTGCTCGCGGCCGAGCTCACGCCCCGGACGCGCTGGCTGGCCGTGCTCGTGACGGCGTTCCTGTTCGCGCTGTCGCACCTGTTCCTCGGGTCGGCGACGACGTCGCTCGGTGGGGTGCAGGTGTTCCTGACGACCTTCGTGCTCGGGCTGCTCACGGGCACCCTGGTCGCGATGACGAACCGCATCGGCGGCGCGATCGTGGCGCACGTGCTGTTCAACGCGGTGGCGGTCGTCGCGACCTGGCCGCGCTGACCCGGTTCACGGGCCGCACAGCGCCGTTCGACCTGGCCGCACCGATCCTGCTCAGGGATCCGACCGGCGCCGTCCGTCCCGCAGGCGCACGACGACCGCACCGGCGATTCCGATGACGGCGGCGACCAGCAGCGGCACCAGGGTCGCTCCCGCCGGTCCCATCGCCATCACGAAGACCGTGGCGCCGGCCGACACCATCTCGAGCGGGTACGGCAGGTACACGCGGGACCCCAGTGCGTACGACACCGCCGTGATCGCCGCGGTCCCCGTCCACAAGAGCCCGAGCGCGATCAGCGCGGCGATGCCCTGACCGACCGTACGGAGCCCGGTCCACCCGATCGCCGCACCGACCGCCACGGCCGGCAGCCACCGCAGCACCGCGAGGACGACGCCCGCCGCGTCACCGGGCGAGGACACCGGCGGGACGACGAACGTGTTCGCCCACGACCCGAGCGCCACCGCACCGACGGCGAGTGCGACGAGCGCACCGCCGGGAGCCGCTCGGGCGACGAGCGCAGCGAGCACCGCCGCCGCTCCGATGCACACGAGCGACCCGACGGTGAGCGCGACGACGTACAACTGCGCGGCGCTGACGTCCGCACCGGTACCCGGCGTCCCGTCCATCCGCATGCCGGCGCCCGTGACGACGGCGGTCTCGACGACGGCCACGACCTGCACCCCGACCAGCCCGGCGAGCGCCGCGAGCGATCCGCTGCGCCGGACGGACCCGCGAGCACGCAGTACCCGGACGGCGATGCCGGCGAAGACTCCCCCGACGAGCAGCAGTGCCGCGATGGTCGTCACCGCGTACTGGCTGAACGGCAGCAGGGCGATCGGCATGTCCGACGGGTCGGTGGTCGGCGTCGCCCACAGGTTCTGCAGTGGAAGCCGCATCCCGGTGATGATCCACGGGAGCAGACCGGCGACGGCCGCCCCGGCTCCGACCGCGACTCCGACGGTGATCTGCTGCGCGCTGCCGCGTTCTCCCTGGTGCACCACGGCACCGTACCGACAACAGTGCATCGCGCCGGCGTCCGCTGCCACCCGTGGGCCGTCGGACACATCGCCCACCGGACCTCGGGACGCGCCGGGGTGCGGCGACCGACTCGCGTCGAGCCGTGGTGAGGTGAACCCATGACCAGCGACCTCGTGCCGTGGGTGGTCGCCGGGGGGCTCGCGATCGTCGTGGTCGTCCTGGTGATCGTCCTGCGGCGGACCCAGTCCTCCAACCGTGCCGCCCTGTCCGACGCCGAGGTCCGGCTGGACCACCGCACCGGCACCCTCGAGCGGGAGCACCGCGAGCAGACCGCCGCCGCCGACGCGGAGCACGCGCGGCAGCTCGCCGGTGCCGAGGCCTCCCGCCAGCAGGCCCTCGCCGAGGCCGAGGCCGGTCGCGCCCTCGCCCGCACCGGCATGCGCTGGGAGGAGGCATCGCAGCGCACGATCCTCGAGGTCTGCAAGGCCGCCGGGATCAACGGCGCCCTGCTGACCAACGTGGTGTTCGTGCCGGTGGCCCAGGGCGAGCGGGACCGCGACCGCAGCTACGCCGCGCAGCTCGACCACGTGCTCGTGTTCGAGTCCGGCCACGTGCTGGTCATCGAGAACAAGCGGTGGAACGGCATCGTGTTCGACGGCCGCAAGCCGAGCGCCGTGCACCACGCGTTCCGCAACCTGCTCGACGAGTCGTCCCTGACCGGCTCGTTCGCGATCCAGGTGCGCAGCCGTCGCGTCCTCGACCACGCGGACGACGTCGAGCACTGGTGGCAGGTCCGGGTGCAGTCCGGCGGGAACGCCCCGACCCGGCAGGTCCGGCAGCAGGCCCGCCGGCTGCAGCGGTTCCTGGCCGACGAGGACGGCAACGGCCCGCAGTGGGTCGATTCGTGCGTGTTCTACTCCGGCGACGCCGCGGCGTACGTCAACCCCGAGGACCGCAGCACGAGCACGACGCCGACGGGTCGTTCCGCGACGACCGCCGTCGTGACGAACGACAACGAGCTCCGCGGACTCGTTACCGACCTGGCACGCAAGCACGCCGTGCCGAACCGGGCGCGCACCGACTCGGTCGTGCGACAGCTGGCCGGCCAGGGCGCGCACACGATCACGGTCGGGACGTACCGCCTGCCGGAGGCGTGAGCAGACACGACGAAGCCCCCGCCACCGAGGCGGGGGCTTCGTCGTTCCCGGGGCGGAGGGGCGTCAGCGCAGCGCGCGCAGGGCGTCAGCGATGGGCGTGAGCGCCGCGTCGATCTCGTCGGCGACCCGCACGTGGGTGTCCTCGGACCGACGGTAGGGGTCGTCCACGTCGTCGTCCGCCGGGTCGGCGGGCGGCGGCACGGTCCCCCGCAGTCGAGCGACCCGGTCGACCAGGTCCTGCGCGGTCTCGATGCCGGCCAGGTCGCCGGGCTCCAGCCCGTCGAGCACCCGGGCGAACTGCTTGATGGTGAACGCCCGCTTCGCTGCCCGCGGTGCGAGCGACACGACGGCTGCGCGGTGCGAGCGCTCGGCGGTGAGCACGAGGTCGGCCGACGCCGCGATCTGCTCTGTCAGGTAGCGCGAACGGTGCGTCGAGGGCGCCCCACCCAGACGTGACGACTGCGCGGCAGCCGTCTCGTCCATCAGGGCGCCGTCGTCGGCGATGGTGCCGGCCGACTCGACCGTGAACGCCGGGGCGTCCGGGCCGAGCCGGGCCTCGAGCACCTGGGCGCCGAGGGGCGAGCGGCAGATGTTGCCGCTGCAGACGAACAGGATCCGCATGGTCACGCGGCAGCCTCGCCGGTTCCGAGCAGGTCGTGGCGGACCACGATCGCGTCACGGCCGGGGCCGACGCCGATCGCCGAGATCCGCGCCCCGGACATCGCCTCGACCGCGAGCACGTAGTCCTGCGCGGTCTTCGGCAGGTCCTCGAACGACCGGGCGCCGGTGATGTCCTCGGTCCAGCCGGGGAACTCCTCGTAGATCGGCTTCGCGTGGTGGAAGTCCGACTGGTTCACGGGGACCTCGTCCACGCGCTCGCCGTCGACCTCGTACGCCACGCAGACCGGGATGGTCTCGAGGCCCGTCAGCACGTCGAGCTTCGTCAGCACGAAGTCGGTCACGCCGTTGATGCGCGCCGTGTACCGGGCGATCGGGGCGTCGTACCAGCCGCAGCGACGCGGACGGCCGGTCGTGGTGCCGAACTCGAAGCCGTTGGCGCGGAGGAACTCCCCCGACTCGTCGAACAGCTCGGTCGGGAACGGGCCGGCGCCGACGCGGGTCGTGTACGCCTTGACGATGCCGATGATGCGCTCGAGCTTGCCCGGGCCGATGCCCGAACCGGTCGCGGCGCCGCCGGCGGTCGCCGACGACGAGGTCACGAACGGGTAGGTGCCGTGGTCGACGTCGAGCATGGTGGCCTGGCCGGCCTCGAACAGCACGGTGTCGCCCCGCTCGAGCGCGCGGTGGATCTCGAGCGCGGTGTCGGCGACCATCGGGCGCAGGCGCTCGGCGAAGGACAGCAGCGACTCCACGACCTCGTCCGCGTCGATCGCGCGACGGTTGAAGACCTTGACCAGCAGGTGGTTCTTCTGGTCGAGGGCCGCCTCGACCTTCTGCCGCAGGATGTTCTCGTCGAAGATGTCCTGGATGCGGATGCCGACGCGGTTGATCTTGTCGGCGTAGGTCGGGCCGATGCCGCGACCGGTCGTGCCGATCTGGCGCTTGCCGAGGAAGCGCTCGGTCACCTTGTCGACGGTGCGGTGGTAGTGCGTGATGACGTGCGCGTTCGCGGACACCAGGAGCTTCGAGACGTCCACCCCGCGGGCACGGAGCGCGTCGAGCTCCTGGAACAGGACCTCGAGGTCGACGACGACGCCGTTGCCGATGATCGGGGTCACGCCGGGCGTCAGGATGCCGGACGGCAGCAGGTGCAGCGCGTACTTCTCGCCGCCGACGACGACGGTGTGGCCGGCGTTGTTGCCGCCGTTGAACTTGACGACGTAGTCGATGCGGGACCCGAGGAGGTCGGTTGCCTTCCCCTTGCCCTCGTCACCCCACTGGGCACCGATGATGACTGCTGCGGGCATGGAGGTTCTCCTCACGTTGGCGGAGGACCGCACCGGCGGGCTGGGCCGATGGTCCACCCGAGTCTATCGACTGTCCATCTGCACGCCACATCCCTGTGGACGAGACGGTGGACGAGGACGACCGACGCCGGTCTCGGCAAGGCCGCGGACGCGGCCGACAAGGCCACCGGCGGTGGCCACGGCGACCAGATCGACAAGGCGGAGCACGCCGCCGACGACAAGATCGGCAAGTAGACCGCACCACGGAACGAACGGGAGGCGCGGTGCCAGCTGGCACCGCGCCTCCCGTCCGTCGTGGTGGTGGCGTTCCGCGATCAGGCGCGGAAGAAGTCCTGGTACGACGGGTCGCCCACCGGCTGGGCGTGACCGGGCTGCGCGAGCCGCTCCTCGACCATGGCCTGGAGCGCGTCGGGCGGGGTCAGCCCACGGCGGCGCCACTCCATCGGGTTCGCCCGGAGCTGCATCAGGGAGGTGTGGGATCGCATGGCCTCACTCTCCCATCCATTGCCTAGTTTGCCTAACTACATGTCCCATTGCCGCACTCGGGACCACTCCGCTCGGAGACCGGGAACGGCGAACGCCCCGCCACCGGACCGGTGACGGGGCGTTCGTGTCGATCGCTACTTGCGGGGTGCCACCTTCGCGGTCTCGGCGGAGGTCGCCGAGCCGTCCTGGTAGCCCTTCGCCTTCGCCGTCACCTCGACGGAGAAGCGGTGCCCCGCGTCCGTCGTGCCGAGCGTGTAGCGCTGGTCCGTCGCACCCTGCACCGCGACGCCGTCACGGAGCCACTGGTACGAGTACGAGACCTTCTTGCCGTCCCACGAGCCGGGCTTCGCCTTGAGCGTCTTGCCGACCTTCGGGGTGCCGGAGATCGTGACGGCGCTGCCCTCGCGGAGGGTGAGCGTCGGCGCGGTCTGCGCCGCCTGGAGTACGTCGGCCTGGTCGCCCACCGCGTTGCCGAGGTGGAGCAGCAGGACCCGGGCGTTCGTGGCGTCGGCCTGTCGCTTGACCTGCAGCGCGCCCTTGTCGGCGTACAGCACACCGGTGGTGGTGCCCTGCGCGAAGGTGAGCGCCGGTGCCGACGGGTCGTACGTCGCCGGGTCGGTCTCGTCCACGACGTTGGAGCCGCTGGTGGCGAGGGCCGGGGCGTACGCCGACTCGGTCAGGACCGAGTAGTCGAACGGACCGGTCGCACCGATGGTCGACGCCGACACCGTCAGCACCTTGACGGCGCTGTCGAACACGTTGACGTCCTGTCCCGCGGTGCCGCCGTTGAGCGGCTGCGCGTCGACCGTCTTGCCCGTCGCCAGGTCCACCGTGGTGGCGAGCGTCGCGTCGATGGTGGTCGACTTGGCGTCGTACACCAGGTAGTCCGGCTCACCGTCGCGGTCCGTGTCGATGAGGACCTCGACGTTGGTCACCGCGCCGGGGTTCGCGTCGGCACCGGCGGTCTGGACGCCGAAGGCGAGCGTGTCGGACGCCTTGTCGTAGTTCGCGCCGTAGGCCCGGATGTCGGCGGCCTGCAGCGACTGCTTCGCCGAACCGGCGGGCAGCGGCTCCTGCGGGTCGGTCCCGCCCAGGACGAACGGTGCGACGGACGAGTGGTACCCGGTCACGGCGTCGCCCTGGTCGACCGAGCGGCCGGTGAGCGCGAGCTCCGCGGTCGTGGTCGAGCCCGAGAACGCGATGTCCTTGCCGTGCACGGCGCTGACCGGCTTCGGCGCGACGTACGCACCGAGGCGCATCGGGTTCAGCTTCGCGTCCGTCGGCGTGAAGGACACGACACCGGACTCGGCGGCGACGAACTCACGCTGGTAGCCGGACTGCACCGACTCCTGCGTGGGGTCGATGACGCGACGCAGCTGCGTCGGGTCGGCGATCGTGTACGTCAGCTTGACGGTCGCGGTGCCGTGCGCCGGAGCGGTGACCCGCTTCGTGCTCAGCGAGAACGCGACACCCGGCTGGTCCACCTGGGCCTGGTACGCCACGTCGTACGTGTGCGGACGGCCGTCGGTGTTCTGGATCTGCAGGGTGCGGGACTCGGTGGTCTTCCCGCTGACCTCGACGACACCGTACGAGGCGGTGACGAGCTGGTCGTTCTCGATGCTGCGCACCGTGGTGCCCGCGGTGACCGCCTGCAGTGCGTCGACGCGGCCGGTGCCCTGGCGGAGCAGCGTGGCGTCCCGGTCACCCTGACGAACGTCGTGCGTCGCGGTGTTCATCACGGCGGCCTTGACCTGCGGGGCCGTCCACGACGGGTGCGACTGGAAGGTCAGCGCGACGATGCCGGCCACGTGCGGGGTCGCCATCGAGGTGCCGCTCATCGACATGCGGCCGTCACCGGTGCCGTTGGCCGCGGAGATCACGTTGACCCCGGGGCCGGCGACGTCCGGCTTGACGATGTCGTCGAACGAGCCGTGCACGCCACGGCTGGTGAACGGGGCGAGCGTGTTCACGTTCGCCTGGTCGGTCGCCAGCTGGAAGCCCTTGAGCTCCTGGGCGAACTGCACGTGCAGGGTCCCGGCCTGGGCGGCGGCCTGGAGGCTCGCAGCACTGTCCGAGGTCAGCTCGGCACCGGGGATGGTCGCGTTCCCCGCGACGCCCGAGTCGAAGCTGGTGACCGTCCCGGCCAGCAGGACGCCGACACCGCCGGCTGCCTGCACGTTGTTGAAGCGCACCCCGGAGCCGCACTCGAGCGCCCCGTCCGTCCACTTCAGCCAGACGACCTTGCCCTTGATCTTCGCGGCCTCGTCGGCGCTGAACGCTGCGCAGCCGTCGATGTTCGTGGTCGGGACGACGACGTCGCCCTCCACCGGCAGGGTGCCCTGGTAGTTCTGCGAGTACTGCGCACGGTAGGTGCCGGCGACGTCGGACGGCGCGGTGGCCTTGACACCGTCGAACAGCGACTGCCCGGTGGCGCTCGCGGCGACGGTGAGGGCGCCCTCGGCGTTGCCCGGCGAGCCACCGATGTCGGTGAAGTCGTCGGCGTTGCCCGAGGCGATGACGGGCAGGACACCGCGGGCGGTGAGCGCGTCGATCTTCGCGTTGTCGGGGTCATCCGGTGCGCCGTAGTCGGAACCGAGCGACAGGTTGAGGACGTTGATGTCCTTGCCCTCGGTCAGGGCCTGGCCGACCCAGTCGAGCGCGGCACCGGTCAGGTCGGTCGAGCCGCCGCCGTCACCGAACACCTTGAGGGCGTAGAGGCCGGCGTCCGGCGCGGTGCCCGGGCCGATCCACATGTCCTGGACGGACTGGTTCGTGAGCTTCGTGTAGTCGCCGCGGAACGTCTTCTTGTCCGCGGTCAGGCCGTAGCCCGCGGCGGTACCGGACACGTGCGTGCCGTGGTCGCCGCCCTTGCCGTCGATCGGGTTCGCGTCCGGCTTCGGGGTCGGGTCGTAGCCCGCGCTCGAGGAGTCGGCGTTGTAGGTGGGGCCGGCGAAGTCGTAGCCACCGAGGTACTTCTTCGCATCGAACCAGCTCGGGTCCGGCGCGCTCGTGCTCGCGAGGGCCTGCTCGTACGCGGCCGTCGTGCCGGGGCCGCCGAAGTCGGCCTGGGTGTAGTCGAGACCGGTGTCGAGGACGGCGACGTTGACGCCCTTGCCGGTGCGGCCGGTCTGCTGCCATGCGTCGAGGGAACGCGTGTAGATGTCGCTGGCCGCGTTCTTCGGGCTGACGCCGTCCGCGCCCGGCTGCACCAGGTCGGGGTCGACGCCGCTCGGGGCCTGCGACGCGTCACCCGGGGTCGGGTCGACGATCTTCTTCGGCGTGAGCGGGATGATGCTCTCGACGTCCGACCGGCTGGCGATGTCGCGCAGGACGTCGACGTCGGCGACGACGGCGACACCGGGGACGGTGTACTCGGTCGAGTACAGCTCCGTCGCCTTTGCGTCGGACCGCTTGACGGCGGCGCGGACGGCGTCGACGGTCGACGTGATCGCCTGCACGCGCTCCTTCGCGGCGGACGACGGCGTCTTCGACTTCGTCAGGTCGCCGCCCTTCGCCTTCGCGTCGACCTCGAGGGCCCCCTGGCCGGTCGTGCGGACGAACGCCGCGACCGTCTTCTGGGGCTTGGCGTCGCGCAGGGGCGCCGCGAGCTTGAGGTCGGCGGCGGAGAGACCGCTCGGCGCGGCGTTCGCTGCGCCGCCCACGGCGAGACCGCCGCACGACAGGGCGACGGCGGCGATGCCGGCGGTCAGGATGCGTGCGACGCGTGACCGCGTGGTGCGCTCCGTGGTGGGTGGTTGCTCGGGTACTGCACGGTTCGGTGTTGCACGTGTCACAGGGCGCACTCCTCGGCTCTGTCCGTGGTGGGAATTCCTGTGAAGTTATGCGTTCGTTCACAGGCGGAACAGTCCGCACTTTGGAGGACTGGCCCTCGTTCGGGGGTACAGCACCTCGTAACTTGCACAGCTGTGTGCACGTTATTACGATGGTGCTCGTGACCACCACCGACCAGCCCGGACGCGCGCCCCGACGGGATGCGACGGCGAACCGGGCCGCCCTGATCGAGGCCGCACGGAGCGTCCTGCAGCAGGACCCCGATGCCTCGCTCGAGACCATCGCGTCCGCCGCGGGCCTGTCGCGCCGTGCGGTCTACGGACACTTCCCCTCCCGCGACGACCTCGTGCGCGAGGTCGTGACCGGCGGCGCCGCACGGATCGCCGGCGCGATGCCGTCGTCGTCCGAGCTCGCCGACCTCCCGCCCGCCGCACGGCTCGCGGCGATCGCCGTGACGCTCTGGGCCGAGGTCTCGCACGTGCGCTCCATGGCCCGCGTCGCCCTGCGCAGCCCGTTCGCCGAGTCCGTGGCCGAGGTGTTCGCGCCGCTGCGGGCACAGGTCCGCACGGCCTGCGCGCTCGGCATCGACGAGGGCTCGATGCGCGACGACGTCGACGCGGACACGCTCGCCCGCCTGGTCGAGGCCGCCTGCATCGCCGTCCTCGACGAGGCCACCCGGTCCGGCACGAGCGACGAAGCCGGTCGCCGCACGGTCGTGCTGTCGGCGCTCGGCACCGCCGGCATCGACTGGCGCACCGCGCTGCTGTCCGAACCCGCCGCACCCGCACCCCGTACCGAGCAGGAGACCCGCGCATGACGCTCGAACTCGACCACGTCGGCATCGGCGACGAGCCCGGCGCCGCGCTGCCCGTCGTGTCCGCCGTCGCCGCTCCCGGTCGCCCCGGTGTCGTCGCCGTCGAGACCGAGCAGGCCCCGGTGCTCGCGTCCCTGATCGCCGGCGGGCGGATGCGTCCCGAGTCCGGGCGGGTGCTGCTCGACGGACACGAGGACGCCGCAGCGGTGCGCGCGGCCTTCGCGCTCGTGGACACCCCGGGCGTCGCCGAACCGTTCCCCGTCATGACGCTCCGGAAGGTCGTGCGGGAAGAACTCGCGTTCGCCGGGCAGCGCCCCTCGCGCGACCACGTCGACACCGTGCTCGACGAGCTCGGCATGCGGGACCACGCCGACACGCACGTGCAGCGGGTCCCGACCGACGTGCGGGTGCGGCTGCTCGTCGAGCTCGCGCTGCTGCGGGACGGGGTCACGGGCATCGTGCTCACCTCGCCCGAGCGGCACGGCGGCGCCGTGGCCGACTGGTTCGCGGTCGTGCGCGACGTCGCCCGGCGCGGCGTCACCGTCGTCCTCGTGACGTCGAAGGCCGCCGCAGCCACCGTCGAGCAGCTGCTCGACACGATCCGCACCGAGGGTCCCGACGACGCGACCTCGACCGACGGGGGCGACCAGGGCCTCCCGTCCGGCCCCTCCGACCCCGAAACTCCCGCAACCGTCCCGACGGAGGCACCCGCGTGACCATCCCCTCGCTCATCCGCGCCGAACTGGCGCGCCTCACCGCAACGCCGCTCGCCCGGCTCGCGTTCGTCGCCCTCATGGTGGTGCCGCTGCTCTACGGCGGCGCGTACCTCTGGGCGAACCGCGACCCGTACGCCAAGCTCGACCAGATCCCGGCCGCGATCGTCGACCAGGACGCCGGCGCGACGCTCGACGGCGACCGGGTCGACTACGGCGAGGACGTCACGAAGGAGGCGATCGACGGCGCCGACTTCAAGTGGACCGAGACGACCGCGGCCGACGCGCGCTCGGGCGTGCGGAACGGCAAGTACGACTTCGTCGTGACGATCCCGCACGACTTCTCCGAGGCCCTGGCGTCGGCGCAGGGCGACGACCCGAAGCGTGCCGAACTCGTCATGACGACCGCGGACACGAACTCGTACCTCGCCTCGACCATCGCGGAACAGGCCGGCAAGACCATGCGCACGGCCGTCGCCGAGCGGGTCGGCAAGCAGGCGGCGACGACCCTGCTCGTCGGACTCGCCGACGTGCGGGACAGCCTCGGCGACGCCGTCGACGGTGCGGGACAGCTCGCATCGGGGGCGACCACGGCTGCCGACGGCGCGTCCTCGCTCGCGTCCGGCACCTCCGCGCTGTCCGCCGGGGCCTCGCAGCTCGCCTCCGGCACCGCCGCACTGCCGTCGCAGACCGCCCAGCTCGACAGCGGCGCACAGCAGGTCGCGTCCGGGGCCTCGACCCTGGCGTCCGGGCTGCAGTCCGCACAGCAGCAGACCGCGTCACTCCCCGCGCAGACCGCGCAGCTGAACGACGGCGCGCAGCAGGTCGCCGCGGGGAACGCCGCGTTGGCCGACAAGGTCGACTCGGTCAGCGCCGACGTCGACGCGGTGCAGCCGGTGGACGCCGCCACGGTGCTCGCGCAGATCACCGCGAACCTGCCGGAGGGCGTCACGCTGACGGAGGAGCAGCAGCAGGCCATCACGAAGGCCGTCGGCGACGTGAACACCGCCGGCGCCTCGGCCAAGGAGACCTACGCGTCGACCAAGTCGGCCGTCGACCAGCTCCGCGACGGGTCGGCCCAGGTCGCGGCCGGCACGTCGGCGCTGGCCTCGGCGTCGCCGCAGCTCGCGGACGGCATCGCATCGGCGTCGAGCGGCGCCTCGCAGCTCGCATCGGGCTCGTCGCAGGTCGCCGCGGGCACGTCGAAGCTCGCCGCCGCGGCACCGACGCTGTCCTCCGGTGCGGCCTCGCTCGCGGACGGTGCCGCGTCGGCCGCGTCCGGTGCCTCGCAGCTCTCGTCGGGTGTCGACCAGCTCGAGGACGGCTCGAAGGAGCTCGCCGCGAAGCTCGACCAGGGACGCACGAGGATCCCGGCATCGACCGCCGCCCAGCGCTCGTCGCAGGCGTCCGTGATCTCGGACCCGGTCAAGGTCGGCGACGACAACGTCGCCGCCGCGTCGAACTACGGCGCCGGCCTCGCACCGTTCTTCATCTCGCTCGCCGCCTGGATCGGCATGTACGCGCTGTTCCTCATCCTCAAGCCGATCTCCAAGCGGGCGATCACCGCCGTGCAGAAGCCGCTGCGCGTGGTGCTCGGCGGCTGGCTCACCCCGGCGCTCCTCGGGGTCGTGCAGATGGCGGCGCTGTTCCTGATCGTGCGGTTCGCGCTCGACCTCGACGTGGTGAACGCCGGGTCGACGGTGGCCGTGATGGTGCTCGCCTCGGCGACCTTCGCGGCGATCATCATGGCGCTCAACGTGCTGCTCGGCTCGGTCGGGCAGTTCCTCGGCCTGGTGCTCATGCTCGTGCAGCTCGTGACCGCCGGCGGGACCTTCCCGTGGCAGACGCTGCCGGGGCCGTTGGCGGCGCTGCACTTCGCGCTCCCGATGACCTACTCCGTCGACGCGATCCGGCAGACGATGTACGGCGGGTCGTTCGCGGCGGTGTGGTCGGACGCGGGGGTGCTCGCGTGCTGGTTGCTCGGCGCGCTGCTCGTGTCGTACGTCGTCACCGCGCGGCAGACCCGCTCGCGGACGCTGCGCGACCTGCGGCCGAGCCTGATCGGGTAGCGCGCGGCGCGGCGCGGCGCGGAGCGCGGCGGCGCGGGCGGCGCGGGCGGCGCGGGCGCGGCGCTCGGGGCGGCGCGCTCGGCGCTCGGGGCGGCTCGGCCGTCAGCACAACGAGAAGCACGTCGCGCCACGCGGTTCCGTGGCGCGACGTGCTTCTCGTTGTGCGCGAGCACCCCGCACCACACGCCGCCTCCGCGCCACCTCCGCCCCGCGAGCACGCCGGACGCCCCGCGCCCGCTACACCCATCCCACCGCACCCCACCCACCCCGGTCGACCCACCATGTCCTGACGACCACTCGAGTCGGGGCCGCTACGATCGAGGGACACCACGACGGGTCGAGGGAGATCATGGGAGACGGCAGGTCCGCCACCGCAGACGGCAAACCGGCGACCATCTACGACGTCGCCGCCCGCGCAGGGGTCTCGAAGTCCCTCGTCTCGCTCGTGCTCCAGCGGTCCCCGAAGGTCAGCGACCAGCGCCGCGAGGCCGTCCTGCGGGCCATCCAGGAACTCGACTACCGCCCGAGCACCGCGGCCGTGTCCCTCGCCGGCACCCGCAGCCGCACGATCGGCGTCGTCCTCGACGACTTCCGCAACCAGTGGTTCGTCGACCTGCTCACCGGCCTGCGCGAGGCGCTGCAGGACCAGGGGCACCGCCTCGTCGTCGCCGACCGCTTCCTCAACACCGGGCTCGACGCCTCACCCGTCGAGGGCTTCCTGTCCATGCGCGTCGAGGGCATCGTCATCGCCGGCGAGCCCGACACCGACCTCGCGATCCCGGCGAGCATGCCCGTCGTCGTCGCCGGCGGTCGTGCGGTGCTCCCCCGCGCCGACACCGTCGCGAACGACGACCGCGCCGGTGGTCGGATGGCCGCCGAGCACCTGCTCGCGCTCGGCCACACGCGCATCGGCTTCGTCGGCGGGCGCTCGGCTGCGTCCGCGGAGCGGCTCACCGGCCTGGAGGCACGGATCACCTCCGCCACGTCGCCCGCCTGGCTCGCCACCCACGTCATGCCCGTGGAACCCACCGAGGAGGCCGGCGCCGAGGCCGTCGGGCACCTGCTCGACGCCCACCCCGACGTCACCGCGGTGTTCGCCGCGAACGACGTCATGGCGCTCGGTGCGATGTCAGGGCTCGCCGCCCGGGGCTTGCGCGTCCCCGAGGACGTGTCGGTGATGGGCTACGACGACACCCCGCTCGCGGCGTCGTCCTACGTCGGCCTGACGAGCATCGACGACCGCAGCGTGGAGATCGGCCGTGGCGCCGGGGAGCGCCTGCTCGCCCGGATCGCCGATCCGACCGCTCCGGCGCAGGAGACCCTGGTCGAGCCCCGGCTCGTCGCCCGCCGCACGACCGCTCCGCGCTGACGCGCGAGCGTGCCCGCCCGCGCGAGCCCGCCCGCGCGCGCACGAGACTCGCCTGAGCGGACGTCTTCGCGGCTCCGGCGCCGCGAACGTGTCCGCGGAGCCGAGTCTCGTGCGCGGCCCCGCCGGCCCGGCGGCCCCGCGGCTCCAGCCCGGCGGCCCCCCGGCCCGGCGGCCCGGCGGGCCGGCGGCCCCGCGGCGAGCGCGTCAGTCCGTGGGCAGGACCGCGTGCTGGACGACCCAGGCGTGCATGACGATCGCCGCCGCGGCCGAGGCGTTGATGCTCCGCGTCGACCCGAACTGCGTGATCTCGAGGTGGGCGTCCGCACCCGCGACGGCCTCGTCGGTGAGCCCGGGTCCCTCCTGCCCGAACAGGAACACGCAGCGCTCCGGGATCGCCGCGGTCTCGATGCGCTCGGCGCCCGGGGTGTTGTCGATCGCGACGACCGGTCGTCCCTCCTCGCGCATCGCGGCCAGGAACGCCGCGACGTCCGGGTGGTACCGCACGTGCTGGTACCGGTCGGTCACCATCGCCCCGCGCTTGTTCCAGCGCCGCCGACCGATGACGTGCACGGTGCCGGCGAGGAACGCGTTCGCACTCCGCACGATCGACCCGATGTTGAGGTCGTGCTGCCAGTTCTCGATCGCGACGTCGAAGGCGTGTCTGCGGGTGTCGAGCTCGGCGACGATGGCGTCCATCGACCAGTACCGGAAGCGGTCGACGACGTTGCGGGTGTCCCCGGCGGCGAGCAGCTCCGGGTCGAGCCGGGGGTCCTCCGGCCAGGGCTCTGGGTGCGGCCCGACGCCGTTCGTCGTGGCCTCGTGGGTCGGTGGCAGCGCGGGACCGCCCGGCTGCGCCGGTCCCGTCGACGGGACCAGGGGGTCGGACGGGAGGCGCTCGGTCACGTGACCAGCGTAGGGCGCGTGCCCCGCGCCTCCCGTCCGGCGACCGCCGTCAGCCGACGGTCGCGAGGAGTCAGTACGACGTCGGGTACGTGACCGACGGCTCGGACATCGCGACCGCGACGAGCGCGATGAAGAGCACGGCGTAGAAGACCGTGATCACCCCGCCGACGATGACCGCGGCGAGCGCCAGGCCACGGCCGCCCTCGTCACGCTTCTTCGCCTGGGACATCGCGACGAAGCCGAGGACGAACCCGACGATCGGCGCGACGAACGCCGCCACGAGCGCGATGATCGCGAGGGTGTTCGTGCGCTGCGGGGCGGCCGGCGCCGTTGCGTACGGCTGGTACGGGTGCTGCTGGGGCTGGACGTTCTGTTCTGACACGGCTGACGAGCCTAGGAGCGCCGCGTTTTCGTGGAGAAGTGCCAATCTTCGTCCGGCCTCAGGTCGTGCCGGGGCGCAGGAAGTCCTCGGGGTCGTCACCGCTGCCGGTCGTCGTGAAGATGCGCTTGCGGTCGCCGGGGCGGGCCGGGTCGTGGAGCACGGTCACCGTCCCACCGAGCACCGGAGCGGTGCCGTGGGTGAAGCCCTCGGTCCGCTCGACCCAGCGCCGGACGCCGTGCAGGTCCACGAACGAGAAGGTCCACCGCAGCAGCGTGCGCGACGCGTCCGGGGTCGTGCCACCGCTGATCGCGGTGACCTCGCCCGTGGTGCGGCGGCCGTTCGCCAGCACGTCCGTGAGCCGGGCGCGCCGGTTCCCACGGCCGATCCGCGTGGCACCGCCGGCCACGAGCGCGAGGACGGTCACGACGGTGAGGAGCCCCGGCAGCCACCACACGGCGGTGTACAGGATCCAGCTGCCGACGCCCCACGTCTCGTCGTGCCCGAACGTCGGGTCCACGGCCACGCCGACGCGGTCCGGTGCGGGCCACTGCGTGGTCGTGGCCCACCAGGTGCACGCGGTGGCACCGACGAGCCAGAGCGGCAGCGGCCCGAGCCCGACCAGGTCGGTGGTGCGCCCGGACCACCGGTGGTTCCACCGCGTGTACACGCCGACGGCCACCAGGGTGCCGACGACCGCGCTCGGGGCCGCCCACAGGTGCGTCTCCGGGTCCGGGCTGTCGGAGAAGATGCTGTTGACCGTCATCATCCGGAAGCGCAGGACGAAGTCCGACACCGCGAGTCCACCGACCGCCCCCGCGGCGACGACCAGCAGAGCACCGACGACGGTCATCGTCAGGGCGGTGGTCGAGCCGCGGTACCGGGCCTCGCGTTCGCGGCGTGCCTGCTGCGGGTCGACCGTGCTCACGACGCGGTGGTGCCGTGCGTGCGGACGCGGGCCTCGATGCCGGCGGTGATGATCTCGAGGCCCAGGGCGAAGCGGTCGTCGTACGAGTGCTCGCCGAGGATCTCACCGACCACGCGGTGCCGCTCGGGGCGCCCGGCCTCGGAGTCGCCGCGGCCGACCTGCACGCCGGCGTGCCCGACGACGAAGTCGTAGACCACGAAGAACGCGTACATGGCCTCGCGCTCCGGCAGACCTGCCTGCTGCAGGGCCCCGACGACCTTCGCCACGACGGCGTCGGACTCGGTGGAGGCGAGCGGGGCGCGCTGGCTGTGCGACTCGAGCACGAGGGGGTGGGTGCGCATGAGGTCGCGGAAGGTGCAGGCGAAGACGTGGACGACCGAACGCCAGTCGTCCGGCCAGACGAAGGTGGCCGTGAACTCGTCGACGGTACGACGGACGAGCTCGGCGTGGAGGTCGTCGAGGCCGCCGATCGTCCGGTGCACGGTCATCGGTGCGACGCCGAGCTTCGCGCCGAGGGCGCGGAAGGAGAGGCGGTCGAGGCCCTCCTCGTTGGCGATGGCGGTGGCGGCGTCGACCACCTGCTGACGGCTCAGGACGTTGGGGCGACCACGGCGGCGGCGGGGTGCGGCGGCGGTGTCGGCCGCCGGCGTCGTCCCGGTGGGGGCGTCGGCCGCTCCCGCGCCGGTACGGCCGTCGGTCGTGGTGCGCGGCTGGGCGGTGGGGCTGCCGGGGTCGACGAGCACGGGGAGGCCTCCTTGATCCGGTACGTGTCCCGAAAATCGTAGCCCAAAGCCGAACGCCGGTCGGTGTCCGGTCGGCCAGTCCTCACAGCCGGGTGACCACCGGGTCCGGCGAGCGGCGGCCCCAGTACGCTGGGCCCATGGCGACCCGCGACGAAGTCGAGTGCTGGCTGACCGACATGGACGGCGTGCTCGTCCACGAGAACCAGGCCCTGCCGGGCGCTCCCGAGCTCATCCAGCAGTGGCTGGACGAAGGGACCGAGTTCCTCGTCCTGACGAACAACTCGATCTTCACGCCGCGTGACCTCAGCGCGCGGCTGCGGTGGTCGGGGCTCGAGGTCCCCGAGGAGCGCATCTGGACGTCGGCGCTCGCCACGGCGGACTTCTGCCGCTCGCAGATGCCGGGGGGCTCCGCGTTCGTGATCGGCGAGGCCGGCATGACGACGGCGCTGCACGAGGCCGGGTTCATCATGACCGAGACCGCGCCCGACTACGTCGTCGTCGGTGAGACCCGCAACTACTCGTTCGAGGCGATCACCAAGGCCGTCCGGCTCATCCGCGACGGCGCCCGGTTCATCGTGACGAACCCCGACGCGACCGGGCCCAGCGCCGAGGGGGTCCTGCCGGCGACCGGGGCCATCGCCGCGATGATCGAGAAGGCCACAGGGAAGCAGCCGTACGTCGTCGGCAAGCCGAACCCGATGATGTTCCGCTCGGCGATGAACCGGATCGGGGCCCACTCCGAGAACACGGGCATGATCGGCGACCGCATGGACACCGACGTGCAGGCGGGCATCGAGGCCGGGCTCCACACCGTCCTGGTGATGACCGGCATCAGCGACCAGGCCGAGATCGACCGGTACCCGTTCCGCCCGAGCGAGGTCATCGCAGGCGTGCACGAGCTCGTCCGCGCGGAGCCGATCGAGGTCGAGCTCTAGCGAGGGCGCGAAGGCGCGCTCAGACCGGGTTCGCCCGGAGCAGCCGCTCCGTCGCGATCATCGCTCCGCCCACGACGGCCGGGATCCCGCCGCCGGGGTGCACCGACGCGCCCACCCGCCACAGCCACGGCCGCCAGCGGTCGTTGTACGAGGGGCGGTGGAACGGCCCGCTCTGCCACGGCGGACGGGCCGCCCCGTAGAGCGCCCCGTGCGGTTCGCCGCCGGTGCCGTAGTACTGCGGGTCGAGGACCACGTGGTCGTCGAGCAGGTCGGTGATCGGTCGGTCGAGGCCCAGCGCTGCCGACACCCGGTCGACCTCCCGCCGCACGAAGGGGTGGTCGATCTCGTAGTGCGCGCCGTCCGCGGGTGCGGTCAGCAGCACGCCCACGGTGCCGTGCGGGTTCGGGGAGAGCTCGCCGGCGCGGTAGTGGTTGACGAACACCATCGTGTCCGCCGGCTCGTCGCCCGCCTCGAGGCTCCGGTGCAGTGCGTCCGGCTTCGTCGGCAGCACCACGCTGTGCGTCGCGAGGCCCTCGGGCAGCTCCTCGCGCAGCACGCCGTAGAGCGCGACGGCGGAGCAGGACAGGGCCCGGGGGCGGGGGCGGGAGCGCGGGCGGGGCAGCGCGGACATCGCGGACATCGCGGACATCGCGGACGGACCGGCCGGTCCGGTCAGCGCGGCGAGCCGGTCGGCGTCGAGGGCGCTGACGACCAGGTCGGCGGGGTGGTGCGCGGCCTCGGTGGAGACGCCACCGCGCGCGATGCAGGTGACGGCCTCGCCGGTGCGGACCTCGACGCCGGCGGCCTCGGCGAGTCGCTGCAGCGCGAGCACGACCTCGTAGACGCCGCCGCGGGGCACCCACGCGCCGGTCTCCGCCATGATCGCCGGCATGCTCGCGTAGAGCGCAGGGGTGCGTGCGGGTGAGACCCCGGCGTTGAGGGTGTGGATCGCGATGATCTCGCGCAGCCCGTCCGGCAGCCACGCCAGGCCGTCGAGGTACGCACGCGTGGTGAGCCGCGAGCCGTAGACGGAGAGCAGGCGACGGACGGCCGGCAGGGCCGAGCGGTCGAGCGGGTCGGCGAGCAGGAGCCGCGTGACGTCGTCGGCGAGCGGCGCGTGCAGGTCGGCGAAGCGTCGCCACGCCGGGTACCAGGGGTGGTCGGGTGCCACCGGGAGCGCGGTCTCCTCGCCGCCGTGGAAGTACCGGCCGACCTCGGGCATGCGCACCAGGTCGAGGTGCCCGTCCTCGCCGGAACGTCCGCCGAGTCGCCGCAGCAGCTCGTCCCACACCGCCGGGAAGGTGACGAGCGACGGCCCGGTGTCGATCCGGTCCGCCCCGAGCTGGATGCGACGGCTCTTGCCGCCGAGCCGGTCCGACGCCTCGAGCAGGGTCACCCGGTGCCCGGCACGGGCGAGCAGGGCGGCGGCGGTGAGGCCACCGATCCCGCCTCCGACGACGACGACACGACTCACCGGGCACCTCCGAGCACGATGGACACCAGGAGCAGCACCCCGGCGAAGGACCCCGCGATGTACGGGAAGGCGACCGACAGGCGGTACAGGCGGTGACCGGTCTCCGGCGACGGGGCGCGCAGCAGGCACACGACGAGGATGCCGGCGATGAGCAGGTTGACGGCGGCGACGGGGATGCTGACCACGGCGAACAACACCGTCGACACCACCCACCAGGCGCCGCTCCACAGCGCGGTCCCCCGGGGTCCGAGCCGGACCGCGGTCGTGGTGATGCCCGCGTCACGGTCCTCGACGATGTCCTGCACGGCGTCGAAGGCGTGCTTGGCGACGCTCCAGGCCATCAGTCCCAGCGCGGCGGGCCACGTCGGCTCCTCCTCGAGGGCGAACGGCACGATGACCAGCGGCAGCGCGTACGCCGCGTTGCTCAGCGAGTCGAGGTACGGCCGGGCCTTGAAGCGCACCGGTGGCGCGGAGTAGCAGACGAAGACGACCGCGTAGAGCAGGATCGCGGCGTTCGCGAGCGGCGGCAGCGTCAGCAGGAACGCGACGAGGAACGGCACGTTGACCACCGCGACGGCCCAGACGATGAGTCGGACCTCGGACTGCCGGATCCTGGCACCCTCGATGGACCCCTTGCGGGGGTTCGTCGCGTCGGTGTCCTGGTCGAAGACGTCGTTGACGCCGTAGATGAGCAGGTTGAACGGCAGCGTCAGCCAGATCAGGATCGGCAGCGCCCGCAGATCGAACAGCGCGCCGGTGAGCCACACGGCGACCAGCCCCGAGCCGATCGTGTTGATCCACAGGACCGGACGCGAGACGTGCACCAGTCGGCGCACGGTCGCACCGGCCCCGGACCGCAGGGTCCTGGGCAACTGTCCGGTCCCGTCGGTCACCGGCCCGAGCGTACCCGGCGGTGCCCGTGCTACTCCACCGTCACGAGCGTCCCGAGCGGCAGGGCGTCGAGCGCCGCGACCCCCTCCGCGGAGAGTCGCACGCACCCGTGGGACACCGCCCCCGAGGCCGCCGCGTTCCAGTGCAGGCCGATGAGCCCGCCGTCCGACCCGCCGTACGGTTCGTCGGCTGCGCTCGAGTGCAGCGACGTCAGCTGGATCGCCTGGTCGCCCGTCCCTTGCGAGGGGTCGACGTACCGCTGCTCCAGGTACCCCGTCACGCCGGTCGGCGTCGGGGTGTCGGAGGTGCCCACGCCCGCGGGGAAGCTCCGGGTGACCCGTCCGGACGAGGACTCGATGGACACGGTCTGGTCGGCCGTCGAGATGACCACGTGCGACGTCGGCGTCACCTGCTGCACGAGTGCCGTCCGCGGCACCCACGCGGCCGTCTGCGCGGCCGCGTGTCCGTCGGCCGCCGAGGGCAGCTCCCGACGCGCCGGCGTGAGGACGAGCTCCCAGTCCCCCTCGTGCCGCAGTCCCACGACCGTCGTGGGCTGGCCGAGGAAGTCGGTGGCCGCGAAGCGCGCGACAGGGTGCTGCCGATCGGACCCGAAGAGCGGTGCGTCGGTGCGGAGGTGGAAGACCTCGGCGGACGACACCGTCCGGTCGACGGGCAGCAGGCCGTCGACCACGGCCGAGTAGCGCGCTTCGGGCAGCGCGGCGAGCGCCGCTGCGGCGACGTCGGGGACGCTCGGTACCGTGCGCGCCGTGGCCGTGGGGGTGCGGTCCGCCGCGGCGGGGACGGCGTCGCCGCCGGTCGCGCCGGTCAGCACCGGGACGGCGATCGCGGCGGCGGCGACCACGACGGCGGCGATGCCGACGGTGGTCCAGGTCTTGGGGTACGGCACGGGGGCCTCCGGTGGTGCGAGGGGGGGTGAGCGGTCAGGGGCGGCGGACGGGAGGCGCGGGGCGGGGCGGTCCCGCGCCTCCCGTCGGGTGGGTGCGGACGGGAGGCACGTGACGGTCCGGTTGCGCGCCTCCCGTCCGGTGGGTCAGCCGCTGACGACCGGCAGGTGCACGCCGGCGGGGACGGTCCCGGTGGCGCCGGTGCCGCCCGCCGTGCCCGCGCCGCCGGTCGAGCCGCCCGCGTTCGACGCCGCGGTCACGGTGATCGCGAGCGGCGTCACGAGCACCGAGGCGCCCGACGCGTCGGCGAGGTCGAGCGTGTGCGCGCCGACCGGAGCGTCCGCGGGGATCACGACCGAGCCGGTCGCGGTGCCGTCCGGACCGACCGTGAGCGTGCCGACCGTGACCGGGTCGGACCGCAGGACGACCTGCAGGGTGGCGCCGGCGGGGAGTCCGGTGCCGGCGAGGGCGATCGCCTTGCCGGCCTGCACGGAGGTGCCCTCGGGGGCGGTCAGCACGCCGGAGACGACGCGGGCCTGCCCACCGGTCGAGACGACCGTCGCGGTGCCGTCCGCGCCGACGGCGACGGTCGCGCTCGTCGCGGCCGCGAGGTCGAGCCGCTCCCACGAGCCGTTCGCGGAGCCGGACTGGTCGAGGGGGTGACCCGAGGCGATCTCGGTCTGCGCGAGCACCTGCGTGCGCTGCTTGTCGGTCAGGGTCGGGAAGGTCGACAGGAGCAGGTTCGACGCGCCGGTGGGGACCGACGGGGCGAGACCCGCGGTGCCGGTCTGCGCGAAGCCGTAGGTCATGCGCTCGCGGTAGACCTGCACGGCCGAGGCCCGGTCGGTGACGACCTGCGCGGTGCCGCCGGGCATCGCCTGGCCGCCGTAGGGGTCGTCGGTGTAGGGCCGCTCCGCGGCGATGCAGTTCGCGAGGGTGTCGCCGCACTTCGCCTCGAGGTACGCCGTGAGCTCGGCGCGGGCCGGCTCGAGGACCTCGGTGCGGTACCGCGTGTCGGACCAGCGGGCGGCGAGGGCGGCCTCGCCGTCGATGCGTCCACCCATGATGTCGAGCGGGTAGTGGACGCCGAGGACGATGCGGTCGTTGCCGGCCTCGGACGTGCGGGCGAGGATCTCCGGCGCGAGTTCGGGCACGAGCGTGGCGAGGGTGATGCCCGCCTGGTACGCCGTGGTGGTGTGCCCGGACGGGTACGAGCCGCCGGTGCAGATGCCCTTCTGGCCGTAGCCGGCGTCGAGCACGACGTCGTTCGGCGAGAACTCGTGCGTGGTGTCGGTCGTGGCCGGCACCCGTGTGATCGTGAGGTTGCCCTTCGCGTCCGCCCAGGCCGTACCGGTGCGGTTCGCGGCGAGCGACGACGCGTTCACGGTCGCCGGGTTGCAGCTGGCCGTGTCGTCACCGGCGGGCAGCGTCGCCGCGGTGTCGGTCGGCAGGTACGGCCGCGGGTAGCTGTAGTGGGCCTTCGCGTCGCCGGTGCCGACGTAGGCGCCGCTCGTACCGTTCGACGAGTTGATGAGCGCGTCGACGAGCGGCAGGTCGCCGTCGTTGCGCCCCTGCACGAACAGCTTGCTCAGCGTCTCGCCGAGCCCCTGCGACACGGTGAAGGACTGGTCGTAGGCGGTGTTCGTCGCGTTGTCGTACTCGGCGTCCTGCAGCGCCCGGAACTGTTGCGCCGTCGTCGCGTGCTGGTTGATCCACGACGTCAGCTGGTCGTTCTTGGCCAGCGTCACCGGGTCGTCCACGGTGCCGTGCAGGTCGTTCTTCCCGCTCGACGTCCAGTACTGGTCGTACCCGCTGAGCAGCGACACCAGGTCGGGCTCGGTGGAGTCGCTCGGGTACGTCGCAGCCTGCGCGGCGAGCGGCGACCCGAGCACGAGTGCGGTCGCGACGGTGGCGACGGTCACGCCGCGGACGGTGGATCTGCGCATGTGGTGGTGGTCGCCCGGGGGCGACGCCCCTTCCTGTTGTACCGGTGTGGAAACAGGGCGAACCTAGGGACGGGTGGTTGCCGGACGGCGAACGGTCCCCCACCCGGGGGTGAACCGGGCCGCAGGCTGTGCGCATTCGCAGCCCGTCGCCCTCGTGGACGAGTCGGCCCGGCGGCACCCGCCGGGCCCGGCACCTGAGCGCGGACGGTCGGGTCAGACGGCGGACGGGAGGCGCGGCTCGTCCCCCTGCACCGCGGGCGCCCCCACGGGCGGCACCGACCGCCACCGGCGCAGCAGGCGGCGGCCCCGGTCGTCCCGCCATGCGACCAGGCCGCCGGCGACCACCCCGAGGGCGAGCACCGCGAACGCGAACAGTCCGAGGAGCCCGACGGGCACCATCCGCACCAGGTCCTGCGTCGGCACGGTGGCCGACACCGCGATCGACCCGAAGTCCCAGAAGGCGTGCAGCAGCACGGGCGCGAGCAGGTTCCCGGTGAGCCGGCGGGCGAGGTAGAGCGTCGAGCCGAACGACGCGGCGAAGACGACCTGCACGACGGTCGCACCGACCCCCGCGCCGGCGAGGACGTTGAGGAAGTGCAGCAGCCCGAACAGCACGCACGACGCGATCCACACGCCGAACTCGGGCAGCCGCCGCCGGAGCCCGACGAGCAGCACGCCGCGGGTGAGCAGCTCCTCGAACACCCCCACGAAGAGGACCCCGACCGCGAGCAGCAGGAAGTACCGCACCGGCTGGGCGCCCCACTCGACGAGCGGGAGCCGGGCGACGCACACGGCTGCGATCAACGCCGGGGCCGTGAGCGTCCACCGGAGTGCCGTCCGACGACGGTCGGCGGTCGCGATCGGCCACCAGCCCAGCGCGGTGACGTAGACGCAGAGCACGAGCACCGCGATGCCCTCCGGCACCACGAGTGCCCCGAGGACGCCCTCGACGGTCTGCCCGAGCGTGCTGTAGTCGTCGCTCGGCCGCGAGCGCCAGGCGCTGACGGCCGCGAAGGCGACGAGCGGCGCGAGGCCGAGCAGGAGCGACGGGGGCACCGGCCAGCGACGGCGTCGGACGGGTGCGGTGGTGGTCACCCGCCGTTTGTACCATTGACGCATGCGCCTGCCCTCCCTGTCCGTCATGGCGGAGGACTACGTGAAGCTCGTGTGGAAGTCGACCGAGCGCGGCGGCGAGGGGCTCGCGACGCGGGACATCGCGGCGGCCCTCGGGGTCTCGGCGTCGACGGTGTCGGGGAACCTCCGCAAGCTCGACCGCGACGGCCTCATCGAGCACACCCCCTACTACGGCGTCGTGCTCACCCCGCTCGGGCAGCAGGTCGCCGTGGCGATGGTCCGTCGCCACCGGCTCATCGAGACGTACCTGGTGCAGCGGCTCGGCTACTCGTGGGACGAGGTCCACACCGAGGCCGAGGCGCTCGAGCACGCGGTGTCCGAGACGTTCCTCGAGCGGGTCGACGCCGACCTCGGCCACCCGACGCACGACCCGCACGGTGACCCGATCCCGGCGACGGACGGGTCGGTCCCGTCGTCGGCGGGCACGCTGCTCGGCTCGGTCGAACCCGGTGCCTGCGGGGTCGTGGACCGGGTGTCCGACGACGACCCGGCCCTGCTCCGGTACTTCGACGAGCTCGGGGTCGCACTGGGCACGCACCTGCGCGTCGAGCGGGTCCGCGACTACGCGGGTGTGATCGCCGTCAGCCGGCGGGCTCCCGACGGCGAGGAGTCCCTCGTCGACCTGCCGGCCGCCGCCGCCTCGGCCATCTGGCTCACCCCCGACGCCGACTGACGCCAGCCGCCCGCCCGTCGGCCCCGCCGCCCGCTCGCCGAGCGGGCACTTCCTGTCACACTCGGCGGCTCCTGCCGACGGATCCTGCCCGCCCGACGGGACGCGCGCGGCATGTCCTGACCGTTCGATGCGGCTGGTGCCCACGAACGGACGGGAGGCCCGGTGCCAGCCCGCCCCGCGCCTCCCGTCCCACGATTCCCGTCGCACGACATGCTGCTCACCTCCGCCGCCGACGGCACGTCGTGCGACCTGAACGGCCGCCGGAAGGCAGGTCGTGCGACCGGAACCGCCGGCGCGCCCATCGGACGGGAGGCCCGATGCCAGCCCTCCCCGAGCCTCCCGTCCCACGATTCCCGTCGCACGACATGCCGCTCACCTCCGCCGCCGACGGCACGTCGTGCGACCGGAACGGCCGCCGACGGCACGTCGTGCGACCGGAACGGCCGCCGACGGCAGGTCGTACGACCGGAACCGACCGCAGCCGCAGCCGCCGCGGCCGCAGCCGCGGGCGGAGCCGCGCCGCCGCCTACGCGGCCGGAGCGCCGGCGGCGCCGGCCTGCCGGAACGGCGCCCGCAACGTCGGCACGATGTCCTTCCGGTTGATCCACAGCACCACGAGCGCCGCGACCACGTGCACCCCGCTCAGCACCCACCGCCCGCTCGTGTCCGTCACCACGAACTGCACCGCGAACAGCGCCACGAGCGCGATCGCCGACCACCGGTGGAAGCGCAGCGCGATGATGATCGCCACGCCCAGCACGGTCTGCGACGCGGTGAGCACGAACTCCTCGACCTGCCGACCGTCGAGCGGCAGCCCGCCCGTCGTCCCGCCACCGAGCACGTGGGCGATCGGCAGCGACCCGACGAGCAGCGACCACTGGTTGACCTTCGACGCGATGAGCGTCCCGATCGCCGCGCCGCCCATCCCGCGCAGGGCGAAGAGCGCTGCGACGATGAACTCGGGCGCCTCGGTGGCGAGCGGCGCGAGCCACTGCACGAGGAAGTAGCTGTCGATGCCGAGCGCGCTCCCCGACTCGACGAGCGCGTCCGCGAACGGCTCCGCCGACGACAGGATGACGGCGGCGGCCACGAGGAACAGTGCGACGATCGTCCAGCGGCGCGCACGCTGCGGCATCGAGGCGATGTTCCCCGCCATGCCGACCATCTCCTCGTCGCCGCCGTCGTCCGGCGCCTGCGACGCCCGCCACAGGTACGCGACGAAGGCGGCGAGCAGCACGAACCCGAACCACAGCGGGATCGAGCCCATCAGCGGGATGAGGAACGCGACGACCGCCAGGAGCGCCAGGAAGCCGATGTCCAGCCGCGAGGACTGCTCCAGCTGCAGCACCTTCGTCGCCGACCGGGGCAGGGTGCCGGCGCGGACGTACCGGCGGGCGACGAGCAGCGAGATCACCACGACGAGGGGCCAGCCGAACCCGAGCAGCAGCCGGTTCGAGCCGGTCATGTTCGCGGCGGCGAACTGCTCGTACGACGGGTCGTACCCGGAGCGGAACGCGTAGTACAGGTCGACGGCGTACTCGGGCAGCACGGCGATGAGCGCGAGGATCGCGATGGCGAGGGCGCCGGAGATGTCCTTCTGCGCGGCCTCGGCGGCCCAGGCGAGCAGGAACGAGGCGGCGACCACCGCACCGCCGAAGACCAGCAGGTCGACGACGGGGTTCGGGGCGGAGCCCGTGACGCGGAAGACCACGGCGGGCAGGGCGATCACGATGCAGATCGCGATGCGCCCCCAGGCGCTGCGGCCCATGCGGGCGGGTGGTGCGTCGGCATCGACGACGCGGACGGGTGAGGTGTCGATCACGGGATGGTCCCTTGGTCGGGCCGCACCGATCGCGCAGGGGTGGGGAGCGCTTCGGCACGGCAGAACGGCCGAAGGTCTCGCTCGCCCGCCGGGTGGGACCGGCAGGTGGTGCACCGGGCCGATCGTCGTGATGGCCAGTGTGTCGATGCACGCGCTGGGAGCTACTCCCCTTCGCCGTCCACCTTGGCGCGCTCCGATCCGCGTGCGCAAGCCGATCGAGCCTGTTCGTCGATCCGAATCCGCGTCTTCCGCGGCCCGCCCCGGAACGGCGGGACACGCTCGTGGCGCACCGTGTGACGGACGGGAGGCCCGTGGCGGCGCAGCCACGGGCCTCCCGTCCGTCAGGTGGTCACCCGGAGGCGCGTTTGCCGCGTCCGAGCGCCATCTCGCGACGGGCGCGTTCGAGCGCGAGCGCCGATCCGGCGTCCGGGTCGGCGAGCAGTCGTCCGGTCTCTTCGACGTGCGCGCGCACGGCCTCGCCGCGACGTTCGGACGCGTCTGCCAGGACGGGGGCGACGACGTCCTCGCCGAGCGAGACCAGCGCACGGCTCAGCGCGAGTCGGGTCTCCCGGTCACCCTGACCGAGTTCGCGGGCGAGGCGTCGGGCGAGGGCGGGACCCTCCTCGGCCGGAGCGAGCAGGACGGCCGCGCGCCAGGCCGTCCGACGCACACCGGGGTCGTCGTCGCCGAGCCGGTCGGCCACCTCGGGGTACACCGACCCGTCGCGGATCTTCGACAGGGTGTGGAGCGCCTGCGAGCGCGCCTGCGCCTCCGGACGGTGCAGCTCGTGCGTCAGCCGGGGCACGACGGTCTCCGCCGGCAGCCTGACGAGCGCCCAGGTCAGGGCCTCGCGCACCTGCAGGTCCGGCTCGACGGCGCAGCGTTCGACGAGCACCTCGAGGTCGGACGGCCTCGCCTCGGTGCCGGCGGCCATCACGGCACGGAGTCGGACGGACGAGCGGGGGTCGGTGAGGTCGTCGGCGAGGGTGGTCATCCCCTCATGCAACACCGGGTACCCGCTGGTCACGTGCACGGAGCCGGGGCATAGCGTGGACGAGACCCGTACCGCACCGGAAGGACTCCCCATGCCCCGCATCGGAACCAGTGACCTGCACGTGTTCCCCCTCGCCCTCGGCGGCAACGTCTTCGGCTGGACCGCCGACGAGCAGACCTCGCACCGGGTGCTCGACGCGTACACCTCGGCCGGCGGCGACTTCGTCGACACCGCGGACGTCTACTCCGCGTGGGCGCCGGGCAACGAGGGCGGCGAGTCGGAGCGCGTCATCGGCTCGTGGCTCCGCGCGTCCGGGAAGCGCGACGACGTCGTGGTCGCGACGAAGGTCTCGCAGCACCCGCAGTACAGCGGGCTGTCGGCGTCGAACGTCGCCGCGGCTGCCCGCGCGAGCCTCGAGCGGCTGGGCACCGACCGGATCGACCTGTACTACGCGCACTTCGACGACCAGGACACCCCGCTCGAGGAGACCGTCCGCGCGTTCGACCAGCTCGTGCAGGAGGGCCTCGTCCGGTACACGGCGATCTCGAACTACTCGCGTCCGCGTGCCGAGGAGTGGATCCGCATCGCCAAGGAGAACGGGCTGGCGCTGCCCGTCGCGATCCAGCCGCACTACAACCTCGTCACCCGTGAGCCCTACGAGTCGGACATCGCCCCGCTCGCAGCGTCCGAGGGCCTGGGGGTCGTGCCCTACTTCGCCCTCGCCGCCGGGTTCCTGACCGGGAAGTACCGCACGAAGGACGACTTCGCCGGCAAGGACCGCGAGGGGCAGGTGTCGGGCTACTTCTCGGACGAGGGACTGGCCGTGGTCGACGCGCTCTCCCGCATCGCCGAGGCGCACGAGGCCGAGATCGCATCGGTCGCCCTCGCATGGCTGCAGGCCCAGCCGGACGTCGTCGCGCCGATCGCGAGCGCGCGGAACACCGAGCAGCTGCCGGCGCTCCTGGCGTCCGCGGACCTCGAGCTGGGCGCCGAGGAGCTCCGCACCCTGGACGAGGCGTCCGCGCGGGTCCCCGCCGCGTCCTGACCGGCGCCGCCCGCCCCGCCCCCGCGACCCCGCGCCCCCGCCGGCCCCGGCCCTGCGGCGCGGCTACCCTCGCGAAACGCAACGTCGGCGGTTGCTCGCAGCGGTACAACGCTGCGAGCAACCGCCGAGGTTGCGTCTTGGGGAGAGAGGGGCGGGTCAGGTGCCGCTCGGGGCGAGCGAGCCCGTCAACGGCTGGCCGCTCGAGCGCGTCGCGAAGCACGAGATGAAGGTGTTGCCGCGGTCCCAGGTCTCCTGGTCGGGCGCGTAGGTGCCCTGCACCTGCACGTCGCCGTACCGCGCCGCCGCCGCGGTGTCGACGGCCTGGGCGGTCTGGCACACCTGCGCCGCCTGCGCCGCCAGGTCGTCCGGCCCCGGCCACGCTCCGGCCTCGACCTGGATGCGGGAGGTCAGCTGCCCGGCGTGCGCTGCCGCGCAGTCGACCACCGTGAAGGACTGCGCCCAGGCGTCGGTGAACGGCGACAGGCACTCACCGCCGGCGAGCTCGTTCCAGGCGTGCTCACCCGGGGCGGCCTGGGTGGTCGCGAACTGCAGCGGCGGTGCGGGGGCCGCGGCGGCCTCGGTGGACTGCTCTGCCGAGGGCTCGTCCGAGGGAGCGGCCGACGCAGCGGCGGACGACGCGCTCGCCGCGGGAGCGCTCTCCTCGCTGATGGAGTTCCCGAGGATCCAGCGGGTGAGCCCGAAGACCGCCACGAGCAGCACCACGATGAGCACGACGGCGCCGATCACGAGCAACTGCTTGCCGCGCTTGCCCTCGCCCGCGAGCCGACCGAAGCCCTCGTTGATGAAGTTGTCCCGCCCGCCGCCGTCGCCGGGAGCCGTGCTCCCCGAGGCCGCGCGGTCGGGAGCCGTCCCACGGGTTGCTGCGCGTGCACCGGGCGTCCCGTCACGACCGGGAGCGCCGGCCGGAGCGGCGACCGCGGGCATCATGCGCGTCCCCGAGTCCTCGGGGTCGTACCCGGTGTCGCCGAGCTGCCCGACCGCAGCCGTGCCGAACAGGTCCTTGATGACGCTCGTGTCGCTCGTCTCGCGGCCGTCCCACTCGTCCTGGTCGAGGTCGTCCGGTGCAGCGGCGGGCAGGCGCTCGACGGGGTGCTCGTCGTACCGCTCGTCGTGGACGTCGTCATCGTCGCGGCGGTCGCTGCGGGCGTCGCGATCGCCGGCCAGCCCCCGGAGGTCCTGGCCGACGGACGGCGGGAGGTGCGCCGGGTACGCAGCGGTGGCGTCCGACGACGCCGGTTCGATCAGCGGCGGCGCCGCGGTCGGCGGCACGATGGCGTCGGGCTCCGCCCACCAGGGGGTCGCCGCTGCAGCGACGGGCATCGGCGCGTCGGCAGCGGAGTCGTCACGTCCGACACCGCCCACGGCCGGCAGCGCCGTCGTCCGTGCATCGTCGTCGCGGTGTTCGCGGTCGCCCCGGTCGTCATCCTGCACCGCCGGCAGCGCCGTCGTGCGTGCCACGTCGTCGCGGTGTTCGCGGTCGCCCCGGTCGTCGTCCTGCACCGACGGCAGCGCCGTCGTCCGTGCCACGTCGTCGTCCTTCGCATCCTCCGGGGCCGACGTCGGCACCGGAGCGGGTACCGGCAGCGGTGCCGGCACCGGCGCCGCGAGCAGCCCGCTCGGGAGCCCACCGGCAGGCGTGTCGACCTCGCCCGCGACCACGTCGTCGTCCGCCTCGTCCGCGAGCGACCACGACCCCGCCCCGAGTGCCGTGGTGTCGAACCGGCCGGTCGTCAGCGTCGTCGGGACCTCGCCGGTCTCGTCGTCCCGGATCGCCCAGTCGAAGGGTCGTTCCGTCGCGCCGGCCGGGGCAGCGTCACCCGCTCCCTGCAGGCGCAGCAGCTCGGTGAAGCTCGGCGGCTCGTTCGTGGGTGCCGGCGCGGGCGGCAGGACGTTCTCGACCCCGAGCGGCTGCGCGACCGGCCCGGTCGGCGTCGGCGCGGGCGTTCCCGGCTGTGACCCGGTGACCCGCCCGAGCCAGTCGACGTCGCTGCGCCCCTGGCCGAACGGGTCGGCACGTCGTCGCTCGTCGTCGACGGCGCGGTTCTCGGCAGCGCGCTCGTCCCGGTGGCGCATCGCGGTCGGCAGCGAGATCGAGGACGGGTGCGAGACCGTGCTCGTCGGCGGCACCGGCGCAGCGGGCGGGATGCGGTCCCCGAGCGTCTCGCGCTCGTGCTCGACCGTCGCCTGCGGGTTCTCCGACGGCTCGCGGAGCTCGTCGCCCATGTGGATCGCCTGGGTCGCCCCGGCATCCTCGTCGGACTCGGATCCGGACGCAGCCCCGGACGTGGACCCCGGCCCGGACCCGGCCTCACGGTCGCCGACGGGCGGCGCCGGCACGACCGGTGCGGGCGCGACCGGTGCGGGATCGACGGCCTCCGGCTCGAACGGCTCCGGCAGCGGCGCGCCGGTCTCACGAGCGGCCCGCTCCGCCTCGCGCCGCTCGCGGCGCGAGGGCCACTCGTCGGCACCACGCGGCGCACCGAAGATGTCGGCGGCACTGCGGAGACCGCGGAACGGAGCGTCCGAGCCGGACGCGCGCAGGGCCTCCCGGTCGTCCGCCCCGTCTGTCGGGCCGGACGGACGGTCGGGATCGCGCGCGTCGTCCGGACGCTCCCCGGTCACGCGCTCAGCCCCAGGTCGGCCAGTCCGATCGCGGCGAAGTAGGGGTAGCCGGCCGCCTCGATGCGCTCCTTCGCGCCGGTGTCGCGGTCGACGACGACGGCCACTGCGGCGATGATCGCGCCCTCGCGCTCGAGCGCCTCCGCGGCCTTGAGCGGCGAGCCGCCCGTCGTGGAGGTGTCCTCGAGCACGACGACGCGCTTGCCGCGGACGTCCGGACCCTCGACCTGGCGGCCGCGGCCGTGGTCCTTCGGCTCCTTGCGCACGACGAACGCGTCGTAGGAGAGTCCGCGCGCCGCGGCCTGGTGCAGCACGGCACTCGCGATCGGGTCGGCGCCCATGGTGAGGCCACCGACGGCGTCGACGTCCGGCACCTGCTGCAGCAGGTCCGTCATCACCTGGCCGATGAGCGGAGCGACCCGGTGGTCGAGGCTCACCTTGCGCAGGTCGATGTAGTACGACGCCTGCTTGCCGCTGGTGAGCGTGAAGTCGCCGTGGAACACCGCGTCTGCGGAGATGTGCTGGATCAGCTGGTCGCGCGTGTCGGTCACAGCCCACAAGGGTAGTCGCTCGGCCCCGGAACGCCATCGCCAGGCGGCGTCACGGCTCGCTCGGTACGCTCCGCTCATGTCACCCGTCGCGCCCGGCCCGTCCGGCCGCGCTGCGGTCCCGGAGCCGGTCGCGATCGCTCCGGCGGGTCCGCCGTCGCGCCGCCGGTGGGTCGCGTCCGGCCAGGAGGCACTGGGCGCCGCCGTCGCGCTCGCCCTGGCCGTCATCGCCCTCGGCCACGTCCTGGTCACCGAGCGGGTCGCCCTGCTCTGGTACGACGGCGACTCCGTCCTGCTGCCGCTCGTCGAACGGTCGATCCGGCTCGGGCAGCCGTTCGAGTGGGCGATGTCACCGGCCCTGTTCTTCTTCCCCGAGCTGCCCGTCTACCTGCTCTGCTCCCTCGTCACCGCGACCCCGCAGCAGGCGCTGGCGCTGAACGGCGTGCTCGTGCTGCTCGCCGTGTACGCGCTGGTGCGGGCGGCGGCGAACGAGCTCATGCCGGCCGCACGCCGGTCGGCCAGGATCGCGGTGTCCGCCGTCGCGCTCGGGTTCGTGACCGCGATCGTGCTCACGGAGTACACGGCAACTGCGACCTCGCTCGAACTCGGATCACTCCTCCTGACGACGACCTACTACTACGGCGCTGTGCTCGCCATGCTCGGCACCGCGGTCCTGGTGCTCCGCGCGGTCCGGACCGGCCGCGCCTCCGTCGTCGTCCTCGTCGTGACCGGCCTCGTCGCCGCGTGCACCACGGCGTCGAACCCGTTGTACGTCCCGTGGTCGGCGGCGCCCGTCGTCGTGACCCTCGTGCTGCTCTCGCTCGCGCGACGCGTCCCCTGGCGTCCGACCGGGTGGATGTCGGCCGTCCTCGTCGCCGGTTCCGTCGTCGGGTACCTGCTCCGGATCCCGCTCGCCCCGTTCGTGTCGCTCGACCCGTCGACCTACGTGCACCCGGAGCAGGCGGGCCGGACGCTCGCCTTCTTCGCGGCGCTGACCGACGACCGCGCCGGGTCGGCCCGTGGCGACGCCGAGCTGCTGCTGCTCTTCGCGGGCGTGGTGCTGGCCGTCGGCGGCACGGTCTGGGCTTGGCGGGTGCGGACCGCGCGGACCGTGCTCGTCGCGACCGTGCTGCCGCTCGTGACGGTCGTGGCGGTGTCCGTCGGGGTGGTCGTCGCCGGGTCGGAGACACCGCGGTACCTCGAGCCGATCGTGACCGCACCGCTCCTGGCGCTCGTCGCCGTCGCCGAGCTCGTGCGCTCCGCCGTCCGTCGGACCCGGGTGCACCGGCCGCGCCGCGGCGTGCAGCTCGCCGCGGCGATCGCCGCGGCGGTGGTCCTGCTGGGTGGGGCGGCCGACGCCCCGACCACGGTCAGCACCGTCGCGACGGCCCGGTACGCGCCGGCGGACTGCCTGGACCGCTGGGCGGACGGACGGCAGGTCACCGGCGTCGGGCAGTTCTGGACCGTCCGGCCCCTGGCGGCGTACGCGTCCGACGACGTCGAGCTCCTGCAGGTCCGGGACACGTTCGAGACCTACCCGTGGCTCGTCGACCTCGGCGCCTACCGGGACGCCAGACCGACCTTCGTGGTGATCGGTGCCAACGACGTCTGGACGACCGCGGTCGAGGACTCGCTCGGGGCGCCGGCGACCATCACGCACTGCACCGGGTTCGACGTCTACGACTACGCGGGCACGGTCGGGGCGGCCGTCCTGCAGCGCGACGTGGTCGGCAGCGCGGACGCCATCCGTCGCGAGCGGGGCTTCTGAGGCGCGGTCGCGGCCCGCGATGCCGTCGGGAGTTCTCCACAGGCGGCGCGGCGGCGTGTCGCGCCGGCTGTACGGATGTATAGGCTCGACCCCGTGACTCGTCCCACAAGCCACCGCGTCCCGCGCCCCGCCCTCCGTCTCCGAATCGCCGCCACCGGCCTGGCCCTCGCCGGCCTGCTCGCGACGGTGCTCGTCGACGCGCCGAGCGCGAGCGCCGCGAAGTACCCCTCGTGGGACGAGGTCATGGCGGCCCGGGGGCAGGAGTCCGCGAAGCAGGAGCAGATCACGAAGATCCGCGGGGTCATCTCCGGGCTGTCGGACCAGGTGCAGGAAGCCGAGGCCGAGGCGAAGCGCCTCGGTGACGACTTCTTCGACGCGCAGAGCGAAGCGCAGGAAGCCGCGGCCACCGAGCAGAAGCTCCGTGCCGAGGCCGACGAGCACGCCGAGATCGCCGAGCGCAGCGCGTCGCAGGCGGGGCAGTTCGCGGCGCAGATGGCGCGGCACGGTGGCGCCGACGTGACGGCGTCGGTCCTGGCCGAGGGCGAGGACGCCCGCGACCTGCTGTACGACCTCGGCGCCCTGAGCAAGCTGTCGGAGCAGGCCGAGCGGGTCGAGGCAGCGGCGAGCGCCGACGCCTCGGTCGCCCGGTCGCTGACCGCGCAGGCCGACCGCGCGTCGAAGGCGCTCGACGAGCTCGCGGCCGAGGCCGAGCGCAAGATGCAGGCGGCCCAGGCAGCCGCCGACAAGGTCCAGGCCGCGTACGACGAGCAGCAGGAGAACAAGGCGCGGCTCGACGCCCAGCTCGCGACCCTGACCTCGGGGCGTGTGCGCACCGAGGCCGAGTTCGCCGAGGGTGAGAAGGTCCGCAAGGCGGCTGAGGAGAAGGCCCGGCAGGAGGCCGAGGCCGCACGGCAGCGCGAAGCCCAGCGGCTGGCCGACGCACAGGCGGCGGCAGCGAACCGCGGTGGCGGTGGCGGCGGCGGTGCGCCCGCTCCGGCTGCCGGCGGTGGCGGCGGGGGCGGCGGGGTCGGTTCCGGCTCCGGCACCGGCTGGGTGCGCCCCGGCGGTGGCTACGTCATCAGCCCGTACGGGTACCGCGTGCACCCGATCACCGGTCGCGTCACGAAGCACGACGGACTCGACCTGACGAGCGGCTGCTCGACGGCGATCGTCGCGGCCTCGTCCGGCACGGTCGAGTACGTCGGCTGGTACGGCGGGTACGGCAACTACGTCCGCATCAACCACGGCGGCGGTGTCTCGACCGCGTACGGCCACATCGTGAACGGTGGCTTCCGGGTCTCCCCCGGCCAGCGGGTCTCGGCGGGGCAGCTCATCGCCCTGGTCGGCTCGACGGGCAACTCGACCGGCTGCCACCTGCACTACGAGGTCCACATCAACGGCGCCACGATCGACCCGGCTCCGTTCATGGCAGCGCGGGGCGTCCGCCTCTAGTCCGGAGCGCACGGCGGGCGGCGCTCGTCACGCCGGCGCTGCACGGCGGGCGGCGCGCGTCACGCCGCGACTCCGACATCGCACCTGTCGATCGACGGGTGCGATGTCGCACACCCGGCCAGAGGCGTCGGGCCAGCGGCGTCGGGCCGGACGCGCCGGGTGTCAGCTCCTGGTCCGGCGCGAGCGGCGTGCCAGCCGTCACCGGTAGGTTCGATCCCATGCGCGTGGCGACCTGGAACGTGAACTCCGTCCGCACCCGAGTGGGCCGGATCGTCGACTGGCTGGTGCGCGAGGACGTCGACGTCCTCGGCATGCAGGAGATCAAGTGCAAGCCGGAGCAGTTCCCGGTCGAGGCGTTCGAGGCGGCCGGCTACCAGGTCGAGGCGCACGGGCTGAACCAGTGGAACGGCGTCGCGTTCGCCAGTCGCCTGCCGATGGAGGACGTCACCCGCGACTTCCCCGGTCAGCCCGGCTTCCTCAAGGGCCACGAGGGGCCGGACCTGCCGGTCGAGGCACGGGCGATGGGCGTCACCGTCGACGGTGTCCGGCTGTGGAGCCTCTACGTCCCGAACGGCCGGGAGCTCGGTGACCCGCACTACACGTACAAGCTCGACTGGCTCGCACAGCTGGCCGACCGCACGACCGAGTGGCTCGACGCCGAACCGGACACCCCGCTCGCGCTGATGGGCGACTGGAACGTCGCGCCGCTCGACCAGGACGTCTGGGACCTCCGGGTGTTCGAGGGCGCGACGCACGTCAGCGAGCCGGAGCGTGCGGCGTTCCGCGAGTTCGAGACCCGCGGGCTGCAGGACGTCGTCCGCCCCCTCGCGCCAGAGGGCTACACCTACTGGGACTACAAGTCGCTCCGCTTCCCCCGCAACGAGGGCATGCGCATCGACTTCGTGCTCGGGTCGCAGGCGTTCGCGGACGTCACCGTCGGCGCCACGATCCACCGCGACGAGCGCAAGGGTGACGCTCCGAGCGACCACGTCCCGGTGTCGGTCGACCTCGACCTGGAGACCTCGCTCGACGACGATCGCCCGATGATCTTCTGACGCCGGCCCGGTCCTGACCGACAGCCGGCGCCGCACCCGCGGTCGCGGAGCGCGCCCGCGCCCGACGTCCCCGAGCGCGCCCGCCGCTGACGTCCCCGAGCGCGCCCGTCCCTGTCGACTCCGAGCGCGCTTGTCCCTGTCGTCTCCGAGCGCGCCCGTCCCTGTCGTCCCCGAGCGCGCTCGAGGCCACCCTGTGCCCGCTCGGACCACCACGAGCGTGCACGACGTGCCGCGCGCTGGTCACCGACCGGGCTCGATCGGTCGGCCGACCCCGCTGACCGTGACAGGAATGGCCCGGTCGACATCGGCAGGCCCCGGCAGGGCACGCCCCGGCATCCCCCGGTCGGCGCGCCCGCGCTAGGGGTGCAGGAGCGCGGCGATGACGACCAGGACCGGGACGGCGCCGATCGTCGAGACGAGCACCACGTCGCGCGCCACCGGGACGGCCGCCTGGTAGCGCTGGGCGTAGTTGAACACGTTCTGGGCCGCCGGCAGCGCCCCCAGGGTGGTGAGGACGAAGACGTCCTGGTCGTCGAGCCCGAAGACGAACCGGGCGACGACGTACGCCACCGCCGGCATGACGAGCAGCTTGAGCGCCGAGGCCACGAGCACGTCCGGTCGTGTGGCACGGTCACGCAGCGGGGTCGCGCCGTGCAGGCTCATGCCGAACGACAGCAGCACCACGGGCACCGCAGCAGCACCGACCAACGAGAACGGTTCGAGCACGGGCGCCGGCAGCTCGAGGCGGAGCGCGGAGCACACGAGCCCGACGAGCGAGGCGATGATGATCGGGTTCCGGAAGGGTCCGACGACCCGGGACCGCCAGCCGCCACCGCCCGCCGTCGCCGCGTCGAGGACCGTCAGGGCGAGCGGGGCCAGCACGACGAGCTGCAGCAGGATGACCGGGACGACAGCGGTTGCCTGGCCGAGGACGTACACCGCGACCGGCAGACCGATGTTGTTCGCGTTCACGTAGCCGGACGCCAGGGCCCCGACCGTGGTCGTGGCGACGGACCGCCGGAGCACCAGGCGGAACACCGCGACGGCGACGAGCCCGACCGTGACGGCGCTGACCAGCGACACCCAGAGCATCGGGGAAAGCAAGGACTCGATGTGCGCCGTGGCGATGGTGTGGAAGAGCAGGCACGGCATGAGCACGAAGAACGCCAGGCGGCTCATCACGAACTGCGCGTGAGGGCCGAGCAGGCGGACGCGCCCGACCACGTAGCCGGCGGCGATGATCGCGCCGATGATCGCGAACCCCGTCAACACGCCACCCATCGCACCCATCCTCGCAGCCCGACGGCACGGACGGCGACCAGGACGGCAACGCGTGCGGCCGACCGGCGCACATGTGACGTCACTCAGCCGGGAAATGCGTTCGCATCGAATACCGTTGCAGGCACCATGACCTCGACGCCCGACACGCTCTCCCGTTCGACCGACTCCAGCCAGCCCCTCGTGCCGCTGCTCGAGGAGCGCTGGAGCCCGCGCTCCTACGACGACACCGCGACGATGACCGACGCCCAGCTCGACGCCGTCCTCGAGGCCGCTCGCTGGGCCGCGTCCGCGATGAACCACCAGCCGCGCCGCTTCGTCGCCGGCCGTCGCGGCACGGACACGTTCGCGAAGATCAACGACAACCTGCTCGGCTTCAACGCCGCGTGGGCCTTCCGCGCCAGCGCCCTGGTGGTCGGCATCCTCGAGACCACGACCGAGGACGGCGACGAGCGCCCCTTCGCACAGTACGACCTCGGCCAGTCCCTCACCGCGCTGACCGTCCAGGCGCACGCCGAGGGCCTCCACGTGCACCAGATGGCCGGCATCGATGCCGAGGGCCTCCGCGCCGCCTTCGACCTGCCCGAGCGCTTCCTCCCCTACACCGTGACCGCGATCGGCACCGTGGCAGACCCGTCGCAGCTCGACGAGAAGGCCGCCGAGCGCGAGGTCGCTCCGCGCACCCGCCTGCCCCTCGACGAGGTCGTCCTCGTCAAGGAGTAGGGACGACGCGCAGCAGCGCACGACGACGCGCACCGCTCCACGACGACGACCGGGACCCCGCTGCCCACCGGGCCTGACAGAATCGGTGTCATGACCACGCCCCGCCTCGTCGCCTTCGACCTCGACGACACCCTCGCGCCGTCGAAGTCCCCGCTCGACCCGCGCATGCTCGAGACGTTCGCCGCGCTGCTCGCCACCGTGCCCGTCGCGGTGATCTCGGGCGGCAACTTCCAGCAGTTCGAGCAGCAGCTCGTGCACCCGCTCCGCGAGCGCGAGGGCCTCGTGCTCGACGACCTGCACCTGCTCCCGACGTGCGGCACGGCGTACTACCGCTGGTCCGGGTCGGACTGGGCCCTGCAATACGCCGAGGACCTGACGGACGACGAGAAGGCCCGTGCCCTCGCGGCCGTCGAGTCGCAGGCGAAGGCCGCCGGCTACTGGGAGTCGGAGACCTGGGGCGAGATCCTCGAGGACCGCGGCTCGCAGATCACGTTCTCGGCGCTCGGGCAGTCCGCTCCGGTGGACGTCAAGAAGCGCTGGGACCCGACCGGCGAGAAGAAGGACCACCTGCGTCGACTCGTCCAGGCCGAGCTCCCGGACCTCGAGGTCCGCTCCGGCGGGTCGACCAGCGTCGACATCACCCGGAAGGGCATCGACAAGGCGTACGGCATGCGTCGCCTCGCCGAGCTGACGGGCATCCCGCTCGACGACATGCTGTTCGTCGGCGACCGCCTCGATCCCGAGGGCAACGACTACCCGGTGAAGGCGCTCGGCGTGCCCTGCCACGCGGTGGAGTGCTGGGAGGACACCGACGCGTTCCTCACGGACCTGATCCCCACCCTGCGCTGACGCGCACACGGACGGACGGGAGGACCGGTGCCAGCTGGCACCGGGCCTCCCGTCCGTCCCGTGGTGGCGTCAGGCGCGACGTCGCCCGCGGTCAGGGGATGCTGCGGACCGCCTCGACGAAGGAGCGGATCTTCGCGGCGTCCTTGACGCCGCGCTCCGACTCGACGCCGCTCGAGACGTCGACGCCGTCCGGGTCGAGCGCCTGCACGGCGGCGACGACGTTCGCGGGCGTCAGTCCACCCGCGAGGATCCAGGCCTCGTCGACCCGATCGGCGAGCGCCGCCGGGTCGACCAGCGTGCCACTGCCGGGCACCGCGGCGTCGAGCAGCAGCAGGTCGTGGTCGAACGCCGCGCGCTGCTCGGCGGTCTCGCGCAGGTAGTCGTCGGCGGACACCGCGCGGATGGTGAAGAAGCCCGCGTCGCGGGCACGGGCGAAGTCGCTGGCCGACTCGCGGCCGTGCAGCTGCAGGGTGGTGAGCCCGACCTCGGACGCGATGCCCACGACCTCGTCGATCGGCTGGTCACGGAAGACCCCGACGGCGTCGATGCCGTCGGGCACCCGCTCGACGAGCTCCTTGGCCAGGTCGGCCGTCACGGTGCGGGGGCTGCCGGCGGCGAACACGAACCCGACCGCGTCCGCACCGGCGTCCACGGCGGCGTCCACGGTCTCGGGCGTCGACAGGCCGCAGATCTTGATCCAGCGCTGGTCGGTCATGGTCCCATCCTGCCAGGGCCGACCGTCGGACGATGCCCTCGGGCTGCGCTGTGGACGAACCCGTTCAGTGCAGCGTGCCCGCGACGTACGCAGCCGCACACGCGGCGAGCACACCGAACGTGGCGAACGAGCCGACGAGCACGTTCCGGCGACGCCAGCGGCGCACCGCCGTGAAGGTCCCGCGCTTCGCGTGCTTGTGCGCCGCGCGGTGCAGCTTGTGGTCACGCTTGTGCTTCGTGCGGTCCGGCCCGAGCGGCACGGGACCGGTGATCTGCGTCGACCCGCCGCGCAACGCGTTCGCGACGGCCACGGCCGTCGGGCGCTTCGCCGGGTCGCGGTGCGTCATCTTGGCGAGCAGGTCCTTCCACTCGACACCCACTTCCGCGGGGACCTGCGGGTCGTTGCGGAGCCGCGCGAGGGCCGCCTCGATGAGGGTGCCGGAGTACTCCTGCTTGCCGGTCAGCGACTCGAGCAGCACCAGACCGAGCGAGTACACGTCGGTCGCGAAGCCGATCGGCTCACCGGCCACCTGTTCCGGGCTGAGGTACGCGGCGGTGCCGATGATCGTGCCGTCGTTCGTCAGGCGGGAGCCGTCGACGAAGTGGGCGACGCCGAAGTCGGTGAGCTTGACCGAGCGGACGAAGCCGGATGCGCCCTCGTCGTTGATGAGGATGTTCGCCGGCTTGACGTCACGGTGCACGATGCCGCGCGAGTGCACGTAGGCCAGGGCGTCGGCGAGCTGTGCGCCGAGGTCGGCGACCTCGTAGTTGTGCAGCGCACCGCCGGCGAGCCGACGGAGCAGCGTCGTGTCGGCGATGAGCTCCATCACGATGAAGCGGTGCGGGCCGTCCTCGAACTCGTGGGTCCCGGCGTCGTAGAGCGGGACGAGGCCCGGGTGCGAGAGCATGCTGAGCAGGCGGATCTCGCGTTCCTGACGGACGCGGTCGGCCGTGGTCATCGAGTCCGGTGTCGCGAACAGCTTCACGGCGACGAGCCGGTAGGTGTGCTCGTCGCGGGCCTCGTACACGGACCCCATGCCACCGGTACCGATGAGCTTGACGAGCCGGTAGCGGCCGGAGAGGACCGTGTCGGCTCGTGCGCTGTCGACCAGGGTCATGGTGCACGTCGTTCCGTCTGGAGCCATCGGGGACCGCGGCACACGCCGCGAACTGACTCGCCGTCAACGGTACGCGTCCCACCTCGATCCCGCAGGGGCGTTACGACATCGTGATGGGGGACAGATGCCCGTGGATCCGCGGATCTGCGGGGGTACGGTCCGGAGTCACGGAACCACACCCACTACGCAAGGAGGACATCGTGGCGCTGGCGAAGGGCGACGAGGTGCACTGGAACACCTCGCAGGGCAAGACGACCGGCAAGCTCGTCGAGAAGAAGACGAAGGACTTCACGTTCGACGGTCAGGACTTCAAGCCGACGGACGACGACCCGTACTGGATCATCGAGTCGGAGAAGTCCGGCAACAAGGCCGCCCACAAGGAGTCGGCCCTGACGAAGAAGTGACCGGTCAGTCGTTCGCGGGCGTCGCACGGCGGCGTCCGCGGGCGGCTCCGGCCGTCGCGCCGTCCTGCGCCGCCGCACGCTGCTCCGCCCGCTCGGCACGGACGCGGCGGATGCGCCGGACCACGAACGTCACGACGACGACCGCGATCGCCACGTAGAGCACCCGGTCGATCCACTCGGTGTACTGCTCGACCTTGTCGTACTGCGTGCCGAACGCTGCCCCGAGCAGCACGAGCGCACTGTTCCAGATGCCGCTGGCGATGATCGTGAAGACCGAGAACGGCACGAGGTGCATCCGGTCGGCGCCGGCGGGCAGCGAGATCAGGCTGCGGACGATCGGCACGAAGCGGCCGAAGAAGACCGCGCTCTTGCCGTGCCGGTGGAACCAGTCGGCGGCCTTGCGGAAGTCGTCCTCGTCGACCAGCGGCAGACGCCCCAGCAGCCGCACGGTCCGTTCGAACCCGATCACCGCGCCGAGCCAGTAGAGCACGAGCGCACCGAGGTACGACCCGAGCGTCGCCAGCACCAGGACGAGGACCAGGTTCATCTGCCCGGCACCCGCCAGGAACCCCGCGAGGGGCAGGATCACCTCGGACGGGATCGGCGGGAACACCGTCTCGACGAAGAGCATCAGCGCGACGCCCCACTCCCCCAGCGCGTCGATGAGCTGGAGCACGAAGCCCGACAGCCCACCGAGGTCCTCGGTGCCCTCCGGCCGGGAGCCCGCGGCGGTGGTCGTCGCGGGCAGGGTCGGCGGCAGCGTGAGGGCGGTCGTCATGCCCCGAGTCTCCCTGAGTGTCCTGACAGATCGCGGTGCACCCGCCCGCGCACGCGCCGGACGCCGGCGTCTCGCGGAGACGCCGGCGTCCGGCCGTCATCGGTGCCGCTCCCGAGACGCCGGCGTCGGACCGAGACGCCTCGTCGTCGCCGAGACGCCTCCACATCCGGCGGCGTCTCGGCGGCGGGGCGGCGTCTCGCGGAGACGCCGGCGTCTCGCGGCCCGGCGACGCGACCCGGCACGACCCCGCGGCGCGAGCCGACATGACGACGGACGGGAGGCCCGGTGCCAGCTGGCACCGGGCCTCCCGTCCGTCGTGTGGTGACGACCGCTACACGGCGGCCGGCGCGCGCTGCCCGACCGTCTCGCCGGCCACCGCTGCCTGCTCAGCGGCCACGGAGTCGGCGGCGGGCGACTTGCGCACCCACTTCTTCAGCCCGACCAGGACCAGCGCGGAGACGACCGTGCCCGCCAGGATCGCGACGATGAACATCAGGACGTCGCCGATGGCGAAGAAGACGAAGATGCCACCGTGCGGTGCGCGCGACGTGACGCCGGCACCCATCGAGATCGCACCCGTCACCGCGGCACCGATCATCGAGGCGGGGATGACGCGCAGCGGGTCGGCCGCCGCGAACGGGATCGCCCCCTCGGAGATGAAGGACGCGCCGAGCAGCCAGGCGGCCTTGCCGTTCTCGCGCTCCGGCTTGGTGAAGCCCTTGCGGTACAGCACGGTCGAGGCGAGCGCCAGGGCCAGCGGCGGGACCATGCCGGCTGCCATCACGGCCGCCATGATCTCGAACGGCACCACGTTCGTGGCGGTGCCCGCACCGAGGCCGGCGACGGCGAACGCGTAGGCCACCTTGTTGACCGGGCCGCCGAGGTCGAACGCCATCATCAGGCCGAGGATGATGCCGAGCAGGATCGCCGAGGCGCCGGAGAGCGAGTTGAGGAACCCGGTCAGCTGGGTCATCAGCCAGGCGATCGGGCCACCGAGCACGAGGAGCATGAGGCCCGAGGCGATGATCGACGCGAACAGCGGGATGATCACCACCGGCATGAGGCCACGGAGCCAGCGCCAGGTCGGGATGCGGCCGATCCAGTACGCGGCGGCACCGGCGATGAGACCACCGACGAGCCCGCCGAGGAAGCCGGCGTTCATGAACACGGCGATCGACCCGGCGACGAAGCCCGGCGCGATGCCCGGGCGGTCGGCGATGGCGTAGGCGATGTACCCGGCCAGGGCGGCGACGAGGAACCCGAGGGACACCCCGCCGATCTGGAAGGCCGCTGCACCGAGGTAGTAGCCGAGGCCCTCCGGCGGCAGGTTGAGGAGCGTGGAGTTCGTCAGCGTGTAGACGGCGTTGTTCTGGCCGGAGTCGCCGTGCGGGAGCGCGATGGCGTAGCCGGAGAGCAGGAAGCCGAGGGCGATGAGGAGACCGCCGCCCGCGACGAACGGGATCATGTAGCTCACACCGGTGAGCAGCCAGCGCTTCAGCGCCTGCCCGAAGTGCTCGTCGGCCTTGTTCGACTCGGATGCGGTCGCGGCACCGCCCTGGACGCGCGCGGCGTTCGGGTCGTCGGCGGCGCGGATGGCCTCGGCGATCATCGCGTCGGGCTCGTCGACGCCGCGCTTGACCGGCCCGGACACGAGCGGCTTGCCGGCGAAGCGGCTGCGGTCACGGACGTCCACGTCGACCGCGAACACGACGGCGTCGGCGCGGGCGATGAGCGCGGGGTCGAGCGGCTCGACCTGCGAGGAGCCCTGCGTCTCGACGTGCATCTCGGCTCCGGCGCGCTCCGCGGCGGCGACGAGGGCGTCGGCGGCCATGTACGTGTGCGCGATGCCGGTCGGGCACGCGGTGACGCCGACGATGACCTTGCGGGCACCGGTGGCGCCGCCGGTCGCGCCGCCGGCTGCTGCGGCCTGCGCGGGCTGCGACGTGGTCGGACGGGAGGCACTGCTCCCGTTCCCGACACCGGCTGCGGCGACCTCGCCGCCCACTTCACGCTGCACCAGGTCGACGACCTCCTGCGGGGTCGAGGCGGCGCGGAGCGCGGCGGTGAAGTCCTCGCGGATGAGTGCCCGGGCGAGGGTCGACAGGACCGTGAGGTGGTCCTTGTCGGCGCCCTCGGGCACGGCGATCATGAAGACGACGTCGGCGTCGCCGTCCGGCGCACCGAACGGCACCTTCCGTGCGAGCCGCGAGAACGCCAGCGTCGGGCTCGACACCGAGGCCGACCGGGCGTGCGGGATCGCGATGCCGCCGGGCACACCGGTGCCGACGCTCGCCTCGCGCTTGATGGCGTCCTCGGCCAGGGTGGCGCCGTCGGCCGCGCGGCCGGTCGCGGCGACGCGGTCGGCGAGCACGCGGATGACGTCGGACGACGTCGCGCCGAGGTCCTCGTCGAGGCCGACGAGCTCGGCGCTGATGAGGCGCTGCGTCGTGTCTGCGGACATGGGGTTGCTCCTTTGCAGTGGCGCCGGGGGCGCGGGCAGTGCTGGTTCGGGGTGGTGCTGCGGGGTGGTGCTGCGGGATCGGTCAGGCGATCGGCGCCGGGACCTGCGTCGTGTGCAGGGTCCGGACCGTCACGCTGCCGGGGTCGGTGTGGTCGAGGGCGGGCACGTCGCTCCCGGGCAGTGCCGCGGCAGCGGCCCCCGTGGCGACGGCCTGGGCGAGGCGCTCGGACGCCGAGGCTCCGGCGACCTCGGCGAGCAGGTAGCCCGCGAGGGACGAGTCACCGGCACCGACCGTCGAGCGGGCGACGATGCGGGGTGCGGCGGCGACGTGGCTGCCCTCGCCGGAGACGAGGACGGCGCCGGCGCTGCCGAGTGTGAGCAGCACGGTGTCGACGTGCTTCTCACGCAGCCGGTGTGCGGCGGCGACGGCTGCCTCGAGGTCCTGCTCGTAGACCTCGGGGTCACCGCCGACGACCTCGGCGAGTTCCTCCGCGTTCGGCTTGACCAGGTCGATCCGCTCCCCCGACTGCAGCAGCGCGGTGAACGGGATGCCCGACGAGTCGACCGCGACCCGGACGTCGTCGCCGTGGCGCTCGCGCACGGCACGGACGAGCACGGCGAGCGCGTCGTCGGGCAGGCCCGGCGGCAGGGACCCGGCGAACACCACCCAGCGGGCGGACGGCCCGGTCGGGGTCGGTCCGGCGGCGTCGGCGACGAGCGCCGCGAGGTCCTCGAGACGACCCGCGAGCGAGGGCCCGGGCTCGTTGAGCTTCGTCGTCGTGCCGGTCGGCTCGGTGACGGTGACGTTCGAGCGGAGCGGGGCACCGATCGGCAGTGCGGCGGTCGGGATGCCCCGGGTCGCCAGGCCGAGCAGGACGGGGTCGAGCTCGTCGCCGGGCAGGACCGCGAGGGTGTCCCCGCCGCTCGCGACGACGACCCGGGAGACGTTGACGCCCTTGCCGCCCGGCTCGGCCGTGGTCCGGACGGCCCGCTGCACGGCGCCGCGCTGCAGCTCGCCGCCCAGCTCGATCGTGCGGTCGAGGGACGGGTTCGGCGTCACGGTGACGATCCGGGTGCTGGGGTGCACGGTGTGCTCCTGCTGATTCATGCGACCACGACCTCCACGTCGGCGTCGGCGAGCGCCCCGGCGAGGTCCGCCGGGGGCTCCTGGTCGGTGACGAGGGTGTCGACCTCGTCGAGTCGGGCGAAGCGCATGAGCGCCTCGACGCCGTGCTTGGCGGCGTCGGCGAGGACGACGCTCCGTCGCGCCGCGAGGACGTAGGCGCCCTTGACCCCGGCCTCGTACTCGTCGGGCGTGCTCAGCCCGAAGCCGGCGGACAGGCCGTTCGTGCCGACGAACGCGATGTCCGGGCGGAGCGCCGCGATCTGCTCGACGGTGGCCGTGCCGACGGCCGCGCTCGTCAGCCCGCGCACCCGCCCGCCGAGCAGGTGCAGCTCGACGTGCTCGCTGTGCTGCAGGGTGGCGGCGATCGGGACCGAGTTCGTGACGACGGTCAGGGTGGCTCCGGGGGTCGCGGGCTCCCAGCGGACCAGCTCGGCGGCGACGGCGGCGCAGGTGGTGCCGGCGTCGAGGGCGATGGACCCGGTGAACGACGACGGCACCAGGCGCATCGCGGCGCGGGCGATCGCCGTCTTCGCGGTGCCGTGCTGCCCCTCGCGCTCGGCGACGGAGAGCTCGACCACGCTGGAGCGTCCGACGGGCACCGCTCCCCCGTGCACGCGGCGCAGGAGACCGGCGGTCTCGAGGGCGTCGAGGTCGCGGCGCACGGTCTCGGTCGTGACGTCGAAGTGCTCGGCGAGGTCGGCGACGGACACCCGCCCGGCCGACTGCAGCGTGGCGGCGATGGCGTCCTGCCGCTCGGTTGCGTACATGCCGGAACTCCTTCGTTCTCGTTGGTTCGAGGAACTGTACGTCCGAAAGCAACACGAACGCAACTGTTTCGCGGCAGAACCAACACGAACGAAGGAACGCCCGACCTGCCGGTGCAGATCGGGCGTTCCCGTGGAGGCCGAATGGAGCGTCAGTCGTCGAAGGGGACCCGGTCGCTCGACCCCACCCCGGCACGCTGCCGGTAGGACAGGTGTCCGCCGAGGTACCCGCCGACGCTCACGACGGTGAGCCCGACGACGCCGAGCGCCTTGCCTGCCGCGGTGTTGCCCTTCCGTCGCTGCCACCACGACAGGCCGAAGAACGTGATGCCGACCCAGTTCACCGCCTGGTGCACCCACCCGGTCCGGCGCTGCTCGAGCGAGAGCTCCGCCCAGTCGACGTAGCCGGCGATCGACGCACTGCCCGCCGATGCGATCCCGACCCCGGTCAGCGTCTGCGCCGCGCGCGCGTTGCCCTTCCCACCGATCAGGTCGAGGACGGCCGCCGAGATCCAGGCACCGAGCGGCACCTGCACCATCAGCGGGTGCAGGGGGTGTCCGAACGGCACGCCGTGCAGCAGCTGCCGCAGGGCCTTCGGCTTCGCGACCGCGCGGACGACGCGCGTGTCGAGGTCGACGGCCTTGTCGAGCACGCTGGCGTGCTCGATGGAGTCGGTGAGGCGACGGATGATCGGCAGCTCTGGCATGCCCTGGACGCTAGGCCGCCGGGCCCGGTGTCGGTTCCAGGAACCGGCACCGGGCCTCCCGGCCGGTGCGCCCGGCGGACCACGCGACCGGTCAGACCGCGGCGAGCGCCGAGGTGGGCGGGATTCGCGCGGCGCGCGCCGCCGGGTACAGCCCCGAGACGCCGCCGATCACCACGGTCGCGGCGAGTCCGCCCCCGACCGCCCACAGCGGGATCGCCACCGGCCACCCCTGCGCGAGCGCGAAGGTGATCGTGACGCCCAGCCCGATGACCACCCCAGCGACACCGCCGAGGAAGGAGAGCAGCAGCGACTCCACCAGGAACTGGTCGCGGATGTTCCGCCGTCGGGCGCCGAGTGCACGCCGGACGCCCACTTCTGCCCGTCGTTCGAGGACCGTGATCACCATCGTGTTCGCGACACCGATCCCGCCCACGAGCAGGGCGACCCCACCGATCCCGACCAGGAGCCCGGTGAACGAGTCGTCCGTCGCGTTCTTCGCCGCGAGGGCGTCGGACGGACGGGTCACCCCGACGTCCTGCGGGTGGTCGGGGCTGATCGCGTTCGCCAGGACGTCCCGCGCGTCGGCCACCCGTTCCGGGTCGACGCGCGTGTAGACCGCGGTCGGGTGTCCGTCGAACCCGAGGGTCGTCGCGAGCGCCTGTGGGACGAAGACCTGGTTGTCGAGGTCCTCCGCGAGTTGCAGCGGCGCGAGGACGCCGACGACCTGCACCCACTGTCCGCCGATCCACACCTGGGTGTCCGGCCGGAGCCCGTCGATGCCGAGGTTCTGCGCGGCGACCGCCCCCAGCACGGCCTGGGCGGGGGCGTCCGGCGACGGGTCGACCCACCGTCCGGCCGCCAGGGATCCGCCGAGCACCGTCGGCACGTCACCCCAGACGGTCATCACGCCGATGCCCTTCGTCTCCGCCGCGGGCACGAAGGGGTTCCGGTAGACGCGGCCGTCCTCGGCCTCGCCGACGCCGGCGGCGTCCCGCACGTCGGACTGTCGGAGCGCCGACTCGACGGCCGTGCTCGGCAGGGGCGGGACGTCCCCGAAGCCCTGTGCCTTCGTGACCGTGAGGACGTTCGTGCCGAGTGCGTCGAGCACCTGGTCGAGGGCCGCCTTGCTCGACGACGAGATGCCGACGACGGCGATCATGGCGGCGATGCCGATCGCGATGCCGAGCGCCGACAGCACGACCCGGCCCGGACGGGTCCGGAGCCCGAAGACCCCGAGCCGGAGCAGGTCTCCGGCGCCGACCGTCCGCGGGCGCTGCACTCGCGCCGTGTGCGCGCTCACCGTCCGGCTCCGACGATCGCGTCGGCGAGGGCACCCGCGTCCGAGGTGCTCGAGTCGTCCTCCACCGCCCCGTCCCGCATCCGCACCTGGCGGGGCAGCGAGGCCGCCAGTGCCAGGTCGTGCGTGATGACGAGCACAGTGGTCCCGGCGTCGTTGAGCTCGCGGAGCAGCCCGAGGATCTTCCGACCGCTCGCGGTGTCGAGTGCACCGGTCGGCTCGTCGGCGAGCAGGATGGTCGGATCGCCGACGATGGCGCGGGCGATTGCGACGCGCTGCTTCTCGCCGCCGGAGAGCTGCGGCGGGCGGTGCCCGACGCGGTGCTCGAGACCGACCCGTCCCAGTGCGTCGACCGCGCGCTCCATCCGAGCCCGACGCGGGACGCCGGCGTAGAGGAGTCCGTCGGCGACGTTCTCCGCCGCGGTCGCGCCGGCCTGCAGGTGGAAGTGCTGGAAGACGAACCCGATGTGCTCGGCGCGGAGCCGGGACAGGTCGTCGTCGCGCATCGACCCGACGTCGTGCCCGGCGATCGTCACGGTGCCCGAGGTCGGCCGGTCGAGCGTCCCGACGGTGTTGAGCATCGTCGACTTGCCGGAACCCGAGGGACCGACGACCGCGACGAGCTCCCCGGCGGTGACGTCGAGCGACACCCCGCGGAGCGCCTGCACGTCACCGTAGGTCTTCACCACCTCACGGAGGCGGACCACCGTCTCCGCGGCGCGTGGGCCGGCGACGGCATGATCGGCGAGGGTCGCCGCGCTCACGAGGGCACCACGACCTCGTCGCCCTCGTGCACGTCGCCGGTGACCGCCGCACGACCGTCGGCGACGAGCCCGACCTGCACCGTCACGCGCTTCGTCGTGCCGTCACGTCGGGCGACCTCGACGCTGTACTCGCCGGAGCGTCCGGTCGCGGACAACGCCTGCACCGGCACCGAGAGCACGTCCTTCGCGGTCTGCCCGGGGGCCTCCACCCGGACGGATGCCGCTGCGGGGATGCTCTGGTCGCCGGCGTCGAACGCGATCGTCGTCAGGACGGTCTTGCCGCCCGTGTCCGACTCGTCCGGCTCGGCGTCGACGACCTCGCCCTCGATCGCGTCCTCGCCGCCGTTCAGACGCACCCGGACCTTCGTGCCGACGGCGAGGCGCGCGGCGTCCGCCTGGGACACTGCGGCGTTCACGACGCGCTTCGTGCTCGTGACCTGGAGGACGTCCCCGGCGGCGGGCTGGCCGAGCTTCGCGACGACGGAGTCGACGCGGACGGGGCCGTCGACGAAGACGATGTCGTTCGCCGTGAGCGCGCCGGTGACCTCCAGCCCACGGTCCTCCTGCCAGCGCTGCACCGCTGCCCGGGTGCGCTTGCCGAACGTCTCGTCGACGGACACGTCGTAGCCCAGGGCGGCGAGGTCCTCGTTGAGCTGCCGGACGTCGGCCCCCTCGATGCCGTACTCGAGCGTCCGCCAGAGCGGGGTGGCGCCGTACATCGCACGGACCGGTCGCTCGTCGACCGCGTACACCGGCTGGTCCTGCTCGATGACCTGTCCGGGTTCGGGCAGCCAGGTCACGGTGCCGGACGCCGCGCCCGGGACCCCGGTCGGTGCGCCGTACCCGAGGGCACCCGCGAACAGCTTCGAGTCGGTCAGGTCCCCCTTCTCGACCGGGGCGGTGGCCTGCTTGCTGCGGGTCTCGGCGGCCGAGGACTCCGTCGGGGTCCCGCCGACGACCGCCCACGTGCCGACTCCGGCTGCCAGCACGGCGACCAGGCACGCACTGACGACGACGGTGCGCCCGCGCACGGTCCCGGTCACTTCGTCTGCACCTTCGCGCCGGAACCCTCGTAGCACTTCCCGAGGACGTCCGCGTACGCGGTGTCGCCCGCTGGGGCCCGGTACGCGTCCGCGCGCTCCGGGTCGTCCGGGTAGTCGGTGTACCCAGCCTTCCGCATGCACTCCGCGACCTTCAGGGCGAGCGCCCGGAACTCCGCGCTGTCCCGACCGCTCTCGGCCTCGCGCGCCGCCTCGGGGTCGTGCTCCCGCGTGCACTCCGCCAGGGCGTCCTGCTGACCCTGCACGTCTCCGGTCGTCGGGGTGAACCGGTAGTCGTCGTCGGTCACGTCGTAGCCCGCGTCCCGCATGCAGGACGCGACGGCGTGGTCACTGCTCGTCTCGGCGGGGCCCGTCGGCCGGCCGGGGTCCGGCTGCGAGGCGGAACAGCCGGCGAGGACGCCGGCGAGGACGAGGATCGCCGCGGCGATCCCGGTGCTGGTGATGGTCCGTGTCATGGTGCTCCTCGCGTCGTCGGGGATGGTGGTGGTCCTGGTGCGGCCGGTCATGATCAGTTGCCCCGCGTCTTCGTGTCGGGCGCGTGCTTCGCCAGGCACTCGTCGAGGTGGTCGTCGAACGCCGGGTCCTCGGAGAGGGCGCCGTAGTCGATGACCCCCGGCTTCTGCGCCGGTGCGTCCGGGTACTCCTCGCGCACGCAGGCGTCGACCGCGGCGTACTGGCGCTTCCACTCGTCCTTCTGCGCCGAGTCGGCGGACTGCACGCCGATCTGCTGGTTGCACGTCTGTGCGGCCTCCAGGAAGGCAGCCTGATCGACCCCGGGCGGCGTGAGCACCGAGCCGCTGGTGACCTCGTCGTCGCTCGGGTCCTCGGCCTCGAAGCCGGCGTCCCGCATGCAGGACCCCCACTTCGACCCGAGGCCGCTGGACGCGGCGGTGTCAGCCGCTCCCGCCGTGTCGTGCGCGGTGCACCCGGCGAGGGCGAGCGGAGCGCCGACGACGAGCGCGAGGACGACGGCGGCCCGGTGGAGGATCGAGGGAGTCGGTGTGGTGGTGTGGTTCATGCATCCAGGACACCGGACACGGTGTTTCGGGGACGGCCGCCCGCCGATTACACCGACGAAACACCGATCACACCGACGAAACACCGATCACACCGATGAGACACGAACGACGGCGCGGAGCCCGCCGTCGGCCAGGGGCTCGAGCCGGAGCGACCAGCCGTGCGCGTCCGCGATCGCGGCGACGATCGACAGCCCGAGGCCGCTGTGCCGCTTCGAGCCCGGGTGGTCCCCGCGACGGAACGGCTCGGTGAGGTGCTGGACCTCGTCCGGGTCGACGAGCACCCCGGTGTTCTCGACCGTCACCCCGTGCACGCCTGTGCGGACGAGGACCGTGCCGCCCGGTTCGTTGTACTCGATCGCGTTGTCGACCAGGTTGCCGACGAGTTGCCGGACGAGCAGCGGTTCGCCGGTCAGCCCGCGGGGCACGTCCTGCTCGTCGACGACGAGCGTGATGGCGGCGTCACGCGCAGAACCGGCGGCCTGCGCGACGACGTCACGGGCGACGGCACCGAGGTCGACCGCCGTCGACCGGTCCTCGAGTCCGCGCTCCGCCTCGGCGAGCACCAGGAGCGAGTCGACGAGGTGCTCGGTGCGACGGTTCTGCTCGAGGAGCTCCGCCCGGACCGCCGCGAGCTCGGCCGGGGTGGCGCCGTCGGGCAGCCCGATCTGCACCGACGCGCGCTGCACCGCGAGCGGCGTGCGCAACTCGTGCGCGGCCTGCGCCACGAACCGCCGTTGGCTCGCGAACGCCGCCTCGAGCCGGTCGAGCAGGGCGTCCACCGTGCGCGCGAGCCTGCGGAGTTCGTCGTCGGGACCGTCGAGCGCGATGCGTTCGTGGAGGGTCGACGCCGAGATCCGGTCGGCGGTGCGCGCCATCCGGTCGATCGGGCGCAGGACCTGGCGGCTCAGGACCCAGCCGAGCAGACCGGCGAGCACCCCCGCGACGGCGATGCCGACCGCCGACCACTGCCACTGCTGCTCGGCGGCGACCTGCACGAAGGCGACCGCACCGGAGGGCACCGCCGAGGGGTCGACGTGCGGATCACGTCCGACCGACGGCGTCGCGGCCGAGGACAGCGCCGTCGGTCGGAACTCGGTGGCTGCGCGGAGCGACCACTGGGACGCGAGCGCGACGAACACGAGCACGCCCGTGGTCAGGGCCATCGCGGAGACCGCGAAGCCGACGGTCGTCCGGACGCCGATGCTCCAGAGCCGCGTCACAGTGCGTACCCGCACCCCGGGACGGTCCGGATCGGGTCGGGCGGCCCGAGCTTCTTGCGGAGCTTCGACAGGGTCACCCGGACGGCCGCCGTGAACGGGTCGATGTTCATGTCCCAGACCTTCTCGAGCAGCTCCTCGGACGAGACGATGCGACCGTCCGCGCGGAGCAGCACCTCGAGCACGCCGAGCTCCTTCGACGTCAGGTCGAGCGGTCGGCCGTCGCGGGTGGCGATCCGCCGGTTCGAGTCGACGACGATCCCGTCCCGCTCGAGCACCGGCGCGACCGGCGCGACGCTCCGCCGCCCGAGCGCTCGCACCCTGGCGACGAGCTCCGGGTACTCGAACGGCTTCGCCAGGTAGTCGTCCGCACCGAGTTCGAGCCCGTGCACGCGGTCTGCCAGCGTGGTCGCGGCGGTCAGCATGAGGATCCGGGTCAGCGAACCCCTCGCCGCGAGTCGACGCGCGACCTCGTCCCCGTGCAGACCCGGCAGGTCGCGGTCGAGTACGACGACGTCGTAGTCGTTCACCGACAGGAGTTCGTCCGCCTCGTCGCCCCGGTGGGCGACGTCGACGGCCATGTCCTGGCGACAGAGTCCCTTCGCGACGAGATCGGCCAGGGAGGTCTCATCGTCGACCACGAGTACACGCACATTCGACATTTCACATGCGATGTCTATGAATCCGCTGAGTCGAGGTGGACGGTCCCCCGCCGTTCGTCGAACCGCACGACGAACTCGGTCGTCTCCGCGGATCGGGTGATGAACAGGGGGACGGTGTCGACGGTCTGTGGTTCCATGCGACCACCGTCGCGCGTGCACTGTTTCGCGGCCGTAACGCTGCCGGGGGCGACGCAACGACCGGGAGGCCCGGTGCCGGTCCGTCGGACCGGCACCGGACCTCCCGGCCGCACCCTGCCGCGGGGCGGACGCGACCTACTCCTCGACGATCTCCGCGAGCTCGAACGGCTCGACCGTCAGCTCGTCGCCGCCCGCGGCGACGTCCACGCGGACGGTGTCCCCGTCGCGGACGTCCCCGGACAGGATCGCCCGCGCCAACCGGTCGTCGATCTGCCGCTGCATGAGGCGGCGGAGCGGCCTCGCCCCGTAGACGGGGTCGTAGCCGCGGTCGGCGAGCCAGCTGCGCGCCGCCGGCGTCACGGCCAGCTCGAGTCGGCGGTCCGACAGACGACGAGCCAGACGGTCGACGTACAGCGACACGATCTGGCCGAGGTCGTCGGTGGTGAGCGCCTGGAACACGACGATGTCGTCGAGACGGTTCACGAACTCGGGCCGGAACGCCTGCTGCACGAGCTCACGCACGGCCTCGTCCCGTTGCTCGTCCGTGAGCGTCAGGTCGGTCATGAACTGCGATCCGAGGTTCGACGTCAGGACCATGATCGTGTTCCGGAAGTCGACCGTGCGCCCCTGCCCGTCGGTCAGGCGTCCGTCGTCGAGCACCTGGAGCAGGACGTCGAACACCTCGGGGTGCGCCTTCTCGACCTCGTCGAGCAGCACCACCGAGTACGGGCGGCGCCGGACGGTCTCGGTGAGCTGCCCGCCGGCCTCGTACCCGACGTACCCGGGCGGGGCACCGATGAGCCGCGCGACCGAGTGCTTCTCGCCGTACTCGCTCATGTCGATGCGGACGAGGGCCTTCTCGTCGTCGAACAGGAACTCGGCGAGCGCCTTGGCGAGCTCGGTCTTGCCGACGCCGGTGGGGCCGAGGAACAGGAACGAGCCCGTCGGGCGGTCCGGGTCGGAGATGCCGGCGCGGGTGCGACGCACCGCCTCGGACACGGTGGACACCGCGGCGCGCTGCCCGATGATCCGACGGCCGAGCTCGGCCTCCAGGTGCAGGAGCTTCTCGGTCTCGCCCTGCAGCAGGCGCCCCATCGGGATGCCCGTCCACTGCGCGATCACGGCGGCGATGTCCTCGTCCGTGACGCTGTCGTTCACCATGCGGTCGGCGCTCTCGGCCTGCTCGGCCGCCGCGAGCTCGGCCTCGATCCGGGGCTTCTCGCCGTACTCGATGCGCGACACCGTCTCGTACTGCGCCTCCCGCTGCGCGCGCTGGCTGCGCATGTTCAGCTCGTCGAGCTGCTGCTTGAGCTCACCGATGCGGTTGAGGCTCGCCCGCTCGGCCTGCCACCGCTGCTCGAGCTCGTCGAGCCGCTCCTGGCGCCCGGCGAGCTCCGCGCGCAGGGTCGCCAGCCGCGCCTTCGACGCGTCGTCCTTCTCCTGCTTCAGCGCGAACTCCTCGACACGCAGACGGTCCACGCTGCGCTTGAGCTCGTCGATCTCGACCGGGCTCGAGTCGATCTCCATGCGCAGTCGGCTGGCGGCCTCGTCGATGAGGTCGATCGCCTTGTCGGGGAGCTGGCGACCGGAGATGTAGCGGTTCGACAGGCTCGCGGCGGCGACCAGGGCGGAGTCGTTGATGGTCACCTTGTGGTGCGCCTCGTACCGCTCCTTGAGTCCGCGGAGGATCGCCACGGTGTCCTCGACGCTCGGCTCCCCCACGAACACCTGCTGGAAGCGGCGCTCGAGCGCGGCGTCCTTCTCGATGTACTCGCGGTACTCGTCGAGCGTCGTCGCGCCGATCAGCCGCAGCTCACCGCGGGCGAGCATCGGCTTGAGCATGTTCGACGCCGCGACGGACCCTTCACCGCCGCCGGCCCCCATCAGCGTGTGCAGCTCGTCGATGAACGTGATGACCTGACCGTCGGAGTCGTCGATCTCCTTGAGGACGGCCTTGAGCCGCTCCTCGAACTCGCCGCGGTACTTCGCGCCGGCGATGAGGGCGGACATGTCGAGCGACACGAGCCGCTTGTCCTTCAGCGAGTCGGCGACGTCGCCGGCGACGATGCGCTGCGCGAGACCCTCGACCACGGCGGTCTTGCCGACCCCGGGCTCACCGATGAGCACGGGGTTGTTCTTGGTCCGCCGCGTCAGCACCTGGGAGACACGGCGGATCTCGGCGTCACGACCGATCACCGGGTCGAGCTTGCCGCTCCGCGCGATCGCGGTGAGGTCGACGCCGTACTGCTCGAGGGCGGTCTTCTGCCGTTCCTGCGAGTCGGGGGCGCCCTGGAGGTTCGCCATGCGGTCCGTCCTTTCCGTGCGGTGGTGGTGTACTTGAGTCTACTGCACTCAACTTACGAGCGCAGCGGTGCATTCCGGATCCCGACCGCGCTGACGACGGCTCCGGCGGCGAGCAGCAGCGCCATCACGACCATCGCGCGGTGCAACCCGTCGACGCTCACCCCGCCACCCAGGACGACGCCCGCCAGGGCCACCGTCACCAGCCCGGCGATGCGGGCGACCGCGTTGTTCACGGCGGACCCGGCACCGGCCTCCGCCTGCGGCACCGATCCGAGGACGGCACTCGTCAACGGCGTCACCATGGTCGCGATCCCCGCGCCGATCAGCACGAGCCCGGGCAGCACCGACCACCAGTAGCCCGCCGGGTCGTCGCCGGCGAGCAGCATCAGCAGCGCGCCGACCGCGGCCACGGCTGGCCCGGCAGCTATGAACCACCGTGGACCGTACCGGCCGGAGATCGAACCGACCGTGGTGGACAGCGCCAGGAGCATCAGCGTCGGCGGCAACGTCGCGAGTCCGGCGACCCACGCGGGGAAGTCCCACACCTCCTGCAGGAACAGGGTCACGACGAAGAACACCATCCCGAGCGCCCCGTAGATCGAGAGCGTCGCCAGGTTGCCGACCGTGAAGTTGCGCGCGCGGAACAGCTCCAGCGGCACCAGGGGCGAGCCGGCGGTCCGGGTCACGCGGAGCTCCCACGGCACGAAGGCCACGAGGGACGCCGCGCCGAGCACGAGCGCGGCGACGACGACCGGCGCGCCCCACCCGAGGCGCTCCTGCTCGATCAGGCCGAGGACGACACCGCCGACCCCGACCACGGCGAGCACCGCGCCGATCACGTCCACCCGCGGACGGTCGCCGGTGACCACGTCGCCGGAGATCCGCCGGACCAGGGGGATCGTCACCGCGATCGGCACGGCCGTCACCACGAAGATCCAGCGCCAGCCGATGCCGTCGACGATCAGCCCGCCGACGACCGGCCCGAGGATGGACGCGGCGCTCGACCAGGCCGTCCACGACCCGATCGCCTTCGCCTGCGCGGCGCCCCGGAACGCCGCGACGATGAGCGCCAGGGCGCTCGGGGTCACGAGCGCCCCACCGACACCCTGGAACGCCCGGGCGACGACCAGGACCTCGCCCGTCGGCGCGATCGCGCACACCACCGAGGCGACGCCGAAGACGACCAGGCCCCACCGGATGATCCGGACCCGGCCGAACAGGTCCGAGAGGGAGCCGGCGACCAGGATCAACGAGCCGAGCGTGACCAGGTAGGCGTCGACGGTCCACTGCTGCACGACGAGACCACCACCGAGCTCCCGGCGGATCGCGGGCAGGGCGACGTTGACGACGCTCGAGTCGAGCCCGACGACGAAGGACGCCAGGATCGCGACCACGAGGACCACCCGGCGGTCGTCACGGAGCGGGGCCGTTGCGGCCGGAGCGGTCATGCGCCCCATCCTCCTCGTCGGAGTGATCCGGCGACCGGTTGCGCCGACGAAACAGCGCGCTCGCGAGCATCGTCGACATGCAACATGTCAACGCCCCCACTCGTCCACGTCTCGCCGGCCTCGACGCCGCTCGCGGGCTCGCCGTCCTCGGCATGTTCGCCGCCCACGTCGGAGCGGCGGACACGCTCTTCGACTGGACGGATCCGTCGAGCTGGCCCGACCTCGTGAACGGTCGCTCCTCGGTCCTGTTCGCGCTCTGCGCCGGGGCCTCCCTGGTCCTGCTCACCACAGGTCCGGGGCCGGCCGGTCGGGTCCGCGACCGACGGCACGTCCTCGCCCGTGCCGCGACGCTCCTGGCGATCGGCGGGCTCCTGACCCTGGTGCCCGGAGGCGTGCTCGTCATCCTGCCGACCTACGCCGTGCTGTTCGTCGCCGCGCTGCCGTTCCTGCGGCTCCGGCTCCGCTGGGTCGTCCTCGCCGCCGTGCTCGCCCTCGTGGTCGGTCCCGTGCTCGCCCTCGTCGGACAGGCCGTCGTCGAGATGACCGGCGGCAGCAGCACCGCGGGGCTGCTCTTCACCGGGTACCCCGCCGTGTCGTGGTTCGGGGTCGTCCTCGCGGGCGTGCTCGTGGCTCGACTCGGGCTCGACCGCGCCGACGTCCTGCGCCGGGTGCTCCTGGTGGGTGTCGGGCTCGCCGCGACCGGGTACGGAGCCGGAGCCGCGATCGGCACCGCACTCGGCATCACGGGACCGGTCGGGACGATGATCCCCGTCGGCGGAGGCGGGGACAGCGGCAGCGGCAGCGGCTCCGCGCCGGTGGCGCCCGCCGTCCCGGAGGGCGGCCCCGGCATCGTCGCCCAGAACCCGACCTTCCCGCGGATCGACTGGGCACGCCTGCTCGACGTCACCCCGCACGCCGGGTCGACCTTCGAGCTCGTCGGAGCCCTCGGCATCGCCCTCGCGGTGCTGGCTGCGCTCGGGCTCCTCGGTCGGTACGCCCCGACGGTCCTGCTCCCGCTCAGCGCCGTCGGCCGTCTCGCGCTGACGCTCTACTGCGCGCACGTCCTGGCCGTCGGCGTCTGGTCGCGATCGGGCGAACCGGACCCGCTGCCGGCACTCGGCGGGTGGGGGCCCTTCGTCGTCCTCCTCGTGGCCGCCGTCGTCGCCGCACTGCTCGTCCACCGCTCCGGGCGTCGGGGTCCCCTCGAGGCGCTCACCCGACGTGCCGCCCGAGCACTCGACGATCCACCGACCACGACGTCCTGACGTCGAGCAGGACCAGGGCCGGAGCAGGACGTCGCCCGAACGCCGAAGCCCCCGCGACCAGAGTGGTCGCGGGGGCTGCCGACAGGACGGGGCTGGGTGTCCTAGTTCTTGGGCTCGGCGGTCGAGTGCACGTCGGGCTGCACCGAGGGGCCGGGGTTGACGACGGGCTGCGCGGTCGGCTGCGCCGTGTTCTGCACGGTCGGACCGGTCGTCGCCGTGTTCACGGTGCCGTCGTCGTTCTTCTTCTTGTCGTCGCCCATCTCCTTCTTGAAGATGTTGATCGACTGGCCCAGGCCCTTGGCGAGCGCCGGGAGCTTGGTGGCACCGAACAGCAGGATGATGATCCCGAGGATGATCAGCAGGTGGATCCCCGTCAGGTTTCCGAGCATCATGTCTCCTTGTTCTGGGTCTGGCGACGCCCGTCCGGTCATCGTCGACCGGGAGGGCGGAAGTCCGTCGTCCGATCATCGTAACCCGCACCCGACCGGAAGCCCAGGCGGGAGCCGGAACGGACACCGTTCGCACAGGCTGCACCGGACGACATGGCAGCACCCCCGGAGGCCGTTGCTCTCCGGGGGTGCGCTGTTGCGACCGCGGGTCAAGGCGCGGCCGTACCGGTGGCAACACCGGACACGTCCAGTATATCAGTCCAGAGTGCGACGCCCCGGATCGAGGAGGGCGTCGTCGAGCGACCAGAGCGCCGCGCCCTCCGTCAGGCGAGCAACCTCGGCGTCGGACAGCCCGCGGACCCGGAAGCCCACGAGCTCCCCCGGCAGCAGCGTCATGAAGCCGCGGTCGACGGTGCCGGTCGGCGCGATCCGGTCCGGCTGCACGAGCAGGTCCCGCACGAGCGACTCGGCCTCGACGACCAGGTCGTGTCCGTCACCGTCGGCCGCGGGGGCGACCGTCGTGCGGTACCGCGCCGGCTCCCACTGCACGTCCTTGTCCGGCGACGCAGTCCAGACCGCACGACGCCAGTCCATGTCCGCCACGACGAGCTCACGCGTCGGGTCGTCCAGGACGCCGACCGACTCGGGCAGGTCGACGACGGCGACGCCGGCCTCCGACAGCCGGACGGGCAGCGTGACCTCGGCGAGGATCCTGCCGGACACGTGCATGCGCCGGACCCGCACCACGCTGTCGCGACCGCCGCGGGAGGACCGCACCGCGATCTCGACGGGCGAGTGCCCGAACGACCCGGGCGACACCCCGAGCGACAGCGTGTCGACGAGCCCTCCGGACTCGGAGGCGCCGTCGGCGGTACCGGTGCTCGCGGCGGTCCCGGCCGCCCCGTCGAGGGGAGCCGACGTGCCGACGTGGTCCGCGCCTCCGGGCCGGTCTCCGGACGACGTCGGAACCGCGTCGTCGTCAGCGGACGGACGCACGACGGGCCGGATCGCCAGCAGGACGTCGTCGTACAGCCGACGCAGCTCGTGGGCGAGCGGCTTGAGCCGCCCCGCGGAGTCGATCGCGGACCACGACGCCACCGGCCACAGGTCGTTGAGCTGCCAGACGACGACCCCGGTGTTCCGCGGCCAGTGCGTCCGCCAGTGCTCGACGCCGGTCGCGACGGCCCGCGTCTGCTGCAGCTGCGTCAGGTAGTGCCAGCGGTCGAACTCGGCCGGATCGACGACGCCGAAGCGCGGCTCGATCCCCCGTGCCAGCTTGCCCATGCCGTCGTCGGCCTTCTGGTGGTGCACGACACCGGGCGAGTCCACGCGCAGCGGCTCGTCCGTGACCGCGTCGCGGAGGGTGCGCCAGGCGGGCGGTGCCTGCCACCCGAACTCGGACACGAACCGCGGGACGGAGTCGCGGTAGTGGTCGTCGGACAGCCGGTTCCAGACGTCCCACGAGTGGTGCGTCTCGTGGTCGACGTCGTTCGCGGGCAGGGTCTCGGAACCCGACCAGGGCGAGGCGACCGTGTAGAAGCGCGACGGGTCGACCGCGTCGACGATCGTCGGGAGGAGGTCGAGGTAGTAGTCGAGCCCCCAGCCGCGGTCACCGAGCTCCTCGGCCCAGCCGTCCGCGTCGTGCAACCAGATGTTCTCGTTGTTGCCGTTCCAGACCACGAGCGACGGGTGGCCGGCCAGGCGTGCGACGTTGTCCCGGGCCTCGGCGACGACCTCACTGCGGATCGGCTCGATCTCGGGGTAGGCCGCGCAGGCGAACGCGAAGTCCTGCCAGACGAGCAGGCCGAGCTCGTCGCAGACGTCGTAGAAGTCGTCGGACTCGTAGACCCCGCCACCCCACACACGGACGAGGTTCACGCCGAGGTCCGCGGCGACGCCGAGCCGGTCCGCGGTCCGCGCGCGGTCCACCCGCGACACGATGACGTCGTCCGGGATCCAGTTCACGCCGCGGACGTCGATGACGGTGCTGTTCACCACGACGGTGAAGGGCTTGCCGATCGCGTCGTCCGCGGTGTCGATCCGGGCCGAGCGGAAGCCCGTCTTCGCCGTCCGACGGTCCAGGACCTCGCCGTCGACGGTCTGCAGCTCGACGGTCACGTCGTACCGGGGCTGCTCGCCGTAGCCGCGCGGCCACCAGCGCCGCACCTCGGGCACGCGCACCGTGACGACGGTCTCGTCGTCCTTCGGGGTCAGCTGCGCCCGGGAGCGCTGTCGGGTCGTCCCGCCGTCCACGGTCGGGCCGGCGACCGTGACGACGAGCACGAGGTCGTCGTCCTCACCGTCCTGGTCGAGGTCGTTCATCCCGGACCGCTCGACCCGCACGTGCGCGTCGAGGACGCCCTCGCCGGCCTCGACGTCGACCAGCGGCTTCACCTCGGCGAGCCGCGCCGTGGACCAGCGCTCGATCGCGACCGGACGCCACGGACCGCTCGTCACCGCGGTCAGACCCCAGTCCCAGCCGAAGTTCGAGGCCTGCTTGCGGATGTACGGGAACGGCTCGTCGTACGGTCCCGGCATCGAGCCGGCGCGGGCGGCGACCCGGCCGGCCTCGCGGTACGGCGACTCGAAGAGCAGCTCGAGCTCGCGGTCGCCCGCGGCACCCGGGACGTCGTTGAGGTCGAACCGGTACCGCCGGTGCATGTTGCGGGTGGTGCCGACGACCACGCCGTCGAGGCTCAGCTCGGCGACCGTGTCGAGCCCCTCGCACACCAGGTCGACGCGCTCGTGCCCCCGAGGTGCGACGTCCACCGTCCGCCGGTAGGCCCAGTCGGCCCGGCCGACCCACTTCGCGCCGTCCTCGTTGCGGTCGAACGTCGGGTCCGCGACGAGTCCCTCGCGTTCGAGGTCCGTGTGCACCTGACCCGGCACCGTGGCGGGGATCGTGCGACCCGTGATCCCGGCCGGTGCCCCGGTCGGCACCTGGTCGCCGGCGATCGCCACGGTCCAGTCGTCGCGGAGTTCCTCGCGCTCGAGGGTCATGCGGGTCCTTTGCTGGGCGGACGGGGAGGGCGGACAGGAGCCGGCGGCGGCTCGTGGCCGCCCCGGCACCGTGACACCGGCCGGCGGTCGTGCCCGTGGTCGCGTGAGCGGCCGGGAGGCACGGCACCGGTCGCCCAGGCGTCGTCGCGTCCGCGCGCGCGGACGAGTGCTCGTCGCGCGCGGGGGTGCTCGGCGATGCTAGTACGTCGACCTTGCCGGCGACCACGTCCGCGACGACGGACCGCGCGACGCGTCCTGACGGCGTCGGGCCCCGTCGGGTCGTGTCCGCCCTCCGGCCCTGCGTGGCAGGGTGGTGCGGTGATCACCGTCGAACTCGCCCGGTCGCTGCGCGACGCCGGACTCCGCTGGCACCCGGGGACGGGCGACCGGTTCGTGATCGACAAGCCCGGGGTCGACGACGACGTCTACACCGTCTCCGAGATGACGGTGGAGCGGCACGACCACCCCAGCGGCACCTCGCTCGGCTTCAACGGGACGACGGAGTGGGCGCTCGACTCGGTCGAGGCGTCCGAGTCGCTCTGGCTCCCGCGGGAGGACCAGCTGCGCGACCTGCTCGGACCGGCGTTCGTGTCGCTCGCCGCCGGGTTCGTCGTCACGGCGACGATCGACGGGGTCGCCCGGGAGTTCCGGAGCGACGACCCGGCTGTGGCGTACGGGGACGCCCTGCTCGCGTACATCACGGCCGCGCTCGCCTGAGCGGTCCGGTTCCCGCGCGCAGCGCGCCCGACTGAGTGTTGCCGGAATGCCTCCTGGGGGCGCTTTGGTTGCATGGTGACATGACCGTTCCGAACATCACCCTGAACGACGGCAAGACCATCCCGCAGCTCGGCTTCGGTGTCTTCCAGATCGATCCTTCCGACACGAAGGAGGCGACCCTCACCGCGCTCGAGGTCGGCTACCGCCACATCGACACCGCCGAGATGTACGGCAACGAGAAGGAGGTCGGCGAGGCCATCGAGGCGTCCGGCATCCCGCGCGAGGAGATCTTCGTCACGTCGAAGCTCAACAACGGCTTCCACGACCCGGCCCTCGCCGCCGAGAACGGCAAGAAGTCGGCCGACCTGCTCGGCGGGTACACCGACCTCTTCCTCATCCACTGGCCGCTGCCGACCGTGACGGACTTCGTCCCGACCTGGAAGGCGATGGAGGAGCTCTACCACGCCGGCACCGCCCGCTCGATCGGCGTGAGCAACTTCCAGGCGCACCACCTCAACCGCCTGGCCGCCGAGACGACGATCACCCCGGCCGTCAACCAGATCGAGGTGCACCCGTACCTCGTGCAGGACGAGCTCCGCGCATACGGCACCGAGCACGGCATCGCCACCGAGGCCTGGTCCCCGATCGCTCAGGGCCTCGTGCTCGACGACGAGACCATCACCCGTATCGCCGGCGCCACGGGCAAGACCCCGGCGCAGGTCGTCCTCCGCTGGCACATCCAGCGCGGCGACATCGTCTTCCCGAAGTCGGTCACGCGCTCGCGGGTCGAGGAGAACTTCGCGATCTTCGACTTCGAGCTCTCCGACGACGACATGACGGCGATCACGTCGCTCGACAAGGGCCACCGCACGGGCCCGGACCCCGACACGTTCGACTACGTCCCCGCCTGATCCGAGGTCACGTCGACGAAGCGCCCCGCCACCGGCGGGGCGCTTCGTCGTGCACGGGGTATCGCTCACACCCGGAATAGTTTCAGTATGCGAAATACAACATGGGTGCTCGTCCGCGCTGTCACTGGCACGGATCCCACCGAAAGGAACCCATGCGCAAGATCACCCGTGCCGCCACCGGGGCGGCACTCGGACTCGTCCTCACCTCGTCGGGTTTCGTCGTCGCGACGGCCGCCAACGCGGCACCCGACCTCCCGACGATCCCGGGCGCGACGCACGAGCGACCCATCGCCGACAGCTTCACCGGCATCAACGAGGTCCAGGGGGCGCGGAGCACCGGCGAGCGCGACGGGCTCAGCGTCTTCGAAGCGAGCCGCGCGACCCCGTCCGTCGCGGTCACGAGCTCGGTCTCGAAGGGCTCGCTCAAGGTCGTCGACCAGCAGGGCCACCTGCTCTGCACCGGACACAACACCCCGGCGAACCAGCACCTGTACACCTGCGACCTCGCCGTCCTGCCGTCGGGTCCGCAGGTCATCACCGCCGCGGTCGTCAAGGCGGACGGGTACCACAGTGCTCCGGACCAGGCGCAGCTCGACGCCTACGCCGCCGACCCGGTCGTCTCGTCCGTCGACCGGAAGGGCGACGACCTGGTCGTCCGCGGCACCGCGAACCGCGACGTGCGCGTCGAGGCATCGCTCGACCGGGGGTCGATCGTGGCGAGCGCCCCGACCGGCGCCGACGGCCGCTTCGAGATCACGATCCCGGGCGGTGCCGCCGCCGAGCAGGCCGCGCTCCGCGCCGTGAACGACGTGATCCCGGCCAGCACCCCGAACCACGACCTGTTCGCCGTGAGCAACTGGGCCCCGGTCGACACCGGCAGCACGCAGCCCGGCGACGGCGAGCAGCCCGGCGACGGCCAGCAGGGCGGCGGCGAGCAGCCGGGTGCCGGTCAGGGCGACGGCCAGCAGGGCGGCGGCGAGCAGCCGGCTGCCGGTCAGGGTGACGGCCAGCAGGGCGGCGGGGAGCAGCCGGGTGCCGGTCAGGGTGACGGCCAGCAGGGCGGCGGGGAGCAGCCCGGCGAGGGGCAGTCCCCGGTCGAGGCCGTGACGAACCTGCACGACGGCGACGAGGTCCGCACCTCGCAGCCGACGTTCGAGGGCACCGCCCGTCCCGGCGGCTCGGTGAGCATCGGCGGCATCACCGGCCCGGCGCTCGGCGTCGCCACCGCCGACGAGCACGGGCACTGGTCCACGAAGCTCGAGGGCTCCCTCTACAAGGGCGAGAACCGGGTCGTCGTCCGCTTCCAGCAGGCGAACGGCGACTGGGTCGAGCGCCAGCGACTCGACATCACCTACACGCCGAAGTCCTCGACGTTCGAGCCGGCCCTGGCGAGCGGATCGACCGTCCACGAGGCACGTCCCGCCATCTCCGGCTCCGGCGTCCGCGCCTACAGCCCGGTGGACCTGGAGGACGCGAACGGCCGCACCTACGCGTCGGGGCGTGCGAACGCCGACGGCGAGTTCACGCTGGCCTTCTCCCGCGACCTGCACGAGGGCGAGAACGACCTGCACTTCCTCTTCGAGAGCCGTACGGGCGCCTGGACCAGCTCGGACTACGTCCTCACGTACTCGGCGCCCGGCGAGGGCACCGAGCAGCCCGGCGAGGGCACCGAGCAGCCCGGCGACGGCAGCGGCACCGAGGAGCCCGGCGACGGCAGCGGCACCGAGGAGCCGGGTGACGGCGCGTCCGACACCGCGTTCGCCGTCGACTCGACCCGCATCAGCGACAGCCAGGTCGCCGTGGACGTCCTCGGCCCGACGGGCACCGAGGTGACCGTCGCGGCCAACGGCGAGACCAAGACGGTGACCCTCGGCGACGAGGAAGCGGCCCAGGTCGTCCTGACCGCTCCGAAGAAGCTCACCACGGTGGTCACCGCGACCGCCACGATCGACGGCGAGCAGGTCGAGCGCACGCTCACGATCGGCAACGGCGACCACGCCGCCGACCAGCTCGAGGCCCAGGTCACGAGCACCAGTGCCCTCTTCGGCACCGCGCAGATCACCGTGTGGGGCCTCCCCACCGGCATCGCCGGCCTGCAGGCCCACGAGGGCGAGCAGCAGCTCGCGGCGGGCGCGATCAAGGCCGACGGCGAGGGCAAGCTCTCCCTGTCCGGTCTCGCGAAGGGTGACCACGTGATCACCGTGACCGCCGGCGGCAAGCAGACCCAGGTGTCCGTGCACATCTGAGCCCGACCGCTCGCGCACGACGGCCCCGTCACCACGGTGACGGGGCCGTCGTCGTCCCCGCCTCAGTCGGCCCGGCGCGAGGCCGTCACCGTGAACTTCGCGGTCCGGACGACCTGTCGGGTCGGTCCGACGAGCCGCTCGAGCACGGGTCGGTACCGCAGGTGCGAGTTCCAGACGCACCACAGTTCACCGCCGGCCTGGAGGATCGTGGCCGCGTTGCGGAACATCGCCTCGGCCGCGTCGGTGCTCACCGTGGTGCCCTCGTGGAAGGGCGGGTTGCAGAGCACGAGCTTCGCAGACCCCTCGTCGAGCTCGTCGCCCGCGTCCGACCGGACGACCGTCACCCGGTCCGCGACGCCGTTCGCCACCGCCGTCGCCCGCGTCGACGCCACGGCGATCGCCGAGACGTCGGTCGCGACCACCTTGACGGCCGGGCGGCGGCGCGCCAGAGCAGTCGCGATGACGCCGTTCCCGCACCCGAGGTCGACCGCGACCCGCGCCGACGGGACGGCGTCGTCCATGACGTCGAGCAGCACCCGGGTGCCCTGGTCGAGCGACGTCCCCGCGAAGACGCCGCCGTGCGCGACGAGCGTCATCCCGAGCTCGTCGACGTGCACGGACCGCGGCCAGGGGTTCGTCGCGTCCGCGCGCACCGCCGTCGCACGGAGCGGGTCCTGCGCGACGAGCAACCGGGACTTGCCGCGCCCCCGTGACGCGGTGACCTCGCCGAAGTACCGGCGCAGGACGTCGTTCTGCGACAGGTTCATGTGCTTCGAGACCCCGCCGCAGAGCAGGACCACGTCGGGCGCCGCCCATCGTGCGACGGCGCGGGCGAGCTCGTCGAGCCGGTCGTTCGACTTCGACAGCCGGAGGAGCACCAGACGGACGTCGCGGAAGGCCTGCTCGAGCGTCTCGGTCAGCACGAAGCCGCTTCGGCCGAAGGTGCCGGCGTTCGCCTGCAGCGCCCGCACCCCGACGAGCGAGTCCTGCACGACCCGGACGCCCGACGCGCCGTGCACGGTCATCGCTCCGAGGGTCAGCACCCCGTACCGGTCGTCGACGACGGCGACCTCGCCGGGCTGCCGGAGCGCGTCCCCGTGCACGTGCGGTGCCTCGTCGAGCATGAAGCGGTCGGTGCCGTCGATCGCGACGAGGTCGGGTTCGTCGTTGACCGGGGAGCGCCGGAAGTGGTCGGCGAAGTCGAATGGCACGGCCCCAGGGTACTCAGACGACGGTGCGGAGCCGCGCCGGTGCGCACGGCAGCGGTATATCACCGAAGCCGGTGGTATCCCAAGCCCCTACGCTCGGAGGAGACCGTTGCGCGACGAGCAACGGCAGGACGAGCGAGAGGGGCCGATGTTCGCTTCGCCAGACGCCGGCCGGCGTCCCCGCCTGCGGGACCAGGCGCGGGAACGCCTGCGGACCGAGATCATGAGCGGGGCGCTCGCCCCGGGGACCCTGCTCGACGACGAACAGCTCGCGCTCCGGCTCCGGTGCTCCCGGACCCCGGTGCGGGAAGCACTGTCGGACCTCGGGCACCTCGGTCTCGTCGAGTTCCGCCCGAACCGGTACACGCGCGTCACGGTTCCCCGCCGCGACGAACTCATCCCGACGCTGCAGACCCTCGGGCTGCTCTTCGGAGGCGTCGTCCGCACCACGATCGGCGACCTCGGGGACCGCGACCGCGCCGCACTCTTCCGCCGCATCGGGCTCGTGCTCGACTGCATGGCGATGCCGACGTGGCAGTGGGGCTCCGACGCGATCACCCCGGTCTACCGGACGTTCCTGGCCGCGTGCGACAACCCCCTGCTCGTCGCAGCCCTGAGCGGGACCCTCGACGGCCTGACCTACCGCCTGCGCCACGACGACATCCGGAGCGCACTGCCCTGGGAGCACATCCGGAACGGCCTCGTCGCACTCCGCGTCGCGGTCGACTGCCGCGACGGACGGCTCGCGGAGCGGGCGACCTGGACGGTCCACCTGCTCCCCGACCCCGACCGCGGGCGGTCCTGACGTGTGCGCGTCCTGCGTCCGCTCGGTCATCGACACGGTCCGGGCGCACCGCCCCGAGCGCTGCTCCCCCGAGGACGACCGCCCCGCGCTCCCCCGCTGCACCGCGGTCGACGGCGTCCGCCGCGAGCTGTTCGACGACGACCTCCCGTGACGGACGGGCCGGCGGCGGAACCGGAAGCGGAACCGGTCACGCCGCCAACCCGTCGACGACCGGTCCGGGTCAGCCCTCGGGGACGATCCGCACCGTGTCCCGCGTGGTGTTCGCACCCTTCGACAGCGCCGTCGCCACCAGGTCGTGCTCGCGCAGCGCGAGCGGCGGGGTCGTGATCGCCCACTTCCCGGCAGCGTTCGCCGTGACCGATCCGTACGCCGCCGTGTCGCCACCCTCGCCGAGACTCACGCGCGCGTAGGGCTCGGCCGTCCCGCTGACGCGCACCTGGTTCCAGACCGGCGTGATCTGGAAGCCGTCCCCGGGTGAGGTGATGCGCACGGCCCGGCCGTAGTCGACCTCGACTCGCTCCGAGCCGGCGGGCTGGCCGTCGACGGTCTGCACGGCGGTCACGGACTGCTTCCCCGGCTGGTCCGGCGCAGGCACGGTGACGGACCAGTGGCCGTCGACCCCGACCGGAACCGGCGGGACGGTCGCCCAGGCCCCCTCGATCCGGACGGTTCCACCGGCGGTCCCGGACCCCTCGATGACCACCGGCTTCGTGACGTCAGCCGCGAAGCGCGCCGTGGCGCTGAACGGCGCGGCGTCGAGGTGCACGGTGACGGGCACCGGGTCGCCGAGTGCCTGCCCGCCGACCTTCGCCACGACCCGCACGGTCGTGTCACCGTCGCGCAGGCCGTCGACGACGAAGCGCCAGGCTCCGTCCGTCGGCGTCACCGTCCGCGTGACCGTCCCGCCGTCGCGCTCCCACGTGACGTCGAGGGAGTCCGCACGGCGGGGCGCCGTCCCGGCCAGCGTCGCCGTCCGGGCCACCGCGTCCTGGCTCTCGATCCGTGCACTGAGCGCCTGGTCGACCACGGTCGTCGTGGTGGTGGCGGTCGTGTCGAACGAGGCGCCCGGGAAGGTCCCGGACAGCTTGCCGGTCATGCTGCTCGTGGTCGTCGCGACGTCGGCCGGGGTCTGGACGTCCAGGGTGAAGCGGAAGCGCTGGTCCTTCGTCACGTCCCAGTCACGGTTCCCGAGCTGGAAGGTGTACGTCCGCCCGTCGGGTGCTCGCGACCCGTCGACGAGCGAGTCCCCGCCGAACCGGTGCCAGGTGCCGCCGTCCAGGTACTCGCCACGCTGCCGGTCCTGGCCCGGAGCGAACGTCGTACCCTCCGGTGCGGTGACGACGAGCTTCCCCGTCGGCGTGTGGAACGCGGACTTCGCCGTGAACGACACCGAGACCGGCGTCGTGGCACCGCGCTGCAGGTCCGCCGTGCCGGTGTCACGACGATCTGGCCGGGCGTCGGCGGGAAGTCCACCACGACCGACGTCTCGTCCCGGTACCGATCGTCGACCCACTGCTGGAACGTGATCCTGTTCTGCCCGGTCGACAGGCCCGTCACGGTCGTGCTCCACGTCCCGGTCCGATCACTCGTCGCCGTCGCCACCTGGGCGCCGCCGCGCTTGATGACCGCTCGGCGGGTCGCCGTGCCGGTGATCACCGCCGATCGGTTCGTGTCGTTCTTGCTCTGCACCCTGGCAGTGATGCCGAGCTGCGGGAACGGGCGCGTCGCGGAGCCCGCCGTCACCGTCGCCGAGTTCTTGCACCCGAAGACGGAGCAGGCGTACGTCCAGTAGACCGGCGTCCGGGTCTGGCCGAACGGCCAGCCGGCTGCGAACTCGGCCGTCGAGACCCCGCCGTCCCAGTGGTAGTCGCTCGCACTCGTCGGCCCGACGTTCCCGACGTGGATCTGGCACGTGTACTCGATCGTCCCGCAGTGCGGCTGCCCGGTCACCTGGTACCGGTCCGGGCCGAGGGGCGTCAGTCCGACCCCGGTCGGAGCCTTCGCGACGGTCCGCGTCGATCCCACCGGTGCACCGGTCGGATCAGCGGCCGCCGTTGCCGACGTCGTGGGAGCCAGGGTCAGGGCCCCCACCAGCACCGCGCTCCCGATCGCGCTGAGCAACCGTGTTCGTCGTCGCATCGTTCCTCCTGTTCTCGATCACGGCCTTCGTGATCGAGAACAGTCAATCGAAATGCGACATACTACGTTCGGTCAGCGCTCTGGGCGGTACAGCACGACCGCGGTGTTCCGCTGCGGTCGCATGCCCGCGCGCAGCGGGACTGCAGCGCCGGTGGTCGTCGCCGCGAAGACACGGGCGCCCGGGCGCGCGATGAGCTGATCGGCGAGCGCCCGCTCCAGCTCGCGCACGCGGTCGCGGAGCACCAGGTTCTCGTTCTCGAGGTCGAGCACCCGCCGGATCCCCTCCAGCGACACCCCCTCGGACCCGAGTCGCGCGATCTCGCGCAGCTGCGCGACGTCGCGCATCGAGTAGCGGCGCGAGCCACCGCGGGTGCGGCCCGGCACGACCAGGCCGAGCCGGTCGTACTGCCGCAGCGTCTGCGGGTGCATCTCGGCGAGCTCCGCCGCCACCGCGATCGCGAGGACGGGCGAGTTCTCGTCCATGTCGGTCATGGCTGGTTCCTTTCCGTCGTCCTCGTGGTGCAGAACCAGCCTGGAGGCCCGGTGCGGCTTCCTCACGGAGCCGCGCCGAGCCTCCAGGCCGGTTGTCGTGCTGGTTGCGCAGCGCTAGCTGCGCGCCTTGGCGAGGAGGTCCTCGCGGGGGTCCTCGTCGGGCAGGGCTGCGCGGAGGGCCTCGACGGCTTCGCGCTGCTTGTCCGACAGGTGCGACGGCACCGCGACCTGCACGGTGGCGAGCAGGTCACCGGTGCCGCTCTTGGTCGTGACCCCGCGTCCCTTGACGCGCAGGACGCGGCCGGACGGCGTGCCGGGGGCGACCTTGAGCTTGACGGGCTCGCCGCCGAGCGTCGGCACCTGGATCGTCGCGCCGAGCGCCGCCTCGACGAACGTCACGGGGACGTCCACGCGGAGGTGCTGCCCGTCGCGCTCGAAGACCGGGTGCTTGCGGACGGAGACGCTGACGACCAGGTCGCCGGCCTCTCCGCCGTCCGGACTCGGCTCGCCGCGCCCGCGCAGGCGGATCTTCTGCCCGTCGGCGACGCCCGCGGGGACGCGGACGTTCACCGGTCGGCCGTTGCCCTGCGAGAGCTTGACGGTGTCACCGGCGATCGCGGTGGTGAAGTCGAGCGTCGTCGACGCCGTGACGTCGCGACCCTTGGTCGGACCACCGAAGCCGCGGAAGCCGCCGGACGACTGCCCGAAGCCCTGACCGCCGCCGAACATCCCGCCGAGGATGTCCTCGAAGCCGCCGGCGCCGCCGCGAGCACCGCCCTGGCCGAAGCGCACACGCTGCCCGCCCTGCTGGCCGAACATCCCGCCGAAGACGTCCTCGAACCCGCCGCCCTGGCCCGGGCCACCCGCGGTGAAGCGGGCGCCGGAGCCCATGGCACGGACCTGGTCGTACTCGGCGCGCTGCTCCTTGTCGGAGAGCACCGAGTAGGCCTCGCTGATCTCCTTGAAGCGGGACTCGGCGGCAGCGTCACCCGGGTTGGAGTCCGGGTGGTACTGCCGGGCGAGCTTCCGGTAGGTCTTCTTCAGCTCAGCGTCGCTCGCCGTCTTGTCGACGCCGAGGACCTTGTAGAAGTCCTTGTCGAACCAGTCCTGACTGGCCATGAATCCCTACCTCCTTCCCGAGCCTCAGGCGGGGACCGCGACGGCGACCTTGGCCGCGCGGAGCACGCGGTCGCCGAGCTTGTAGCCCGGCTCCACGACGTCCGCCACGGTCTGGTCGGTCGCACCCGGCGTCGGCAGCTGCACGATCGCCTCGTGCACGTTCGGGTCGAAGAGCTCGCCCTTCTCGCCGATCTGCACCAGCTTGAACTTCTCGAAGCCGCCGCGGATCTTCTGGCCGATGACCTGCATGGGGCCCTCGGTCAGGTCGCCGTGCGCCTCGGCGCGGGTCAGGTCGTCGAGGGCCGGCAGCAGGGCGCGGACGACCTCAGCGATGACGGCGTCGCGGTTCGCCTCACGGTCGCGCTCGACGCGCTTCCGGAAGTTCACCAGCTCGGCCTGCGCGCGGAGCATGTCGGCGCGCATGTCGGCGACGAGGTCACGGTCGGCCTGCGACAGCTTGTCCTCTTCCATGCCGCGGGCCGCGTCGTCGAGCAGGGCCTGGTCCTCCGGGGAGAGGTCGCTGGCCTCGCCGGCACCCGCCTGGTCGCCCTTCGCCTGGTCGGCCTGCGGGCCGCCGGCGGCGGGGCCGTCCGTGGGGATCTCCACGTCCGGCCCCTCCGCCTCGATGAGGTCCTCGGGCTCCTGCGCGTTGGTGGCGTCGCCCTCGACCTGGGGCTCGTCCTCGTTCGGCACGTTGTCCTTGGGGTCCGTCATCGTTACTTCTTGTCCTTGTCGTCCTCGTCGTCCACGACCTCGGCGTCGACGATGTCCTCGTCGTCTGCCTGCTGCCCCTGGCCGTCGGCCGTCGGCTGCTCGCCACCGGCCGCGGCGCCCGCGTCCTGCTGCGAGTAGATGGCCTGGCCGAGCTTGCCCTGCGACTCGTTGAGCTTGTCGAAGGCGGTCTTCACGGCCTCGTCGTCGTCACCCGCGAGGGCCGACTTGAGGGAATCGACGTCAGCCTGCACCTCGGACTTGACGTCCGCGGGGAGCTTGTCGTCGTTCTCCTTGATGAGCTTCTCGATCGAGTAGACGAGCTGCTCGGCCTGGTTGCGACGCTCATTGGCCTCGCGGCGGGCCTTGTCCTCGGCGGCGTGCTCCTCGGCCTCGCGCACCATGCGCTCGATGTCCTCCTTCGGCAGCGACGAGCCGCCGGAGATGACCATCGACTGCTCCTTGCCGGTGCCCTTGTCCTTCGCGGACACGTGCACGATGCCGTTGGCGTCGATGTCGAAGGTGACCTCGACCTGCGGCACGCCGCGGGGAGCCGGGGCGATGCCGGTGAGCTCGAAGGTGCCGAGCGGCTTGTTGTCACGGGTGAACTCGCGCTCGCCCTGGAAGACCTGGATCGCGACCGACGGCTGGTTGTCGTCAGCGGTCGTGAAGGTCTCGCTGCGCTTGGTCGGGATCGCGGTGTTGCGGTCGATGAGCTTCGTCATCAGGCCGCCCTTGGTCTCGATGCCGAGGGACAGCGGCGTGACGTCGATGAGCAGGACGTCCTTGCGCTCGCCCTTCAGGACACCGGCCTGCAGGGCGGCGCCGACGGCGACGACCTCGTCCGGGTTGACGCCCTGGTTCGGCTGCTTGCCGCCGGTCAGGCTCTTGACGACCTCGGCCACGGCGGGCATGCGGGTCGAACCACCGACGAGCACCACGTGCGCGATGTCGTTGACGCTGACACCCGCCTCCTTGATGACGTCGTTGAAGGGCTTCTTCGTGCGGTCGAGCAGGTCGGAGGTCATCTGCTCGAACTGCGCGCGCGAGATGGTCTCGTCGAGGTTCAGCGGGCCCTCGGCGGTCAGCGTCAGGTACGGGAGCTGGATGTTCGCCGACATCTGCGACGAGAGCTCCTTCTTTGCCTGCTCAGCGGCTTCCTTCAGGCGCTGCTTCGCGATCTTGTCCGTGGACAGGTCGACGCCGTGCTCGTCCTTGAACTTCTTGACGAGGTGGTCGACGATGCGCTGGTCCCAGTCGTCGCCGCCGAGGCGGTTGTCGCCCGAGGTCGCTCGGACCTGGATCGTCGAGAAGTCGTCGTCCTTGCCCACCTCGAGCAGGGAGACGTCGAACGTGCCGCCACCGAGGTCGAAGACCAGGATGAGCTCGTCCTCCTTGCCCTTGTCGAGGCCGTAGGCGAGCGCCGCGGCGGTCGGCTCGTTGATGATGCGGAGGACGTTGAGGCCGGCGATCTCACCGGCGTCCTTCGTGGCCTGGCGCTCGGCGTCGTTGAAGTACGCCGGGACGGTGATGACCGCGTCGGTGACGTCCTCACCGAGGTACTGCTCGGCGTCGCGCTTGAGCTTGCCGAGGGTGCGGGCCGAGATCTCCTGCGGCGTGTAGCTCTTGCCGTCGATGTCGACCTTCCAGTCGGTACCGATGTGGCGCTTCACGGAGGCGATGGTGCGGTCGACGTTCGTGACGGCCTGGCGCTTCGCGGTCTCGCCGACCAGGACCTCGCCGTCCTTCGTGAAGGCGACGATCGACGGCGTGGTGCGGAGCCCCTCGGCGTTCGCGATGACGGTGGGCTCGCCACCCTCGAGCACGCTGACGACCGAGTTGGTGGTTCCGAGGTCGATGCCTACTGCACGTCCCATGTTGTGGTGCTCCTTCGGTTGGGTTCGTGGTCTTGCTGAAGCCTACGCGGAGTTGCGTCCGCTGCACTCAAGTTTACTCGCCATGAGGGGTGCGTCAAGTCCGACACCGAAAACTTGCGCCGAGTGGGCTCAGGGCGGTGCGCATCGTCTATGCATCGCACTCGGCATGATTCCAGCTTCTTCATTCAATATTTCATATGTCCATGTTGGAGCCGTGTGTCCGCACGGCACGATCCCGAAAGACATCTCCTCTTACATGAAGAACACACTCCGAGCAGTCGGGGCCGCTGGCCTCGCTGCCGCCACCATCGTGACGGGGCTGAGCTTCGGCCCAGCCGCCCAGGCCACACCTCAGAGCAGTCCACAGGAAAGCATGAAGTGGGTCATGGATGACTTCTTCTGGGACCGCCAAAGCCACCCGAGCGTGACGCAGCTCACGGTCGACGAGCAGGGCACAGTTTGGCGGCTTGGTGTCGGCTTCGACAGGGAAGGCGCTGCCGAGCGGGCGTCGGAAATTCTCGTGCCGAAGTCTGGGACTGAGGGTCCAATCCAGACGGCCGACGGGACGCTTTGTCTCGACGGCACGAGCACGGGACTCCGGTTCGTCACCTGCGACGGTTCTGCCGGTCAAGTCATGCAGCTCCGGGAGGTCGAGTACTCCGGCTACAAGCGCATCGTGATGACGCGGAAGGTGGATGGGAAGGCCGTCAAGGCAACGAAGACCGCTGGTTGGGTGGACCTCCGAAGCGCCACACCAATCTCCGACGACGTTGCTGCAATCACTCCGATCCGATCAGCGAACGCGACGTACGACTCTGCGACCGACAGTGTGGAAATGCGCGTCACTGACGGGACACCGAACACAACGGTGACCATCTCGGACTCAGACGGCCTGCAGTCGAAGGCCTACACGCTCGACGCGGGCGGCAACCTGACGCAGAAGCTGCCGGACTCGATCGGGTGGGGGCAGAAGGTCCTCGTCAAGTTCAGCGACCAGGACCAGCCGTTCGAGGTGCCGACCGGGCGCACCGCCGCGGTGACCGACCTGCACGTCGCGCGGAACGCCAGCGGCAAGCTCGTGCTCAGCGGCAAGGCACCGGGCGGCGCGAACGTCTACGTCGGTGCTTCGCGTGTGCAGTCCGAGTCGCTGCAGAACGTCAAGGCCGCGACGAGCGGCGCGTTCTCGATGGAGCTCAACGACAAGGCCTCGCGCCTGGCCGAGGGGTACGTCTACGCCTGGACGCAGGGTGTCCGGACCCGGATCAAGATCTCCGACCTCTTCGCGCAGGTGAAGGACATCGACCTCGAGGCGGGCACGGCGCACCTCGACGGCTTCGCGCCGGCGACAGCGACGGGGGTCGACGTGTCCTGGGTGGACAAGAACGGCAAGACGAAGGAGCACTCGCCGAAGATCGCTGACAGCGGCGCATTCGAGGACGTGGTGACCGATCTCCCCCTGGGCGAGACCGTCATCCACGTGACCGCGTTCGACGGCGGCACCGAGATCGCGCAGTACGACGTGACCGTCGACCTGCACGTCGCCCCGCTCACGGCAGACTCCCGCTTCTCCTCCGACCTGATGGAGAACGTCACCGTGTTCGGTGACGCACAGCCCAACTCCTCGGTCCGGATCAAGAACGGCAAGACCGACGTCAAGACCGTCCCGGTGGACGACAACGGGCACTGGGAGACCACGCTCAATGCGCCGAACAGGGCGGGCGAGTACGCCCTCACCGTCCACGAGATCGTCCGCGGTGAGGACTACGCGCACTCGGACCTGACGATCGACTACGGCAAGGGCGTGTCGATCACGTCCCCGGACGACGGTTTCGAGGTCGATCCCGGGCAGTCGCTGACGATCAAGGGTGACGCGCAGGACAAGAGCGGCGTGAAGGTCTACGAGAAGGGCAAGCCGCAGAACATCCTCGGCGCGAACCAGGCCGGGACCTCGAACACGTACCGCATCGTGACGTCTGAGCTCGAGGACCGCGAGTACCAGCTCGTCGTCGAGGGCATCTCGAAGGGCTACAACCGCACCCGGGCCGAGATCACGGTCAACCCGGGCAAGTCGTCCGTCGCGAAGCCGACCGCCGAGGTCGAGTTCCCCGAGGACGTGACGAAGAAGGCGATCGTCAAGGGCACCGGTGTCACCGGCGGCATGATCACCGTGAAGGACGAGAAGGGCAAGACCGTCGGCGGCCCCGTGTCCGTCGAAGGAGCCCAGGCCGGCACCGGTTCCTGGTCGACGGAGATCGACCCGCTGGGCCCGGGCACGCACACGCTGAAGGTCGAGCAGTCCGGCATCGACGGCGTGCAGGAGACCACGGTCGACGCCGACTTCGGGCCCGCGGTGGCCGCAGCTGGTCCGGCTGCTCCCTTCGAGGGCAGCTCGACGACCATCACCGGCACCGGCACCGACCGCGCACGGATCGTGATCTCCGAGAACGAGAAGGAGGTCGCCTCCGGAACGGTCGAGCACGGCGCCTTCTCGATCCCGGTCGAGCGGATCCAGGACGGTACGCACACCTACACCGTGACCCAGACCGCTCCGGGGAACACGGTCTCGTCCACCGAGGTCACCGCGGTCCGCGACGCGGCCGTGGTCCCGGTGACGGTCACCTCCCCGAAGTCCGGGGACACCCACGCGCCGAACTCGGTCGTCCGCTTCGAGGGCACCGGCACCCCGGGTGCGAAGGTCGTCGTGCACGCCGGCGAGGGCCTGACCGACTTCGACGCCACCGTCGACCCGCTGGGCAACTGGCACGTCGACCGTCCGGTCACGACCGGTACCTGGATCTTCGACGTCATCCAGACCGCGAAGGGTGGCAACGTCAGCCGGGTCGACGGCATCGAGCTGCCGGAGGCCGGCGTTCCGGTCGACCGACCGTTCGACGTGACCGCACCGACGTCCGGGTCCACGCACAAGGACGAGCTGGTGACGTTCGAGGGGACCGGTACGCCGGAGAGCACGGTCACGATCGATCCGAAGAACCCGAACCTCGCGAAGGTCACCGCCACGGTCGGGATCGACGGCCACTGGTCGGTGAACCGCTGGATCGGCGGTGGCAAGTACGAGTTCGACGTCATCCAGTCGAAGGACAGCACCGAGACCGGTCGCAAGACGGTCCGGATCAACCAGTCGGCCGAGGCCGTGAAGCCCTTCGCGGTGACCTCGCCGGACGACGGTGCGACCGTGAAGGACCAGCTCGTGACCTTCCGCGGGACCGGCGCCGCCGGCAGCACGGTCACCCTCGACCCGAACAACCCGTACCTGGCGACGCTCACCGCCCCCGTCGGCAACGACGGCGAGTGGAGCATCGACCGGTGGATCGGTTCCGGGCAGTACACGTTCACGGTCACGCAGACGACGGACGAGGTGGAGACGGGCCGGGTGACCATGCACCTGAACCAGCCCGCGGAGGTCACGAAGCCCTTCGCCGTGACCTCGCCCGACAACCTCTCCTCGCACCAGAACGAGCTCGTCACGTTCCGCGGCACGGGCAAGGCGGGCAGCACGATCACGCTCGACCCGAACAACCCGTCGCTGGCGACCGTCACGGCCAAGGTCAAGGACAACGGTGACTGGGAGGTCTCCCGCTGGCTCGGCGCCGGCTCGTACCACTTCACCGTGACCCAGACCACGGACGACACCGCCGACGGCAGCGTCGACCTCGATCTGAACCCCGCGGCGACCCGGTAGTACCGGCGCCGCACCCACCTCCGGCGGGCGGGGAGCACCGTCTCCTCGCCCGCCCACCCCTCTGCCACTGACGACGACCCGGAAGAAGTCCCATGCGCAAGCACCTCCTCGCCAGCGCCCTCGCGCTCAGCCTCGCCGCCGGCCTCACCGCCTGCAGCCAGCACACTCCCGATCCGGCTCCGACCGCCAGCGCGAGCGGATCACCCACCGCGGAGACCGCGACCTGCTCGGACGGCGTCGCGCTGCTGCGAGCGAACGACCAGCACGGCGACCAGCCGGGGTGTGACCGGTTCAACCTGATGGGCAAGGGCAACACCGTCAACATCGGCGAGACCGAGCAGCTGACCATCGAAGGCGACGGCAACACCGTCACCGTCGAGAGCGTCGAGCACGTCACCAGCGCGGGCAAGGACAACACCGTCTACTACGACGGCGACGAGCCGGACTTCGACGAGCTCGGGACCGGTACGAAGGTCCTCCCCTCCGCAGCACGCTGACCGACGCAGCACGCTGACCGACGCCACACGCTCCACGACGAAGGGCACCCCGCCACGGGGTGCCCTTCGTCGTCCCTGCCGTCCGAGCACCGGCCCGACACCGGCTCGGTAGGCTCGACCCCGTGCGATGGAGTCGAGTGGGCTGGCCCGGGGTCGGGTACGTCTCCCTCGAGGACGTCGAGGGCTACGCCGAGCACCTCGCCCGCCTGGTCACCGACGCACCCCCGTCCATCGCCGCCCTCGCGTCCGTGACGTGGAACGAGGCCCGCATCGCCGAGTGGCACGAGACCGAGACGACGACGGCGACCGGCACCCCGGACACCGCGGGCATCGACGAGGCGCCGACGCGCACGGTCCGGGCCGTCGTGGTCGTCCGGACCGACGAGGTCCTCGACACCCCGGACGGCCTCTGGCGCCGATGGAACCACGCCCGCGTGACGCTCGAGTTCCACCGCGCCGTCCTCGAGCCCGCGGACACCGCACCGCTCGCGGTCCTCGCCGGCGACGTGCAGGTCTCCCGCGGCGAGATCGCCCACGTCGACGCCGACGTCTGGGAGCTCCGCCTGCTGCTCTCCCCCACCGGCGAGCTCGCGGTGCACTTCCGCGACGTGGTGATCGAGGTCCGCCCCGTCGCCGAGTCGGCGTGGTCCGACCTGGAGGCGCGCCCCACCCACGGCTGGCACGGCCCGGTGCCGGACGGCTGGCTCGAGTGGGCCGCCCCCGCGGTGCGCGCTGCGGGTCACGGGGACGTCGGCGGGCTCTCGCTCGAGCTCGACGGGTTCGGCGCGGACCCGACCGGGATCGACGAGGTCGACCCGCGCTGGGGCTTCGCCCCGCTGCACGCCGCCGCATGGTTCGACCGGCGCGGGACGACGGAGGCGCTCATCGAACGGGGCGCGGACGTCACGGTGCTCGACGCCGAGGACCGGACGGCGCTCGACATCGCCCGCGAGCGCGGGTCGCGCAAGGCGGAAGAGGTGCTGCTCGCCTGGTTCGACGCACATGCCTTCGGCGAGGCCCACGTCGCCGACGATCCCTCGAGCGACGAGGCGACCCGCTGATCGAGGGGCCCATGGACGGACTGGAGGCGCGGTGCCAGCTGGCAC
>NZ_JAUZUZ010000006.1:0-235950 GCF_031844345.1 Curtobacterium sp. BRD11
CCCACTCGACTCCTCGAAGGAGCTCCGCCAGAGGGGCATTGTGTTCTTGGTACCACCGGCATCGCGTCGGACCGAGGTCCTGTGGCTCATCCCGAGGGAGAGGGCCGGTGGAGTAGTCATCCTAAGCGTCGAAGCGATCGAGCACAAGGCTTGATCTGAACTTCGGTGGAGGATGGTCCCGCTTGAGGACGGCAGGCTCTGGGCTCTCGCTCCAGCCGCTCCGCCGCACCTTTGGGGTGACGAGTAAGAACTCTACGCAGCGCTGGGCGGGAGCGCCAACCGCGCCCCACTCCCGGGCGTGTCGCACTGTGCAACTCCTCCGGATGCAGCGGTGCCCGGTCTCCGTCGGGAGACCGGGCACCGGGTGCACCGAGGGTGGATCGATCAGCCGAGCGTGACGCCCGCCAGGGTCTTCTTGCCGCGTCGGAGCACCACGACTCCGCCGGGCAGCGCGAGGCTCGCGAGCTGCGCGGTCGCGTCGTCGGCGCGGAGGTTGTTCACGTACACGCCTCCCTGGTCGACCGCCCGGCGCGCTTCGCCGAGCGACTTCACGAGTCCGGTGTCGACGAGCGCGCGAGCGACGTCGGCCTCGCCCGGCAGCGACACCGTGCCGGGGAGCTCGGCGACCGCGGCACGCAGCGTCGCCTCGTCGAGCGCGGCCAGGTCGCCGTTGCCGAACAGCGCCGCCGAGGCGTCGATCGTCGCCCGGGTCGCCGCCGCTCCGTGCACCAGCGACGTGACCTCGAACGCCAGGGTCCGCTGTGCCTCGCGCCGGAACGGCTCGTCGGCGACCGCCTGCTCGAGTCGACCGATCTCCGCACGATCGAGGAACGTGAACTCGCGCAGCCGGGCGACCACGTCGGCGTCCGCCGTGTTGAGCCAGAACTGGTAGAAGGCGTACGGCGAGGTCATCTCGGCGTCGAGCCAGATCGCGTTGCCCTCGCTCTTGCCGAACTTCGTGCCGTCCGAGTTCGTGATGAGCGGGGTGCCGAGCGCGTGCACGGACACCCCCTCGGTGCGACGGATCAGGTCGGTGCCGGAGGTCAGGTTGCCCCACTGGTCCGAACCGCCGGTCTGCAGCGTGCAGCCGTACTGCCGGTAGAGCTCGCGGTAGTCCAGTCCCTGCAGGATCTGGTAGCTGAACTCGGTGTAGCTGATGCCCGCGTCGGAGTTCAGGCGTGCGGCGACGGCGTCCTTCTTCAGCATGGCGTTCACGCGGAAGTACTTGCCGATGTCGCGCAGGAAGTCGATCGCGGACAGCGGTGCCGTCCAGTCGAGGTTGTTGACGAGCCGCACGCCGTTCTCGCCGTCGGGGCTGAGGAACCGGGACACCTGCGCCTGCAGTCGGCTCACCCACTCGGCGACCGTCTCCGGGGTGTTCAGCGTGCGTTCCGCGGTGGGACGCGGGTCGCCGATCAGGCCGGTCGACCCACCGACGAGCGCCAGCGGCCGGTGCCCGGCGAGCTGCAGCCGGCGCATGGTGAGCAGCTGCAGCAGGTTGCCGCAGTGCAGCGAGGGTGCGGTCGGGTCGAAACCGCAGTAGTACGTGACGGTCCCGCCGTCGAGGGCCTCCTGGAGTGCCGTCTCGTCGGTGGAGACGTGCACCAGACCGCGCCAGCGCAGTTCGTCCCACACCGAGGCGAAGGTGGGGTCGTTCTGCTGGCGTGTCAGGACATCGGGATCGGTTGCGCTGGACACCCGACCATCGTAGCCACCGGGCGACGGCCGGGAGGATCGGCGCGGCCCCGTCAGTCGACCGCGCGCCGGTGCCGTCGGTACGGCGACACCGTCGGGTCACCGGTGCGCCAGGAGCGCCACGGGAAGGACGCGCCGCCGGCGACACCGGCGACGCCGGTGCGCGGTCCGCGCGAGATTCGCCGGACCGGAGCCGTCCTCGCGGGGCCGGCCACCGTCTCGGCGAGCAGCTCCGCGACCACGTCCGCCGGGTCGGCGGAGGCGAGCCGCGCCTCCAGACCGGGTGCGAGCACGAGCCGGAACGGTCCCGAGCCGTCGAGGAGCGACGTGCCGTCGTCCTCGCCGAGCACGGCACCGAGCGCCTGCCCGAGGTTGCCCGGACCGCGGGCCAGGGCGACGTCGGCGACCGACGGACCGCGGCGAGCCCGGGCGACCTCGATGCCGTCGACGACCTCGGCGGCGCGCAGGAGCGAGCCGGACGACGTGCCCTCCGGGCCGCTCACCACGTTCACGCAGGTGTGGATGCCGTACGAGCGGTACGCGTAGAGCGTGCCCGGCGGCCCGAAGAGGTGCCGGTTGCGCGGTGTCGGGCCGCGATGGCCGTGCGACCCCGGGTCGGTCGGGCCCCAGTAGGCCTCGACCTCGGTGATGCGCAGTGTCACACCACGCCCGGTGATCGTCGCGCCGAGCAGCGCCGGCGCGCACACCGGAGCCGGCTCGGCCAGGAGCGCGAGGAGCGCGTCGCTCATCGGGTGAAGGGCGCGCCCTCGGCCAGGTCGTGGACGCGACGGGTCAGGGCGGCGAGCTGCTCGGCGACGCGCTCCGGCGCCGTCCCGCCGACACCGGCGCGCGACGCGACGCTGCCCTCGATGGTCAGGACGCCGCGCACCTCGGGCGTGAGGTGCGCGGACACGGCGCGGTACTCGTCGTCGCCGGGCTCGTCGAGCTCGATCCCGCGCTCCTCGCAGTACCGGACCAGCGCCCCCGAGATCTCGTGCGCGTCGCGGAAGGGCACGCCCTGCCGGACCAGCCACTCCGCGACGTCGGTCGCGAGCGAGAAGCCCTGCGGCGCGAGCTCGGCCATCCGCTCCGTGTCGAAGGCGAGCGTGGCGACCATGCCGGTGAAGGCCGGCAGCAGCACCTCGAGCTGGGCGACCGAGTCGAAGACCGGCTCCTTGTCCTCCTGCAGGTCGCGGTTGTACGCGAGCGGCAGGCCCTTCAAGGTCGTGAGGAGGCCGGTGAGGTTGCCGACGAGCCGACCCGACTTGCCGCGCGCGAGCTCGGCGATGTCGGGGTTCTTCTTCTGCGGCATGATGCTCGACCCGGTCGAGAAGGCGTCGTGCAGCCGGACGAAACCGAACTCCTTCGTGTTCCAGAGGATGATCTCCTCGGCCAGACGGGACACGTCGATGCCCACCTGTGCGAGGACGAACGCGAACTCGGCGACGACGTCGCGGGCTGCCGTGGCGTCGATCGAGTTGTCGGCGGGGCGGGCGAAGCCGAGTTCGTGCGCGATCGCCGTCGGGTCGAGACCGAGCGAGCTGCCCGCGAGGGCGCCGGCCCCGTACGGGCTGACACTCGCACGGTCGGCCCAGTCGCGGAGCCGCTCGAGATCCCGGACGAGCGGCCACGCGTGCGCGAGCAGGTGGTGGGCGAGGAGCACCGGCTGGGCGTGCTGCAGGTGCGTGCGGCCGGGCATGATCGCCGCCGGGTGCTCGCTCGCCTGCTGCGAGATCGCGTCGACGAGGTCGATGACGAGGCGCCCGATCCGCCGGCCGTGGTCGAGCATGTGCATGCGGCCCAGGGTCGCGATCTGGTCGTTGCGGCTCCGGCCGGCGCGGAGCTTGCCGCCGAGTTCCGGGCCGAGGTCGGCGATGAGCAGGCGCTCGAGGGCGCCGTGGACGTCCTCGTCGCCGTCGTCCGGCTGCAGGGAGCCGTCGGCGTGGGCGGTCTCGAGGCGGTCGAGGCCGGCGGTCATGCGCCCGAGCTCGTCCTCGGTCAGGTAGCCGGCGGTGTGCAGGGCACGGGCGTGGGCGCGGGACCCGGCGATGTCGTAGGGGGCCAGCTGCCAGTCGAAGTGCGTCGACCGGGACAGCGCGGCGAGTTCGGCGCTGGGGCCGTCGGCGAAGCGGCCACCCCAGAGGGCGCCCGTGTTCGTGGCGTCGGTCTTGCTGGGCTGCGTCGCGTCGGTCATGTCGTCCTGCCTGGGGGTACGGGTCGGTCGTGCTCGGTTCGTGGGCGGTGCTTCGGGGGGTGGTACTGCGTGGTGCTGGTGGGGGCGGTGCTGCGTGGTGCCGGTGGGGCGTCAGTTCGCGCGGTCGCGCCGCGTGGCCGTCCGCGTCGGTCGGGCCCGGGCGCTCGCGAACGACACGCTGCCGGTGGCCGGTGCCCCGGCCAGCTCGAAGTCGAAGAGGCTCTGCTCCGACCGGCGCCCGGTGACGCTCGCGACCCCGCCGTGCAACCGGAGCCGGACGTCACCGGAGACGTGCCGCTGCGTCTCCTCGATGAAGGCGTCGAGCGCGCGACGGAGTCCGCTCGCCCAGCGACCCTCGTCGACCAGCTCCGCCCACTCGCGGTCCACGCCCTGCTTGCAGCGCAGGACCTCGCGTTCGAGGGTGATCCGTTCGAGGTCCTGGTGCGCGGCCACGAGCGCCGTCGCACCCGGTGTCTCCGCCACACGCCGGGCCTTGCGGCCGTCGAGCAGGTCGACGACCAGGTCGTGCCGACCGACCCCGTGACGGCCGGCGAGGGCGTCGAGCTCGCGCAGCAGCCGGAGGACCGGGAAGCGCTGCCCGTCGAGGGCGACCGGGACGCCGTGCTCGAAGGTCACGGTGACCTCGTCGGGCTCGGTGTCCGGCTGCGCGGAGACGTCCGCCGTCCGCGCCCAGTCCGCAGGTTCGACCGCGGCCCACGGGTCCTCGAGGTCCGGCTCGGTGACGACACGGCCCCACACGTCGTGCTCGGTACCGCCGGCCGGCACGACGGCCGTCGGCACCGGGAGGACCCGGAGGTCGGGATCGTGGCCGGCGATCGTGGTCGTGAGGGCGACCTCGTCCGGGGCGCTCGTGAGGTGCGCGACGGCGACCGCGCCGAGCTGCCGGGCCGTGCGGACCAGGTGGTCGGCGACGATCGGCAGCCGCAGCGCCGGGACGAGCGGGCGACCCGGGCCGCCGGCGTTCGCCCGGACCGCCGCGACGACGTACCGGTCGGCGTACTCGGTCTTCGCGTCGACCACCACGGCGTCCACCGCACCGGCGGCCCGCATCCGGTCCCGCACGGCGTCGACCTCGCGGGACCGACCGCCGAGGTCGACCACCAGGGCCAGGACCTCGTGGTCGACGGCGAAGTGCTCGACGGCTGCCGCCGGGTCCACCCCGGCGGAGCAGGCGACGACGATGCGATCGGTCACGGGACTCCAGTCGAGCGGGGTCAGGCGGCCGGGCTGCCGGTCGCGTTCGCGGCCAGGAGCCAGGCGAGCAGGGCCTTCTGCGCGTGCAGCCGGTTCTCCGCCTCGTCCCAGATGATGCTGCGCGGCCCGTCGATGACCTCGGCGGTCACCTCGAACCCGCGGTCCGCCGGCAGGCAGTGCAGGAACACGGCGTCGGCGGCGGCGTGCCCCATCAGCTCGTCGTCCACCCGGTAGCCCGCGAAGGTGTCGAGTCGGGACTGCTTCTCGTCCTCCTTGCCCATCGACACCCACGTGTCGGTGACCACGACGTCGGCGCCGGCGACCGCCGCCACCGGGTCGGTGACGACCAGGACGGAGCCACCGGTCTCGGCCGCACGACGCTCCGCGTCGGCGACGACCGTGGCGTCCGGGCTGAACGCCGCCGGAGCGGCGACGCGGACGTGCATGCCCGCGGTCGCTCCCGCGAGCAGGTACGACTGCGCCATGTTGCTCGCGCCGTCGCCGATGAACGCCACGGTCTGCCCGGCGAGGGTGCCGCGGTGCTCGCGGATCGTGAGCAGGTCGGCGAGGAGCTGGCACGGGTGGAAGTCGTCCGACAGGGCGTTGACGACCGGGACGCGGGTGCCCGCCGCCATCTCCTCGAGTCCGGACTGGGCGTAGGTGCGCCAGACGATCGCCGACACCATGCGCTCGAGCACGCGGGCGGTGTCCGACGGGGTCTCCTTGCCGCCGAGCTGGCTGTTCGCCGTCGTGATCACGAGCGGGCTGCCGCCGAGGTCGGAGATCCCGACGTGGAAGGACACCCGGGTGCGGGTGGACGACTTGTCGAAGATCACCGCGACGGTCTGCGGCCCGGCGAGGGGCTTCTCGCCCCAGCGGTCACCCTTCATCTGGGCGGCGAGGTCGAGGATCGCGGACTGCTCGGCCTGGGTCAGGTCGTCGTCACGGAGGAAGTGGCGGGTCATGCGGAGGTCTCCTGCTCGGCGGCGACGGCCGCGAGGCTCTGGCCGAGGATCGACACGAACTCGTCGATCTCGGCGTCGGACACGATGAGCGGCGGCGCGATGCGCAGGCTCGACTCGTTCGGGGCGTTGATGATGAGGCCGCGCTCGAGGGCGGCGGCGTTGACGGCGGGGCCGACGGGCGCGGTCAGGCCGACGCCGACGAGCAGGCCCGTGCCCCGGACCTCCTGCACCAGCGGCGAACCGAGGGCCGCGATGCCGGCACGGATGCGCTCGCCCTTGGTGACCGCGCCGGCCACCAGGTCGGCGCGCTCGATCTCCTCGAGCACCGCGTTCGCGACGCGGGTGCCGAGCGGGTTGCCGCCGAAGGTCGAGCCGTGCTGGCCGGCCGAGAACAGCTCGGACGCCCAGCCGAAGGTCACGAGGGCGCCGATCGGGAACCCACCGGCGATGCCCTTCGCGATCGTGACGGCGTCCGGCGTGAACCCGTGGCCCTGGAAGGTGAACCAGTTGCCGGTGCGGCCGACCCCGGTCTGGATCTCGTCGAGGATGAACAGCGCGCCGTGCTCCTCGGTCAGGCGACGCGCGGCCTGCAGGAAGCCCTCGGGCAGGTCGACCACGCCGGCCTCGCCCTTGATCGGCTCGAGGATGAGCGCGGCGACGGTGTCGTCAACGGCCGCCTCGAGCGCCTCGACCGTCGAGTCGATGTGCTCGACGCCGGCGATCATCGGCAGGAAGTCCTCCTGCAGCGCGGGCTTGCCGGTGAGCGCGAGCGCACCCATCGTCCGGCCGTGGAAGCCCTGCTTCAGCGCGAGGATCCGGGTCTTGCGACCGTCCGCACCCTTGTTCAGCCGCGCGAGCTTGAACGCGGCCTCGTTCGCCTCGGCACCGGAGTTGCCGAAGTACACGCGGCCGGCGTCCCCCGCACCGGTGATGCGCTTGAGGCGCTCGGCGAGCTCGAGCTGCGGCGGCGTCGCGAAGTAGTTCGAGACGTGCACGAGCTTCGCCGCCTGGTCGGCGACGGCCTCGACGAGGGCCGGGTGGGCGTGGCCGAGGGAGTTCACCGCGATGCCGGCCAGGAAGTCGAGGTACTCGTTGCCGTCGACGTCCCACACGCGGCAGCCCTGACCGTGGTCGAGCATGATCTTCGGCGGGGTCAGGGATCGCATGAGCGACGCCCCGAACCGGTCGTTCCAGGTCTGGGTGTGCGTCTCGGTGCTCACTGCTCGTTCCCCTTCTGCGTCGTGTCGGTGTCGGTGACGGTGGTGTCGGTGACGGTGGCGTCGATCGCCGCGTGTCGGCCCGGGTCCGCCGCGGACTCGGGCACCCGTCGGCCGACCTCGGCGTGGGTGTTCTGGTTCTCGGTGCGACGGCTCGGGTCCGGGATCACCTCGGTGCCCGCACCGCGCAGGGTGAAGACCTCGAGCAGGATCGAGTGCGGGATCCGCCCGTCGATGATCGTCGCGCCGCCGACCCCGCCGACCACGGCGTCGAGGCACGCGGTCATCTTCGGGATCATCCCCGACTCGAGGCTCGGCAGCAGCGCCCGGAGCTCGTCGACCGCGATCAGGTCGATGATCGAGTCGCGGTCCGGCCAGTTGCGGTAGAGGCCGGGGACGTCCGTCAGCATCATGAGCTTGGCGGCACCGAGCGCGATGGCCAGCGCACCGGCCGCGGCGTCGGCGTTGACGTTCAGCGCCTGGTCCGGGTGGGCGTCGTCGATCGCGATGCTCGACACGATCGGGATGCGTCCGGCCTCGATCGCCGCGAGGACGCCGGACGGGTCGACGTGCGTGATGTCGCCGACGTGGCCGAGGTCGAAGTACTCGCCGTCGACGACGACGCCCTTCTTCTCACCGGTGAACAGCGAGCCGCCGTCGCCGGAGACGCCGACGGCCAGACCGTCACCGTGCTCGTTGACGAGGTCGACGATCTCGCGGTTGACCTCGCCGGCGAGCACGTCGCGGACGACCGTGATCGCCTCGGTCGTCGTCACGCGGTAGCCACCGCGGAACTCGGACGCGATGCCCTGTTCCTTCAGCGCCGCCGAGATCTGCGGCCCACCGCCGTGCACCACGACCGGGTGGAGTCCCGCGTAGCGCAGGTAGACCATGTCCTCGGCGAACGCCCGCTTGAGGTCGTCGTTCACCATGGCGTTGCCGCCGAACTTCACGACGACGGTCTTGCCCGAGAACCGCTTCAGCCACGGCAGGGACTCGATGAGCGTCGCGGCCTTGACGGCGGCGAGCTCGTGCTCTTCTTCCTTGGTCAGGTCGTCGCTCATCAGCTGGAGTACGCGCTGTTCTCGTGGACGTAGTCGTGCGTCAGGTCGTTCGTCAGGATCGTTGCCGCATGCACGCCGACCCCGAGCTCGATCAGGACGTGGGTGTCGCGCGGCGTCAGGTCGACCTCGTCGATCGGCCGGTCCGGGGCGCCGGCGTGGCAGACGCGGACGCCGTTCATGCTGACGTCGACCGCGTACGGGTCGAACTCGGCGTCGGTGGTCCCGATCGCCGCCAGCACGCGGCCCCAGTTCGGGTCGTTGCCGAAGACCGCGGCCTTGAACAGGTTGTTCCGGGCGACACTGCGCCCCACCGTGACGGCCTCGTCCTCGGACACCGCGCCGGTGACCTCGATCGTGATGTCGTGGCTCGCGCCCTCGGCGTCCTGCTGGAGCTGCCGGGCGAGGTCCGCGCACACCGCGGTCAGTGCCTCCTGGAAGTCGCCGACCTCGGGGGTCACCCCGCTCGCACCGGAGGACAGCAGCACGACGGTGTCGTTGGTCGACATGCAGCCGTCCGAGTCGACGCGGTCGAAGGTCACGCGGGTCGCCGCGCGGAGCGCCTGGTCGAGCTGCTCCGCGGTCTGCACGGCGTCGGTCGTGATGACGACGAGCATCGTCGCGAGCCCGGGGGCCAGCATGCCGGCGCCCTTGGCCATGCCGCCGACCGTCCAGCCGTCCTCGGTCACGACGGACTGCTTCGGCGTCGTGTCCGTGGTCATGATCGCGACCGCAGCGTCGGGGCCGCCGTCGGCCGCCAGCGCGGCGCTGGCCAGGTCGACACCGCGCAGCACGCCGTCACGGAACGTCTGGTCACCTCGGCCGATCAGGCCCGTCGAGCAGACGACGACGTCGCCGGCACCGATGCCGAGCGCGGCACCCACCGCCTCCGCCGTCATGTGCGTGGTCTGGAAGCCGAAGGGTCCGGTGAAGCAGTTCGCGCCGCCGGAGTTGAGCACCACGGCCCGGGCGACACCGTCGCCGACGACCTGGCGCGACCAGATCACCGGGTGCGCCTGGGCGCGGTTGCTGGTGAACACGGCGGCCGCGGCCGCGTCGGGGCCGTCGTTCACCACGAGGGCGACGTCGGGCTTCCCGCTCGTCTTGAGTCCGGCGGTGACGCCGGCCGCGCGGAAGCCCGCAGCGGCGGTCACGCCCTGGAGGCCCGTGTCGGGCTGGTCCGTCGAGGTCTCGTCGGTCACGGTGCGACTCCGTCCACGCTGAGGCCGAGGGTCTCGGGGAAGCCCAGGGCGATGTTGGCCGACTGCACGGCCGCGCCGGCGGTGCCCTTGGCCAGGTTGTCGAGGGCGCTCACGGCGACCACCCGGCCCGCGGCCTCGTCCACGGCGATGCCGACGAGCGCGGTGTTCGCGCCGACGGTGTCCGCGGTGCGCGGGAACTCGCCCTCCGGGAGCAGGTGCACGAAGGGCTCGTCGGCGTAGGCCTGTTCCCAGGCGATCCGGACGTCGCGCGCGCTGACACCCGGCGAGAGCCTGGCGGTCGTCGTCGCGAGGATGCCGCGCGACATCGGCACGAGCACGGGCGTGAACGAGATACGGACGTCACCGGCCCCCGCTGTCACGAGGTTCTGCTGGATCTCCGGGATGTGCCGGTGGGTGCCGCCGACCGCGTAGGCGCTCGCGGAGCCCATGATCTCCGAGGCGAGGTAGGTCGTCGCGAGCTTCTTGCCGGCACCGCTCGGCCCGACGCTCAGCACTGCGACGAGGTCGTCCGTCTCGACGAGCCCGGCCTGGACACCCGGCTGGATCCCGAGCGTCACCGCCGTGACGTTGCAGCCCGGCACCGCGATCCGCTTCGTCGCCGCGAGCTCGGTGCGCTGCCGCCCGAGGCCCGCGATGTCGTCGACGTCCCGCCACTCCTCCGCCGTCCCGGGCGCCGGCGCGGCGTGCAGCAGCTCCGGCAGGCCGTAGGTCCACGCGCCGTGGTGCTCGCCGCCGTAGAACGCGTCCCACGCAGCCGGGTCCGCGAGCCGGTGGTCCGCGCCGCAGTCGACGACGAGGGTGTCCTCGTCGAGCTCGGCGGTGATCGCCCCGGACTGCCCGTGCGGCAGCGCGAGGAACACCACGTCGTGTCCGCGCAGGTTCGCCGCCGTCGTCTCGACCAGCGTCAGGTGTGCCAGCGACCGCAGGTGCGGCTGCGTCGCGATGAGCGGCTGCCCCGCGTTCGAGAAGGCCGTCACCGTCCTGACGTCGAACTCTGGGTGGGCGGCGAGCACGCGCAGGAGCTCTCCGCCCGCGTAGCCGGAGGCTCCCGCCACGGCGACGGATACGGACATGGGTTCCACCTTTGGTCGGACTGGTCGTCGAGAGAGTCGGAGGCGGCGGCCCCGGGCGGTGCTGATCCGGTGGATCAGTCGCGCAGGGTCGCCCCGAATCGCTCGCCGGCACGTCGGACGGCGCCGTCACGGGCCTCGGAGGCCTCGGCAGCGGTCAGCGTGCGGTCCGTGGCGCGGAAGCGCAGCGCGAACGTCAGGGACTTCTGTCCCTCGTCCACGCCCGTGCCCCGGTAGTCGTCCACGAGCCGAGCATACTCCAGCAGCTCTCCGGCGCCAGAGCGGACGACGTCCAGCACGTCACCCGCCGGGACGTCGACCGCGACCACGAGGGAGAGGTCCTGCGTCGCCGCCGGGTAGGACACGATCGGCGCCACCGACACGAGCTCCGGTGCCGCGGCGACCAGGGCGTCGAGGTCGAGCTCGACGACGGCGACGACGCGCGGCAGCACCGCGGCCTCGGTGAGGACGGGCAGCAGCTCACCGGCGACACCGACGACGGTGTCACCGACGAGCAGCGCGGCCGCACGCCCCGGGTGCAGGGACGGGTGGCTCGTCTGTGCGACCCGGAGCTCCACACCGACCGCCCAGGCGACGGCCCGGGCGACGTCGAGCGCGTCCGCGATGCCGTAGGGCTCCGGCTGCACGCCGGGCTGCTTCACGACGCGGTTGCCGGTCAGCAACGCCGAGACGTGGAACGGCTGCGGCGGGAGCGACGCGTCGAGCACACCGAGGGTGTCGGGGTCGGGCCGCTCGGCGCCGGCGGGCACGGCGTCGGTGCCGAGCTGCACGTCCGTCGTCGGCAGGAACACGCGCGAGGTCTCGTACAGGGCGACGTCGACGAGGCCGCGGGACACGTTGCGGCGGGCGGCGTCGACGAGCGCGGGGAGCCCGCTGCGACGGAGCAGTGACTGCTCGCTGTCCAGCGCGTTCGCGAGCACGACGCTCGGACCACCGTCGCCGTCGATGCCCGGGTAGGCGTCCTGCGTGGTCTGCGAGACGAACGGAGCGGTGACGACCTCGACGAGGCCGTCCGCTGCGAGGGCGGCGGACACGCGCCGACGGGCCTGCTGGTGCCGGGTCAGACCGCGTCCGGGCGGGGCGATCGGCAGCACGCTCGGGATGCGGTCGTAGCCGACGATGCGGGCCACTTCCTCGACCAGGGTGGTGTCGTCGGTCAGGTCCGGTCGCCAGGACGGCGGCGTGACGACGAGCACCTCGCCGTCGACGTCCACCGTCGCACCGATGGCGCGCAGCGTGTCGATGACCTCGGCGTCGGTGTACTCGACACCGACGAGGTCGGCCGGCCGCGACGCCCGCATCGTGATCGTCGGGCGGGGCTCGGCGTCGACGAGCGTGGAGCCGAGGGTGTCCGCCGTGCCGCCCGCGAGCTCGACGAGGAGCTCGACGGCACGGTTCGCAGCGGCCTCGGCCACGAGCGGGTCGACCCCGCGTTCGAAGCGCTTCGAGGCCTCGCTCGGCAGCTTGTGCCGGCGGGCCGTCCGGGCGATCGATACCTGGTCGAAGCCGGCGGCCTCGATCAGCACGTCGGTCGTCGTGTCCGAGATCTCGGTGCGTGCACCGCCCATCACACCGGCGAGGCCGACGGGGCCGTCGTCGTCGGTGATGACGAGGTCCTCGGGGTCGAGCGTGCGGGTCGTGTCGTCGAGGGTGACGAGGGTCTCCCCCACCGCCGCGCGACGCACGCCGAGGCCACCGCGGACCTTCGCCAGGTCGTAGCCGTGCAGGGGCTGGCCGAGCTCGAACATGACGTAGTTCGTGATGTCGACGGGCAGCGAGATCGAGCGGACGCCGGCCAGCGCCAGGCGGGAGACCATCCACGCCGGGGTCGCCCGGGTCGGGTCGATGCCACGGACGACGCGGGTGACGAAGGTGTGCGCGCCGACACGGCCGCGGACCGGGGCCTGGTCGTCGATCGTGACGCGGAACCCCTCGCCCGAGCGGGGCGTCACACGCGCCGCCGGGTCGCGGAAGCCGGCACCGGTGGCGTGCGCGTACTCGCGGGCGACGCCGCGCATGCTCATCACGTACCCGCGGTCCGGCGTCACGTTGATCTCGACCGCGGCGTCGTCGAGGCCGAGCAGCGCGATCGCGTCGGCCCCGACCTCGGGGTCCATGCCGAGGTCGGCGAAGCGCAGGATGCCGTCGTGCTCGTCGCCGAGGCCGAGCTCACGGGCCGAGGCGATCATGCCGTCGGACACGTGGCCGTACGTCTTGCGCGCGGCGATCGGGAACGGCCCGGGCAGCACGGCGCCGGGCAGCGTCACGACGACGAGGTCGCCCACGTCGAAGTTGTGCGCACCGCAGACGATGCCGCGGGGCTCGGACTCGCCCACGTCGACCTGGCACCAGTTGATCGTCTTGCCGTTCTTCTGCGGCTCGGGCTCGCGCTCGAGCACGCGGCCGACGACGATCGGGCCGGTGAGGTCGTAGGTGTGGACGTCCTCTTCCTCGAAGCCCACCGACACGAGGGCCGCGTGGACGTGCTCGAGGGAGACGTCGTCGGGCAGGTCGACGGACTCGCCGAGCCAACGGAGTGGGACGCGCATCAGACCACCGTTCCGAACTGCTGCGAGAAGCGGATGTCGCCCTCGAGGAAGTCACGCATGTCGTTCAGGCCGTTGCGGAACTGCAGGGTCCGCTCGATGCCCATCCCGAACGCGAAGCCCTGGTACTCGTCCGGGTCGATGCCGGCCGCACGCAGGACGTTGGGGTTCACCATGCCGCAGCCGCCCCACTCGACCCACCGCGCGCCGCCCTTGGCGTTCGGCTGCCAGACGTCCATCTCGGCGCTGGGCTCGGTGAACGGGAAGTAGTTCGGACGCAGGCGGATCTGCGCCCCGGCGCCGAAGACCTGGCGCGCGAAGTGCTCGAGCGTGCCGCGGAGGTGCGCCATCGTCAGGCCCTTGTCGATCGCGATGCCCTCGACCTGGGTGAAGACCGGCAGGTGCGTGGCGTCGAGCTCGTCCGCGCGGTACACGCGTCCCGGGGCGATCACGTAGAGCGGCAGCTCCCGGGACAGCAGGGAGCGCACCTGCACCGGGGAGGTGTGCGTGCGCATGACCAGGTGCCGGTCGACCGGCTCGACGAAGATCGTGTCGGCCATCGCCCGTGCGGGGTGGTCCGGGTCGAAGTTCAGCGCGTCGAAGTTGAACCACTCGTGCTCGAGCTCGGGGCCCTCCGCCACCTCCCACCCCATGCCGACGAAGATGTCGGCGACGGTCTCGTTGAGGACCGAGAGCGGGTGGCGGGAGCCCGGTGCCCGGCGGACCGGCAGGGCGGTGACGTCGACGCGCTCGGACTCGAGCCGGGCGCGTTCCTCGGCCTCTGCGAGGACGGACTCCTGCTCGGCGACCGCCGCGTTGACCCGGCCGCGTGCCTGGCCGACGAGCTTGCCGGCCTCGGCCTTCTGCTCCTTCGGCACGCTGCGCATCGACGCGTTCATCCGCGCGAGCGTCGACTGCTCGCCGGTGTGCTCCGCCCTGGCCTGCTTCAGCTCGGCCACGGTCGTCGTCGCGCGGACCGCGGCGAGGGCCCGGTCGACCGCGTCGGCGACGGCCGCTTCGCTGATCTCGAGGTGTTCTGACACGAGGCCCAAGCCTACCGGCCCCCGGGATACCGCCGTCCTGCACTGGACGGACGGTGCCGGAGCAGGACGGGTCAGCGCGCTGTGGAGGAGGACGCCACCCGCTGCGCGAACGCCGACTCGTACAGGCACACCGACGCGGCCGTCGCCAGGTTCATCGACTCGGCCCGACCGTAGATCGGAACCTTCACGGCCCGGTCGACGAGCGCCAGGTCCTCCGCCGTGAGCCCCCGGGCCTCGTTGCCGAAGACCCACGCGGTCGGCCCGTCGAGCATGCCGTCGGCCCGGACGTCCGGCAGGTCGTCGCCGGAGACGTCGGCCGCGAGGACCGTGTACCCGAGGGCCTTCGCGCGTGCGACGGCGTCGGCGAGCGTCACGCCCACCGAGACCGGCACGTGGAACAGCGAGCCCGTGGTGGACCGCACCACCTTCGGGTTGTAGGGGTCGACCGAACGACCGGTCAGCACGACCGCGTCGGCGCCCGCCGCGTCGGCGGCGCGGATGATCGTGCCGGCGTTCCCCGGGTCCCGGACCTGCTCGAGGATCGCGACCAGCCCGGGCAGCGTGCCGTCCGTGGCGGACGCGCCCTGCGCCTCCAGGCCGGGTCCGGCGTCCGGGAAGACGTCCTTCACCGACGTCGGGAACTGCTGGCACACCGCGACGACCCCCTGCGGCGTGACGGTGTCCGCCATCGTGTCGAGCACCTGCTCGGTGACGAACCACGTGTCGACCGGTGCGTCGTCGAGCCCGTACCGTGCGGCGGCGGTCGGCGTCACGTAGAGCTCGCGGAGCAGCTCCGGGCGGTACTCGATCGCCTCGCGCACGGCCTGCGGGCCCTCGAGCAGGAAGAGTCCGGTGTCGGCACGGACGTCCTTCTTGGCGAGTGCCGCGACGGCCTTGACGCGTCCGGACTTCGGGTTCTCGAGGAGATCGCTCACGCGTCAAGTGTCGCAGCATGCACGAAGCCCCCGCTCCGTGGACGGAACGGGGGCTTCGGGAGCTGGCGTGACTACGCGGCCTTGGGGGCCGAGGTGTCGGCCGGCAGGGCCTTCTTGGCGGTCTCGACGAGCGCCGCGAACGTCTCGGGGTTGTTCACCGCGAGGTCCGCGAGGATGCGACGGTCGACCTCGACGCCGGCCAGGGAGAGGCCCTGGATGAGGCGGTTGTAGGTCAGGCCGTTCGCACGCGACGCGGCGTTGATGCGCTGGATCCACAGGCGACGGAACTCGCCCTTCTTCGCGTGACGGTCACGGTACGCGTAGACGAGGGAGTGGGTGACCTGCTCCTTCGCCTTGCGGTACAGGCGCGAACGCTGGCCGCGGTAGCCCTCGGCGCGCTCGAGGATGACGCGACGCTTCTTGGCGGCGTTGACCGCTCTCTTGACACGTGCCATTGATCTGTTCCTTTACGTTCCGCCGGCTCAGTGGCCGAGAAGCTTCTTGACGTTCTTGGCGTCGGCCTTCGCGAGGACCTGGTCCTCGTTGAGGCGGGCCTTGCGCTTGGCGCTCTTGACCTCGAGGTTGTGACGCATACCGGCCTGCTGCTTCATGATCTTGCCGCTGCCGGTGACCTTGAAGCGCTTCTTCGACCCGGAGTGGGTCTTCTGCTTGGGCATCGTGGTGCCTTTCCGTGGGGTGGGTGGGGAGCCGCGTCGTCGCGGGGTGGTCCGGGGAGGACCTATTCGGCGGGAGCCTCGGCCGGCGCGGACTCGGTGGCCTCGTCGGCCTCCTTGCCCTTCGCCGCGTGCTCCGACGCACGACGCTCGGCCTTCTGCGCAGCACGCTTCGCGTTCTGCTCGCCCTTGACGTCGGACTTGTTCTTGAGGGGGGCGATGATCATCGTCATGTTGCGGCCGTCCTGGGTCGGACGCGACTCGACGACGCCGAACTCGGCGATCTCCTCGGCGAACTTCTGGAGGAGACGGACACCCTGCTCCGGACGCGACTGCTCGCGCCCACGGAAGAGGATCATCGCCTTCACCTTGTCGCCGCCGAGGAGGAAGCCCTCGGCGCGCTTGCGCTTGGTCTCGTAGTCGTGCACGTCGATCTTCAGGCGGAACCGGACCTCCTTGAGGTCGGTGTTCACCTGGTTGCGGCGCGCTTCCTTGGCCTTCTGCGCTGCCTCGTACTTGAACTTGCCGTAGTCCATGATCTTGGCCACGGGCGGCTTCGAGTTCGGGGCGACCTCGACCAGATCCAGTTCGGCTTCCTGCGCGAGACGCAGAGCCATGGCGATCGGGACAACGCCGACCTGCTCACCCTGGGGGCCGACGAGTCGGACCTCGGGAACGCGGATTCGGTCGTTGGTGCGGGGATCGGTGATGCGGAGCTCCTTCAATCAAGTGGTGGCCGTCCGGCGCTGCTGCGCTGGACGACGGCACGAGAGAGGAGATCTGACGCACGGATCGGAACCCGTTCGGCAGCCGCCCGACACCGGCCCCGCGGGGCTGGCCTGCCGGGACGCGGTGCGGTCTGACGATCGCACTGCTGACCCGACGGAGCGGTTGGGACCCGGTAGCCTGTGGTGCACGGCCGCGGGTGGGAGAGACTCCTCTTCTACGACGCCGTCCGGGGCTCGGTCCGACTCCTGTGGAGACGATCTGGGCACACGGGCAGCATCTGCCGCCGATGAGTCTAGCAGAGGAGCACCGTGCCCGACACCCCCGAGAACGACACCCCGCAGGTCACGCAGGACGAGACCGCAGCCGGCGGCGAGGCCCGCGACATCGCCGAGGTGCCCGCGGTCGAGCTCATCAACACCGTCGCCGTGCACCTGCTCAGCGCAGCCGCCGTGAAGGTGGGGCTCGCCGACGACCCGCAGGAGCAGACCGACCTCGACGAGGCGCGGAAGCTCATCACGGCCCTCGCCGGGCTCGTGACGGCAGCGGCCACCGAGATCGGCGACCACCACGCCCGTCCGCTCCGCGACGGACTGCGCTCGGTCCAGCTCGCGTTCCGCGAGGCGTCGAGCATCCCGGACGCGCCGGGCAAGGGGCCGGGCGAGAAGTACACGGGCCCCGTCAACTGACGACGACGGTCGTCGTCACCACGTGACGGACGGGAGGCGCGGTGTCGGCCGGCACCGCGCCTCCCGTCCGTCAGCGGGTCACGCCGGGGGTCGGAGGATCAGGCCGCGCCGTCCGCCGCCAGCCGCGCGACCGCAGCCAGCGGGATGCCGGCCCAGTCGGGCCGGTTCCGCGTCTCGTAGACCACCTCGTACACGGCCTTGTCGAGCTCGAACGCGTCGAGCAGTGCGCGGTGGTCGGTCAGGTCGTCACCGGTCCCCCGGCGGTACCCGTCGAGGAACGCCTGCCGTGCCGCCTGCGCCCAGGCACCCGCGTCGACGAACTCGGCGTCGTGCGCGAGCGCGCCGGCGACGTAGTCGAAGGACCGGAGCATCCCGGCGACGTCGCGGAGCGTCGAGTCGGGCAGCGACCGCTCGGCGAGCGGGCGGAGCGGCTCGCCCTCGAAGTCGAGGAACACCCACCCTCGGGGCTCGGGCGCGGCGAGCACCTGCCCGAGGTGCAGGTCACCGTGGATGCGCTGCAGGTCCGGCCAGTGCGACGCGGCGGCACGGTCGTACACGGCACGGATCGCGTCGACGTGCGGCTCGACGGTCGGGGCCTCGCGCACGGCGGCGTCGAGCCGGCCGCGCATCGTCGCGATCGCAGCGTCCCGTCGTGCATCGTCGGCGGGCTCGGTCGGCAGGGCGGTGGCGAGCGTGCGGTGCACCTCGGCGAGCGCCTCGCCGAGCGCGGCGGCCTGCTCGTCCCACGGGGTGCCGGTCCTGGCGTCGCGGAGGGCCACGCGCCAGGCGTCCTCGAGGCCGGGCAGGAACTCCTGGGCGAACGCGAGGTGTCCGGTGGCCGTGCCGTCGGGACGGCCGGGGTCGGGCCAGCTCGCCTGCTGGGCGCCGTACACGGTCGGCACGCGGGAGCTGCCCGCGGCGGAGAGTGCGAGCTGCGTGGTGACGTCGGGGTTGTCACCGTGGTGGAGCACCCGGAAGACCTTGGTGATGACCCGGTCACCGGACGCTGTGTCGCAGATGACGGAGGTGTTCGACTGCTCGCCGGACAGCACCCGGGACGCGGTGACCTCGCCGATCGGCCGGAGGCTCGAGGGGTCGGCGTCGATGCGCGCCGCGAGCTGCTGCACCCAGTCGGTGTCGGTGGTGGCGTCGACCGGGTCGACGGCTCCTCCGCCGGGGCCCGCGACGACCGGCACCTGGTAGAGGACGGGCCCGGTCGTGGCGTCGTCGAGGACCAACCGCGTGCCGTCGGTCTCGGCGATGGTGTGCAGCGCCGGGGTCCCACCCTTCGCGGCATACCAGCGCTGGCGTGCGATCCAGCCCTCCAGCGTGCGGTCGTCGACGTGCTCGGGTGCCTCGGCGCTCATGCAGCGAACGGTACGCGCCGGTCCCGGGGCGCGCCCCGAGTCGTGGCGCACCGGTTGGCCCGCACCGGTTGGCCCGCACCGCTTTACAACGATGTACGGAGCGGCGAGCATGGACGCATGACCTCGCTCGACGGCACCGTCGCCGCCCTCCTGCCCCCGCTCCCTCGCGCCTCCGACCAGGACGGCTCGTACCCCCGACCGCAGATGCTGCGCGGCGCGTGGGCCGACCTCGACGGGACGTGGTCGTTCCGGAACACGGGCGACGACCCGACCTGGCGCTCCGGGTTCCCGGACGCCCGGGACATCACGGTGCCGTTCCCACCCGAGTCGCCGGCGTCGGGCATCGACGAGCCCGGGTTCCACCCCGTGGTCTGGTACGCCCGGACGATCACGCGCGCCGAGCTCGACGCCGCCGGGTACGGCGACGCGGCACCCCGGCTCCTGCTGCACTTCGGCGCCGTCGACCACCGCGCGCGGGTCTGGGTCGACGGGCAGTTCATCGGCGAGCACGAGGGCGGACACACCCCCTTCACGCTCGACGTGACCGAGGCGCTCGGCACCGAGCCGGACGCGACGCACACCCTGGTCGTCCGCGCCGAGGACGACCCCCACGACGTCACCCAGCCGCGCGGCAAGCAGGACTGGCACGAGCACCCGCACGCCATCTGGTACCGCCGCACGACCGGGATCTGGCAGACCGTCTGGCTCGAGGCCGTGCCGACCGCGTCGATCGGGGCCCTGCGCTGGACGAACGTCGACCACGCGACGGTGCGGCTGACCGTCCGGCTCGCCGGGGAGCGCCCCGCCGGCGCGCGGGTCCGCGTCGCGGCGCACTGGTCCGAGGGCGACGAGGACCTGGCGACCGTCGAGACGGTCGTGCCCGTGACCGCGCACGAGGTCGAGGTCGTCGTGCCCGTCGCCCGGCAGCAGAACGGTCAGGCCGAGGACGAGCTGGTGTGGTCCCCCGAGACCCCGCGCCTGGTCGACGCGGTCGTCACGCTGCTGCCGGCCGAGGGCGACGTGCCCCTGGACGCCGTGTCGTCGTACTTCGGCGTCCGCACCGTGGGCATCGACGGCGGCGCCTTCCTGCTGAACGGCCGCGCCTACGACGTCCGCAGTGTCCTCAACCAGGGCTACTGGCCGGAGTCGCACCTCGCAGCACCATCACGGCAGGCCCTGCGCCGCGAGGTCGAGCTCATCAAGGAGCTCGGTTTCACCGCCGCGCGGAACCACCAGAAGATCGAGGACCCGCGGTTCCTGTACTGGGCGGACCGGCTGGGGCTGCTCGTCTGGGGTGAGGCACCCGGCGCGTACGCGTTCTCCCCGCTCGCCGTGCAGCGGCTCGTGCGGGAGTGGATGGACGCCGTCGAACGCGACGCCTCGCACCCGTCGATCGTCACCTGGGTGCCGGCGAACGAGAGCTGGGGCGTGCAGCACATCGCGACGGACCCGGCGCAGCAGGCCTACGCCCGATCACTCGCCGACGTCACCCGGGCGCTCGACCCCACCCGGCCGGTGGTCTCGAACGACGGCTGGGAGCACACGAACTCCGACATCGTCACCGTGCACGACTACGAGGGCGACGGCCCCCGGCTCGCCGCGACCTACACCGACGACGCCGCACGGACGGCACTGCTCGGTGGGCGCGGGCCCGCTGATCGTCGGATCCTGGTGGGCGGCGCGACGGACCAGGGGCAGCCGGTCATGCTGACGGAGTTCGGCGGCGTGGACTTCCAGCCCGGGGCGAAGCGCGAGGACGGGTGGGGCTACACCTCGGCCGTCGACGGCGACGACTGGGTGGCGCGGATCACGGCGCTCTACGACGGCGTCCGGGCGAGCTCGTTCCTGGCCGGTTCGTGCTGGACGCAGCTGACGGACACGATGCAGGAGACGAACGGCCTGCTGAACGCCGACCGCACCCCGAAGGTCCCGATCGAGCGCATCCGCGCCGCGGTCACCGGGCGCTGAGGCCGCGGTCGGCACCCCGCGACCCGCGGAACGCAACGTGGGCGGTCCTGCGCAGCGGTACACCGCTGCGAGGAACCGCCCACGTTGCGTCTTGCGGAGCGGGGAGGTCAGGACGCCAGGAAGCGCAGGACCGCCTCGTTCCACTCGTCCTTGTGCGAGGCGAGCACACCGTGCGGGCCACCCTCGATGACGTGGGTCTGCGCGTTCGGGATGGCCGCCGCGGTGCGCTGACCGGACGCCTCGAACGGCACGATCCCGTCCGAGTCGCCGTGGATGACGAGCGTCGGGACGTCGACCTTCGTCAGGTCGTCGCGGAAGTCCGTCGTCGCGAAGGCGGCCGTGCAGTCGAGCGTGCCCTTCGGCGAGGCGAGCTCGGCGATCGCCAGGTCGTAGGCGCGCTGGTCCTCGCTGACGAGCGGCTTCTTGAGCAGGCCCGGCTCGCCGCCCGGCGTGTAGAACATGTCGACGAACTGGTGCAGGAACGCCGGACGGTCGCCCGTGATGCCGTTCGCGAACCAGTCGGCGAGGTCCTGGTCGACCGCGCCGTCCGGGTTGTCGTCCGACTTCCACAGGTACGGCGGCACCGCGCTGGCGAAGACGAGCTTCTTGATCTTCGCGGTGCCGTAGGTCGAGACGTAGCGAGCGAGCTCGCCGCCGCCCATCGAGAACCCGATGAGGGTGACGTTCGTCAGGTCGAGCTCGGTGATGAGCTTGTCGAGGTCCGCGGCGAACGTGTCGTAGTCGTAGCCGCCCCACGGCTGCGACGACTGCCCGAACCCGCGGCGGTCGTAGGCGATGACCCGGTGACCGGCCTCGACGAGTGCCGGGACCTGGCCCTCCCACGAGCGGCCGGACAGCGGCCAGCCGTGGATCAGGACGACCGGGTCGCCCGCGCCGAGGTCGTCGTAGTGGAGCTCGATGTCGTGGCCGTTCTCGGCGCCGACGGTGACGAAGGGCATGCTTCCTCCTGTTGGTGGTTTCCAGGGAACGTGCCCGATACAACGCCCGTCGCCCGGACGGATCCTGGAGGTGCGGTGACCGGACAGCGGGCGGCGGCTGCGGAGGTGGGAGACTCGGGCGGTGACCGACCTGGCGGAGACGACCCGTGCCTCCCGGCCGGGGCTGCCGTCCCGCGTCCGTCGTCTGCTCACGGTCGGCCTGGAGGGACGGCACGGCGGGTGGACCGCTCCGCTCGTCGTGTGGCTGGCTTCCCGCATGGTCAGCACCGTCCTGCTGCTCACGGTCTGGCTGCTCGCCACCGCGCACGGGTGGCGGTTCGCGTCGGTCCGACGCGAGGGGACGTTCACGGCGTTCCTCGGGTCGTGGGACGCGTCGTTCTACCGGACCATCGCCGAGCACGGCTACCCGACGACGCTGCCCACCGACGCGGCGGGTCACGTGCTGCCGAACCCGTGGGCCTTCCTGCCGGTGTTCCCGGCGCTCGCACGGTTCGTCCAGCCGCTCGTCGGCGGGTCCTTCTGGGCCGCAGGCGTGCTCGTCGCCACGCTCGCGGGCGCCGGCACGTGCATCGTGCTCTGGCGTCTCGTACGCGCGGTGACCGACGACCGGCGGGCGACCCGGGCGACGGCGCTCTTCGCGTTCGCACCGACGGGGTTCCTGCTGCAGGTGGCGTACGCCGAGAGCACCTTCCTGCTGCTGTTCTTCGGCGCACTGCTCGCCCTGGTGCGCCGGCGGTACTGGCTCGTGCTGCCGATCGGGCTCGTCGCGGCGTTCACGAAGCCGGGGGTGCTCGCGCTCGCGGTGGCCCTCGCGGTGCACCTGGTCGTGCGGGTCGTCCGGGAGCGCCGGGCGCTGCCGGTGCGGGACGCCGTGGCGATCGTCCTCGCGGGGCTCGGGGTCGCGGCGGCGGGGCTGGCGTGGCCCGTCGTGGCGACGGCGGCGACCGGACGGCCGGACGCGTACCTCGCGACCGAGCTGTCGTGGTGGGTCGGGTTCGTCGGCCGGCAGCACTTCGCGCCGCTCACGCCGTGGTTCACGATGGCCTCCACGTGGCTCGGCCCGCTCGGCGTCGTGCTCGTGGTCGTGGTCCTCGCCGGGGCGGTGTGGTCCTGGACCCGACCGGGCGTGCGGGCGCTCGGCGTCGACGTCGTGTCGTTCACCGCGGCGTACGCGCTGTACCTGGTGGCCGTGTTCCTGCCGCAGCAGAGCCTGCCGCGCCTGCTGATGCCGACGGCACCGCTGCTCGGGGCCGACGTGTTCACGGGGTCACGGCGACGGACGACCGTGTGGCTGGTCGTCGGGGTGTGCCTGCAGCCCGTCGCGATCGTGCTGCTCTGGTTCCTCGGGTACCCGTGAGCGTCGGCGCGGCGGCCGGGGCGCGGCGCAGCGGCCAGGGCGCGGCGCCGCGTCACGTCGCGTCGCGGCGGCCGGGCAGCCGGGGCGCGGCGTCGCGTCGCGGCGGCCGGGGCCGCCGGGGCGCGGCGTCGCGTCGCGTCGCGGCGGCCCGTCGGAACGCGGTGTCGGGTGCCGCCGCACAACTGCGAGCACCTCGCGCCACGTGATCACGTGGCGCGAGGTGCTCCCGGTTGTGCGCACGACCGGCGCCGGCGCGACGCGATCGGCCGGCATGACCGGCGCCGGCGCAACGCGATCGGCCCGCGGGACCGGCGCCGACCGGCGCCGACCGGCGCCGACGGGGCGGCAGGGCGGGTGACCGCGCCGCGTCGCCGCTACGCGTCGAACGTGTGGAACCAGGCCGTGCCGCCGGGGTGCTGCACGGTGATCATCTCGTCCAGGTCGCGGTAGGGCCCGTCCTGGTTGTGGCTCGCCGACTTGATGCGGACCGTGCCGTCGGGCTCCGTGAACACCTCGGACACGATCGTCACGTGGTCGGGCGATCGGTTGTCGTTCCAGTCGTAGAACACGATGTCGCCGACCTTGACCTTGCTGCGCTCGTCGAGGGAGCGTCGCGTCAACCCGAAGGTCGCCGCGTTCGCCGTCATCCACGGGTCCATCGCCGGGCAGTACGTCCACGTGGCGCTGTGCTGCGCGCCGCCGGACCGGCTGTACCAGTCGTCGCGCTGTTCCCACCCACGGGCGATCAGCGTCTGGCTGACGTAGTTCGCGCAGTCCCCGCCGATCGGGTTCATCGTGCCGTACTCGGCGAGGTTGTAGTCCGCCCAGTACCGCATCGCGTACTCGAGCTGCCGGTCGACGTCCGTCAGTGCCGCGTAGGCCACCGAGGTCGTCGCGACCGCGGTCGAGGCGTCCGGGACCGGCGCGGCCGTCGGGGTCGGCGTCGCGGTGGCCTGGTCCTGCGTGGCGCCGGCCTGCCCGTCGTTGGCGGCACTGCCGTTGCCGTCCGACGACCGGTTCGCCGACGGGCTCGGCTCGATCGCCGACGTGAAGAGCGCGACGTCAGCCGACCCCGCCGTGTACATCGCCTGGTGCGGCGCCGTGAAGGTCACGGTCGTCGCCGAGGCCTGCACGTCCCGCGCCGCGACCCCGCCGACCGTGACCCCCTGCACCGCGGCGAGGCCGGTCCCCGTGACCGTCACCGTGACACCACCGGCGAGCGGCACCTGCGCCGGCTCGACCGCGGTCGCCGCGGGGCGGGCGCTCGACGAGCCGGAGGGCGACGACCCGGGCGACGCGCCGCTCGGCCCGTCGCCGGCGCGGGTGGTCGCGCCCGACGACGCGTCGTCGGCGCGGGAGCAGGCCGCGACGGCGACCCCGATGCCGGCGACGCCGGCGAGCGACAGCAGGGAACGGCGCGTGAACGAGGCAGTCATGACCGGACCAGGGTAGGCGACGGTACGGCAGGATCGCTGGCAGCACACCATCCACCGGAAGGATCGACCCGCACATGCCCGAGAGCCACGACTTCTTCGTCGCCGCCGACCCCGAGTCCACCCGCACGATCGTCCGTGACGCCCTCGTCCGCGAGTGCTACACGATCACCGACGGCGACCAGGGCACGCTGCTGGGCACCCGCGGCAGCCTGGGCCTCACCCTGCTCGTCGGCGGCTTCCTGAACGACCGTACGTTCCACACCCGGCTCGACGTGCAGCTGATGGTCGCGCCCGACGGCCGGACCGTCGCGCGACTGCTCCGCGGCTCGGGCCGGTCCGCGGTCAAGGGCGGCGCACTCGGCGTGGCCCGCGGCAACCGAGCGTTCGAGCAGGCCGCGAACGCGATCCACGCGTCGCTCGCGCAGGCCGGCGTCCTGACGGACAGCGTGCCGAGCTGACGCGCTCGCGGAGGAACGACGAAGGGCCACCCGATCGGGTGGCCCTTCGCTGCTGCTTGGTGGAGCTAAGGGGATTCGAACCCCTGACCTTCTCATTGCGAACGAGACGCGCTACCAACTGCGCCATAGCCCCAAGTGCTCGACCACACTAGCACCACCAGGAGCGCGAACCGAAATCGGCCCGCAACGTCCGGGCGCGCCGCGCACGGACGGTGTCAGACCGCGCGGCGCCGACGCATGACGGCGTCGAGGTCGGTCTGCCGGTACGCCTCGTCGTCGATGACCCCCATGCCGGCCCAGCGGCTCGGCGTCGCCGGCTGCTCGGGCTCGGCGGCGACCTCGGGCTCGGCGGGTCCGGCGGCAGGCGATCCGGCGCCAGGCGATCCGGCGGGGCGGGACGGCGCCGGCTCCCCGGCCGGGGCACGGAGCCCGAGTCGCTCCGCCAGACGGCCCTGGTCGTGGGCGGAGAGCGACGCAGCGGCTTCCTCGACGTCGGACCGCATCCGGGACACCCGCGCGAGCGTCGGGTCGGTCTCCCCCGCCCGGATGGCCTTCGCCTCGGCCTCGGCCTCGGCCTTCGCCTCGGCCACGCGCTCGCGCAGCCGGGCAGCGAGCTCGGCGGACGACTCCGGCGACGGCGCGGGCGCCGCGGGGCGCTCGACGTACAGGGGCTTCGGCACGCTGGCCGGCGTCCAGCTCCGGTCGCGCGTCGGCTCGGCGTGCTGCTCGGTGGACAGCGGCGGTGCCGGGTCCGTCCACGCGGTCGACGGCCGGGAGGCACGGGTCACCGCAGCAGCGCCCGCCGCGGCACGCGCCTTCCGCGCCTGGGCGACCTGGTGCAGCTGCGCCAGGACCGCCGCGGACCCACCGGCGGCGACGAGCCCGGCGACACCGACGAGCCAGGCGCCCGGGGCCGCGACGAAGACGACCGCCGCGACGAGGACGCCGAGCGTGCCGAAGAGGGTCGCACCGAGCCGGGAGCGACGCATCCGCATGGCCGTGAGTGCGGGGACGGACGACACCCGCTCGAGCTGGGGCTGCTGCTCCGCGAGGCGCCGGGTGATCTCACGCTGCCGCGCGGCCTCGTGCGCTCGGACGATCGCGGCCCGCTTCGCCTCCTCCGATCGGGCGACGCGCTGCGCCTCGGCCAGGGACTTCGCGTTCATCTCGACCCGGACCTCGTCGGGGAGCTCGGCGGTCTGCGCGAGGATGCGCAGCGTCTGCTGCAGCCGGATCGCGTTCCGCTCGGTGGCGAGGTACTGCCGACGAGCCGCCCACGACGGCATGAGGTAGACGACCCAGAGCACGGCCGCGATGAGCAGGACGATGCCGCCGCCCCAGGAGCCGATACCTGCCATGGGGACACGGTAGGGGTGCGCGTTCCCCGGACCGCCCATTGCCGGACGCGTGTTGCGCGAGTCGCGACCGAATCCGTGGGACGCGTGTCGCGCCTCCAGGCCGACGTGACAGGACGACGGGACGACCGTCAGATGCGCGGTCGGGTGTCGAGCGGGGTCGCCGCCTCCTCACGGGCGGAGGCCGGGACGCTGCCCGCCCCGTGCGGGACGCGACCGGCGACCCAGCGGTCGAGGACGCCCTCGCGCACCTCCTCCGCGACGAGGGCGAAGCAGAAGTGGTCGCGCCAGTCGCCGTTGATGTGGATGTACCGGCGGCGCAGGCCCTCGAACCGGAAGCCGAGCTTCTCGACGACCCGCAGGCTCGGCGCGTTCTCCGGACGGATGCAGATCTCGATGCGGTGGATGCCGACGACCCGGAAGCAGTGGTCGACCGCCATCGCGACCGCGATCGGCGTGACGTTGTGCCCGGCCGCCCCCTCGACGACCCAGTAGCCGATGGACGCACTGGCGAGCGAGCCGTAGGTGATGCCGGACACGTTGAGCTGGCCGACGAAGCGACCGTCGAGCTCCATCGCGAACGGCAGACCGAGCCCGGCGCGGGCGTTGGCCTGCAGCGCCCGGATGCTGCCGCGGACGTCGGTGGAGACGTGTCCGGAGGGGTTGGTGGCCTCCCACGTCCGCAGCCACGAGCGGTTCGTGGCGAGGGCGACGTCGAGGTCACGGGTGTCGCGGAGCCGGAGGGGCCGGATCGTGACCCGCCCGTGGGACAGGGTCGGGATCGTCGTCATCGCTGTGGTTCCTCCGGTGCCCGGCGCTCGACCGGGTGGACGCACGAACGGGCCCGGGGCGGACCCCGGACCCGTTCGTGACGGGGTGGCTACTCTCCCGCGTTGAAGTCCTTCAGCCAGGCCTTGAGGTCGGGGCCGAGGTCGTCGCGGTCCGAGGCGAGCTGCACGATCGCCTTGATGTAGTCCAGCTTGTCACCGGTGTCGTACCGGCGTCCACGGAACACGACGCCGTACACGCCGCCGGTCCACTCCTCGGCGCCCGCCATCTTCATGAGCGCGTCGGTGAGCTGGATCTCGCCGCCCTTGCCCGGCTCCTGCTTCTCGAGGACGTCGAAGACCTCGGGGCGGATGACGTAGCGACCGATGATGGCCAGGTTCGAGGGGGCTTCGCCCTGCGGGGGCTTCTCGACCAGGCCGGTGATCTTCACGACGTCGTCGGTGTCGGTCTCCTCGACCGTGGCGATGCCGTACATGTGGGTCTGCGACTCGGGGACCTCGAGCAGGGCGACGACCGTGGCGTTCTTCTCGCCCTGGACCTCGATCATGCGCTTGAGCAGCGGGTCGCGGGCGTCGATGATGTCGTCGCCGAGCAGCACGGCGAACGGCTCGCGGCCGACGTGCATCTTCGCGCGGAGCACGGCGTGGCCGAGGCCGAGCGGGTCGCCCTGACGGACGTAGTGCATGTCGGCGAGGTCGGTCGACTGGTTGACCTTCTGCAGCTTCTCGTGGTCGCCCTTCTTCTTGAGGGTCTCCTCGAGCTCGGCCACGTGGTCGAAGTGGTTCTCGAGCGCGTTCTTGTTGCGCCCGGTGATCATGAGCACGTCGGTCAGCCCGGCGCCCACGGCCTCCTCGACCACGTACTGGATCGCCGGCTTGTCGACGACCGGGAGCATCTCCTTCGGCATCGCCTTGGTCGCGGGGAGGAAGCGCGTGCCCAGGCCTGCGGCCGGGATCACCGCCTTCGAAATCTGGAAGCCCATGTCAGCGAACGTACCGGACGCCCACTGGGTCCGGGCACGGGCACTTCGGGGGACACGGCATCCCGCGCCCCACGGCGGGAAGCCGCAAACCCGCGCTCGGTAGACTCCCCGCCATGACCGCCGACCTCGGGAACGAGAAGCGCGCCCTGCGAGCCGAGCTCCGGCAGCGGCGGCGCACCCGGACCACGACGGAGCGCGACACCGACACGACCGCCCTGACGTCGACGCTGCAGCGCTTCGTGGAAGAACGGCAGCTGCGCTCGCTCGCGCTCTACCTGTCGGCGCCCGACGAGCCGGACGTCCGACCCTTCCTGCGCTGGGCGCAGGAGCACGGCGTCCGGGTGCTGCTCCCGATCACCCGCGAGGACGGCCTGCTCGACTGGGCGGTCGACGACGGGGTCTCCGAACACGAGGGCCTGCACGGCATGCCCGAGGTCGTCGGCGAGGTGCTCTCCCCGCTCGCGCTCGGGGACGTCGACGCGATCCTCACCCCGGCGGCGGCGGTCGGGCACGACGGATGCCGGATGGGCTGGGGCCGCGGCTACTACGACAAGACCCTCGGGTCGATGGCGAACCGGCCGCCCGTCTATGCTGTGATCTTCGACGCGGAGTACCTCGACGAGGTCCCGCGCGAGGCCCACGACGAACCCGTCGACGGCATCATCACGCCGTCGCGCATCATCACCTTCCGGAGCTAGGGTGCCCACCTACTCGTACCGCTGCACCGAGTGCGACAACGCCTTCGACGTCAAGCAGTCGTTCTCCGACGCCACCCTGACCGAGTGCCCCGTCTGCGGCGGTGCGCTGCGCAAGGTGTTCTCGCCGGTCGGCGTCACCTTCAACGGCGGCGGCTTCTACCGCACCGACTCGCGGTCGACGCCGAAGGCCGAGGGGTCGTCGGGGTCGTCCTCGTCGTCCTCGCCGTCGTCGAGCACGCCGGCGAAGGCGGAGCCGAAGAAGACCGAGTCGAAGCCGGCCGCGCCCAGCGCCTCCTGACGAGGGCTCGTCTCCGTCGGTACGGTGGGGTCTCCTCGACACGGAAGGAGGCTCACGTGAAGGGCTTCAAGGAGTTCCTGCTCCGCGGGAACGTCATCGACCTGGCCGTCGCGGTCGTCATCGGTGCGGCGTTCACCGCGATCGTCACCGCGATCGTGAACTCGCTCATCAACCCCCTGATCGGCGCGGTCTTCAACGCGTCGAGCCTGGACAAGGCACTCGTCGTGTCGATCCCCACCGTCTCCGGGGACTCGGCGGACATCCTGTTCGGCGCGATCATCGGCGCGGTCCTGAACTTCGTCATCGTCGCGGCGGTGGTGTACTTCGCCCTGGTCGTCCCGGTCAACCGGCTCAAGAAGCTCGCCTTCGAGCGGGTGAAGAACGACGAGCAGCAAACGCCGCAGGACGTCCCGCCGACCGACGTCGAGGTGCTGCTCGAGATCCGCGACCTGCTCCGCACGCAGAACGGCGACGCGGTGGCGTCGGGCGGCGGTGCGCACGTCGCCCCGTCGACCGCTCCCGAGGGACCGGGGATCAGCGGCTCGACGAAGCTCTAGCCGCGGGCGTCCCGAACCACGGAACCGACGTCGAACCAGCCTCCGGGGCCGGTTCGACGTCGGTTTCCTGGTTCGACGGGGCAGGAGGGCGCGGGCCGGACGCCCGCGCCGCGCGCGTCCGCGTCAGGCGGTGCGGGCCGTCGCGCGGTGCTTCGCGGCGAGGGCCCGGGCGTACTGCACACCGGCGACGACGTGGCCGATCGTGCCCGCCCAGACGAAGACGAGCGCGAGCACCCGGATCCAGTCGTGCTGCGATGCCCACGACGTCGACGAGAACAGCAGCAGCGGCAGACCGACGAAGAGCAGCGCGGATCGGACCTTGCCGGTCCACGTGACGTCGAGGTCCGGGTCGCCGCGGAACCACAGGCCGGACAGCAGCGCGAGCACCGCGTCCACGAGGACGATGATCGCGACGCTCGGCCACGGCAGCAGGCCGACGAGCACGAGCGACAGCACGATGGCGATGATCGCCAGGCGGTCGGCGATCGGGTCGAGCGTCTTGCCGAGCTTCGAGCCCTGGTCGAACCGACGCGCGATGAAGCCGTCCGCCCAGTCGCTGACACCGAGGACGACGAGCGTGACGAGCGCCCAGCCGGGGTGACCGGCGACGACGAAGCCGATGAACACCGGGATGAGCAGGAAGCGCACCAGCGTGATCAGGTTCGGCCACGTCTGCCAGTCGGGTCGCCGTCGCGCGGTGTCAGTCATCGACCCCAGGCTACCCGTCACCAGTGTGGGGGCACGTCGCGGAGCAGCTGGGCGTCGTTCTCCCCGTCGCGGTGGCGGGCCGGTTCCGGCGGCGCGGCCGGGTCGTAGCCCGGCACCGGCGCGGTGGTGACGCGCCTGGTGCGGCGGGGAGAGCCTCCCGGCCGGTCGGTCGTGTCGGTGCCGGTTCCGCCACCGTCATCTGCGGAACGGACGGGAGGCTCGACCTCCGTCACGTCGTCGGCCCGCGTCCACGAGCCCACCAGTTGGTCCGTCCCCGCCGTCACCGGACCGGCCGCGCGGGACGCGCGCCGGGACCCGCTCACCGGCGAGCGGGGCCCGGAGCGGGCACGCGGGGATGCGTCTCCGACCGGGTCATCGGCGTGCGGGGATCGGAGGGATCGAGATCTCCTGGGTCGCTCCGCGGTCGACGCCGAGCACCGACGCCACGGTGTCCGCGACGCGGTCCGGGTCGGAGAACAGCTGGAACGCGTGCACCCGCACGTAGTGCCACCCGAGTCGGCGGAGCACCTCGGGACGGAGCCGCAGCGACTCGCGGAGCGAACCCCGGACGAGCGACGCGTCGGTCTCGATCGTGACGCAGACGCCGCCGTGCGCCGCGACCAGGCCGAGCTTGCCCCGGTGGCCGAGCGCGACGGGGATGCCGCGCATCTCGAGTCGTCGGGCGAGGTCGACGAGCAGCGGGTCGGAGTCGTCGGGCACGTACTCGGCGGCGGTGCGCGCGCGGACCTCGGCGAGGATCTCGGCCAGCGCGACGGTGCCGTGGCCCATCCGCTCGGCCTCGATGTCCGACGGCTGGAAGCACGTGACGATGACCATCGACCGGCGCGCTCGGGTCATCGCGACGGCGAGCAGACGCTCCCCGCCGGGCTTGCCGAGCGGACCGAAGTCGCGCAGCACGCGGCCGTGCGGGGTCCGGCCGTACCCGATCGAGAAGACGACGCGGTCGCGGCTCTGCGCCACGGACTGCTCGAGCGTCGCGACGATGAACGGCTCGGCGCGGTCGCCGATGACGAACTCGGTGAGGTCCTTGTGGCCCTGCGCCGCGGTCAGGACGGCCTGCTCGACGCGCACCGCGTGCTTCGCCGACGCCGTGATCACCATGAGCGACTCGGTCGGGCGGGTGCGGGCGTGCTCGGTGACGAGCCGGACCACGCGGTCCACCTCGGCGTCGACGCTCTCGACCGCCCCGGACTCGGGGTCCGGCACGGCCTTGCCGTCGCTGACGTAGTCGATCGCGATCGAGCCGTGGCCGAGGAACGAACCGGCCCACGGCAGCGACTCGATGCGGCCGCCGTAGAAGCGGCGGTTGACGAGCTCGGCGAGGTCCTCGCCGCCGGCGCGGTACGACCGCGTGAGCGACAGGGTCGGCAGGAGCGTCGACAGCTTCGCGAGCGCGGAGTCGGCGTGCAGGGCGTCGAGCGTGCCCTCGTCCACCTGCAGTGCCCGGTGGTCGGGGTCGACCGCGATCCGGAACGGCGACGGGGTCTGCGTCACCGGGTCGCCGAACACGACGGTCTGGCGGGCGCGACGGACGGCGCCGACGGTCTCGGCGATGGTGACGGCACCGGCGTCGACGAGGATCACCGTGTCGAACGGCATCGTGTCGGCGATCTCGGGGACCTCGTACGGCGAGGCGAGCCAGACCGGCGCGATCGACCGGGACAGGTGCGGCGCGGAGTCCTGCAGCAGGCGCGAGGTGATCGCGCCCTCCTTGAGCTGCGTCTTCAGCGACGTCGCCTCGTCCGGCCAGTCGACCAGTCCGACCTTCCAGTTCTCGGCGAGCTGCCACGCCAGGCCCTGGGAGACCCCGGCCGCGTGGGCGTCGTCGACGAGCCGGAAGTCGGCCTCGACCCGGTCGAGCATGTCGGTGTTGCCGCCGAGCAGCGCCCGGTCGGACTCGAGCATCGTCTCGAGCGCGGACTGCCACCAGGCGAGCTCGAGCTCGGCCGGCACCTGGGTGTCCGGCACGTGGCGGTGTGCCAGGTCGGTGATGAGCGGCTCGAGCTGCAGGTCGCGCAGGGTCTGCATGAGCTCGGTGCGCTCCTGCAGGTTGTGCAGGACGTCGGACTCCTCGGCCAGGCGGGCGACCGTCGGGACGAGCTCGTCGATCGGCAGGTTCGCGAGCTGGCGGTCCCGCTCGGTCCGGCCGAGGGGCTCGTCGAGTCGGGCGAGGTCCTGCACGACGTTCGAGAAGAGCACCTGCACGTCCCCGATGCCCGTGGGCACCTCGGGGTTCACGCCGGCCGCGACGTAGCGCTGCCAGAGCACGCGCTGCTGCTGCACGCGGGTCAGCGCCTCGTGCAGGTCGGACACGTGCACGCCCGGTCGGACGTACTCACGCGCGAGCTTCTTCAGCCGACGACGGTTCGTCGACGACATCGGGGCGCCCTCGCCACGAGGGGCCGTCGCGGCGACGAGCTCCGAGACCGACCGGTCGAAGACGACGGGCAGGAAGCGGTCGAGGGTGTCCCGGATCTCGGTGAGCAGGCGGAGGTAGATGCCGAGCTCGTTGATCGTCGTGAACTGCCGCATGTGGGTCGACGCCACGAGGTCGTGCGCACGGCGCAGCAGCGTCGGCAGGCCGTCGGCGTCGAGGTCCTTCGCGGTCTTGTGCGCCCGCTGCGCGCCGTCGCTCGAACCGAACTTGGCGCCGTACCAGGGCGAGTCGTCCGGGCCGTAGCGGAACTCGCCGAGGTTGGCCGCGCTGACCATGGTCTCGGCGACGCGCGAACGGCCCTCGACCATGCTCGTCACGGACCGCTTCGACAGTCGGGCGGTCGTCGACGGCGGCACCGGCAGGAGCGACAGCCGGGACAGCTCGACCAGGCAGTCGAGCACCGAGACGCCGAAGTCCGGGTCCACGCGGGTCAGCGAGCCGCGGTAGTCGGTGAGGACCTTGCGGAGCCGGACCAGGGCGTCGTCGACCTCGCGGAGGTTCGGACGCGCGGCCTTCTCGTTGCGCGCGATGCCCCGGACGACGTCACGGCGCAGGGTGCCCGGCGTGACGGCGACGCCCGGCAGCTGGACCTCGGCGAAGCGTGCGGCGATGCCCCGCAGGGTCGCTCGCCTCGGGCTCACGACGAGGACGCGCTTGTTCGCCGCGACGAGGCCGCCGAGCGCGTTGACGATCGTCTGTGTCCCGCCGGTGCCCGGCAGGGTCTTCACGACGATCGAGTTGCCCGCCGTGATCTGCGCGATCACGTTCTCCTGCTCGTCGTCGGCGTCGAGCAGCAGCGTGTCGGTCTCCGGGCTGCGCTCGTCCGAGGGGGTCTGCTCGACCGGGTGGTAGGACTGCTCGACCTGCCACTTCGCGCTCGGGTTGCCGGCGAGCGCGTCGAGCACCGGGTGGGACAGGTCGCCGGTGTCCTCGACCATGCCGCTGGCGACCTCGGCGAAGGTCGAGACGACCAGACGCGCGTGCACCGAGAAGCCGGGGATGTGCGCGGTCAGGCCGCGGAGCCGGTCGATGACGGGGTTCGGGGTGAACGAACCGTCCTGCTGCGCGAGCGCGACGAAGGACTGCGCGTCGAGGATGACGCCGTACTGCTCGTGCAGCGCGTCGGCCAGCCCGGGGTTGAGCACCGGCTCGCCGAGCAAGCGCACCTCGAAGTCACGGCCGTGCCGACGGATCGCGAGCGGGCGGAGGAGCACCGGGCCGCGGAAGTGCTCGTCGCCGTGCTGCCAGTCGGCCATGCCGATGCCGAGCTTCACGGCGTCGATCCCGCGCACGGTCGCGAGCTCGGTGCCCTTCGCCTCGACCTGGGCGGCCGCGACACGCGCGGCGCGCAGGGCGACCTCGTCGCGGATCAGGCTCGAGAGCAGCGTCGTCTTGCCGGTGATGAACTGCGCGAGTCCGCCGGGGTGCGTGGTGGACAGCTCGATCCGGGCACGCGGGTGGTCGCTGAAGTGCGTGAGGGGGCTCGTCCCGCCGACACCGGTCAGCTGCGTCCGCCAGGCGTCCCACGTGGGCTCGGCGGCGTTGCCGGCCTGGAGGCGCGGGTCGCCCAGGCTGATCGCCTGCGGGCTCGTGAGCTGCAGTTCCGGCCGCAGGGTGCGGTCCGGCTCGTCGCTCCGGTCGCCCTCCCGCTGCTCGCGCCCGTCCTCGGGCGCGTCGGCACCCTGGACGGGGACGTCGTCATCCGCGTCGTCCGCGCCGTCGGTCACCCTGTCTCGCCACACATCCGACACTGTAGGCGGAAGCGGGCGGCCTCCCTGGCAATGACCCGACGTTTCCGGCTTTCCGTGCGGGCCCGGTACGGGGTCCGACGGGCCGGTGTGGTAGCAACGTGGCATGGCCATCGACGACCGCACCGCCCCGTCCGCCCCCGCACCCTCGTCGGCCCGGCCGGACCGGCGTCGGTCGGTCCCCGCCGAGATCTCCCGGTCGTGGCTCCTCGTGCCCGGCACCGCCGCCGACCGGTTCGAGCGGGCACAGCGGTCGCGCGCCGACCAGATCATCCTCGACGTCGAGGACGCCGTCGACCCCGCCGCGAAGCCGGGTGCCCGCACGACCGTGGCCTCGTGGCTCGCGGGCGGCGGTGAGGCCTGGGTCCGGATCAACGACGTCACGACGGACTTCTGGGCGGACGACGTCGAGGAGCTCCGCGGCCTCCCGGGCCTGCAGGGCGTGATGCTCGCGAAGACCGAGTCCCCCGCGCAGGTCACCGACACGTGGCACCGGCTCGGCGGCCACACCCCGGTGGTCGCCCTGGTCGAGTCGGCGCTCGGCATCGAGGAGGCGACGTCGATCGCGAAGGCACAGGGCGCCTTCCGTCTGGCCTTCGGCTCGGGTGACTACCGCCGCGACACCGGCACCTCGGCCGACACGCTCGCCATGGCCTACCCGCGCTCCCGGCTCGTCGTCGCCTCGCGCGTGGGCGACCTGCCGGGTCCGATCGACGGCCCGACGGTCGGCTCGGCGCACGCGATCCTCCGCGAGCAGTCCCAGGTGGCGGTGTCGCTCGGCCTGACCGGCAAGCTCTGCCTGGACACCGAGCAGCTGCCGGTCATCAACGAGGTCATCTCCCCCACGCCGACCGACGTCGCCTGGGCGCAGGACTTCCTCGACGACTTCGACGCCCGCGGGCAGGTCATCCGCGACGGCTCCGACCTGCCGCGACTCGGCCGCGCGCAGAAGATCCAGCGGCTCGCCCGGGCGTTCGGCGTCGAGGCACGGTAGACCGGTCGCATGACCTGGTCGCACCCGTCCGGCGGTCCGCCGCAGTCCTCACCCTCGGGTCCGTCCCAGTCCGGCCCGGGCAGCACCGAACGCGCCGCGTGGGCGCGTGGCGGCACGACGCTGTTCCCCGCGGGCCGGGTCGCCGACCGGGTGTCGACCGTCCTCCTGCTCGCAGCCGGTGCCCTCCTGACGCTCCTCACCCTGGTGGTCGGGATCATCGCGGTCGTCTCGGCCACCGCGGGCTGCGACGCGGCCACGGGGTGCTCGCCGGGCCGCTTCCTCGGCGGCGCCGCGATCGCGGTCGGCGGGTCCTTCGTCATCGGGGTCGCGACGGTCGTGCTCGCGGTCGGCGCCTGGGTGCGTCGTCGCTCGTCGTGGTGGATCGCCGCGCTCGGGTTCGTCCTGGCGATCGTGGTCGTCACCGGGGGCGGGGTCGTGTTCGCGCAGGCGACCGACCCGGCGACCGGGGCCGGCCAGGTGACCGCACTGCAGCTCCCCTAGCGCGGCGTCCGCCGGACGGGAGGCGCGTGGCGGGGCCGTCACGGGCCTCCCGTCCTGCGGCCCCGTCGGCCTGTCCCGTCCGCGCACGCTGGGCGTCGCCCCGGTCGACCGGCGCAAGCTGGGCGCATGAAGCAACGAGTCATCGGAGACGTGTCGGTCAGCGCGATCGGACTGGGCGGGATGCCCATGTCGATCGAGGGGCGGCCCGACGAGCGACAGGCGATCGCGACCATCCACGCCGCCCTCGAGGCGGGCGTCACCCTCATCGACACCGCGGACGCCTACCACCAGGCGGCCAAGGACGAGGTCGGGCACAACGAGGAGCTCATCGCGAAGGCGATCCGCGAGTTCCACGGCGACACCGACGCGGTGCTCGTCGCCACGAAGGGCGGCCACCTGCGGCCGGAACCGGGCGCGTGGGCGCAGGACGGCCGACCGGAGTACCTCAAGGAGGCCGCGAAGGCCTCGGCGAAGCGCCTCGGTGTCGACGCCGTCGGCCTGTACCAGTTCCACCGGCCGGACCCGTCGGTGCCCTACGCGGACTCGATCGGGGCACTCGCGGAGCTCCTCGACGAGGGCGTCATCCGCATGGCGGGCATCTCGAACGCCGACCCCGGCCAGATCCGTGAGGCGAACGAGGTCCTGGGCGGCCGCCTCGTCTCGGTGCAGAACCAGTTCTCACCGGCGTTCCGGTCGAGCGAGCCGGAGCTCGAGCTGTGCGACGAGCTCGGCATCGCGTTCCTGCCGTGGAGCCCCCTCGGCGGCATCGCGAAGGCCGCCGACCTGGGGACCGCGTACGAGGACTTCGCCGTCATCGCCCGCGAGCGCGACGTGTCGCCGCAGGTCGTGGCGCTGGCGTGGGAGCTGCAGAAGAGCGACGTGGTGATCCCGATCCCGGGTGCGTCGCGGCCGCAGTCGATCCTGGACTCGGTCGTCGCGGCGACGGTGAAGCTCCGCGACGAGGACGTCGCCCGGCTCGACGCTGCTCGACCGGCGGCCTGACGGGCCGGAGCACCCGCACGACGACGCCCCGTCCACCGATCGGTGGACGGGGCGTCGTCGTGCTGCGGCGGTCAGGACGTGCAGGCCTGCTGGAACTCGGTCCCCGCGTCCTGGACCTTCTGCGTGGTGTCCGAGAACGCCGACAGGTCCGCCGACTGCGGGTCCGCCGTGATCGCCTTGATCTGCGTCAGCATGTCGGTGTACGCCGACCGGAACGCCTCGGCCTTCAGCTTGACGTCGGCGTTCTGCACCGCGTCGACGCCGTCGGACAGCGACTGGTCGAACTCCTCGAGCTTCGCGACGGCTGCCTGCGGGTCCGACTGCAGCTCCGTGACCTGCGACTGCAGGCCCTTCGCGGCGTCCTCGACCTTCGACTGGAACGCGTTGCACGCCTCGGCCTTGCTCTGGGACGCGGCCTGCGGCGCCGCGGAGCTCGGGGCCGAGGAGGCCGCCGAGGACGACGAACCGGAGCCCTCGGCGCCGCCGTTCCCGGAGCCCCCGTTCGAGCAGCCGGCGAGCAGTGCGACGGCGAGTGCCGCGGTCGCGACGGCGATGGTCTTCCTGGACATGGACGTCCCCCCCTGGTCGTGCCCGCGCGACGGAGCGGCGCGGATCGGCACCGACGGTACACGGCGTCCGTCGGGCCCGCCGTGCCACGAGCCGTGCCGGTCTGCCCTGCCGCGGGGCGTACGGTCGAGGGCATGCAGGCGATCACGGCACACGACGGCGGACTCCGACTCGACGAGCACCCGGACCCGGTCGCCGGGCCGGGCGAGGTCCTCGTCGAGGTGGCAGCGGCCGGGGTGAACAACGCCGACCTGCAGCAGGTGGCGGGCAACTACCCGCCGCCGCCCGGCGCGTCCGAGGTCCTGGGCCTCGAGGTCTCCGGGACGGTCCGCGCGCTCGGCGACGGCGTGGACGGGTTCGCGGTGGGTGACCGGGTGTGCGCGCTGCTGTCGGGTGGCGGCTACGCGACCCTCGTGGCCGTGCCCGCGGCCCAGGTGCTGCCGGTGCCCGACGGCGTGGACCTGGTCGAGGCCGCGGGACTGCCCGAGGCCGCGTGCACGGTGTACTCGAACGTGGGGATGCTCGCGGGGCTCCGGCCCGGGCAGACCCTGCTGGTGCACGGCGGCACGGGCGGCATGGGATCGCACGCGGTCGTCTGGGCGAAGGCGCTCGGTGCCCGGGTGATCGCGACGAGCGGCGGGGAGCGGAAGGTGCGTGCTTCGAGGGAGCTCGGCGCCGATCTCGTGGTGGACCACCGCACCGAGGACTTCGTCGAGCGCGCCCTCGACTTCACCGACGGCCGCGGGGTCGACGTCGTGCTGGACGTCGTCGGGGCGGACTACCTCGCGAAGCACCTCGAGGTGCTCGCCCCGAACGGGCACATCGCCGTGATCGCCGCCGGCAGCGGGCAGAAGGGCGAACTCGACTTCGGCGCGATGATGCGGAAGCGCGCGACCATCAGCGCGACGACGCTCCGAGCCCGGCCGCTCGACGAGAAGGCCGCGATCGTGGCCGCCGTCCGCGAGCACGTCTGGCCGCTCGTCGCCGACGGCAGCGTCCGACCCATCATCGACTCGGTGGTCCCGCTCGCCGAGGCCGCCGAGGCGCACCGCCGGGTCCGCGAGGGCGAGGTCATCGGCAAGGTGCTGCTCGCCGTGTGACCCGGGTCAGGCGTGGACGCGGGGTCAGGCGTGGACGCGGGACAGGAACTCGACGAGCGCCGGGTGCTGCGGTCGGTCGAGCACGTCCGCCGGTGCGCCCTGCTCGACCACCTCGCCCTGGTGCAGGAACACGATGCGGTCGGCGACGTTCCGGGCGAACGACATCTCGTGCGTGGTCATCAGGATCGTGGCGCCCTGCTCCTTGAGCTCGCGGACGAGGTCGAGCACCTCGCCGACGAGCTGCGGGTCGAGGGCACTCGTCACCTCGTCGAGCAGGAGCAGCTCCGGCGACGTCGCGATCGCCCGCACCACGGCGACACGCTGCTGCTGCCCGCCCGAGAGCCGGTCCGGGTACGCCCCGGCGAAGTCGCCCAGGCCGATCCGGTCGAGCAGTCGGCGGGCGGTCGCCTCCGCCTCGGCCCGGGCGATGCCGTGCACCCGACGGGACGCGAGCGTGACGTTGTCGAGCACCCGCATGTGCGGGAACAGGTTGAACTGCTGGAAGACCACGCCGATCCGGGCGCGGGTGGCGTCGACGTCGGTGCGGGGGTCGGCGATGTCCGTCCCCTGGAGCAGGATCTCGCCGTCGTCGATGCCCTCGAGCAGGTTCACCGTCTTCAGCAGTGTCGACTTGCCGGAGCCGGACGCCCCGATGACGCAGATGACCTCGTGGCGGTGCACGGTCAGGTCGATCCCCCGCAGGACCTCGTGCTCGCCGAACGTCTTGCGCAGTCCGCGCAGTTCCAGGACCACCGACTCGCTCACACCGTCCCCCCGATCTGCTCGCGACGCTGCTGCCGTCGAGCGATGGCATCCGTCACCCGGATGAGCGGGAGGCTGATCACGACGAACAGCAGCCCCGCGACGAGGTACGGCGTGAAGTTGTAGGTCTCGGCCTGTGCGATCTGGGCGCTCCGCACCGCGTCGACGGCGCCGAGGATCGACACCAGGCCGACGTCCTTCTGCATCGAGACGAAGTCGTTCATGAGCGCCGGGGTGACCTTGCGGATCGCCTGGGGCAGCACGACCAGCCGCAGCGTCCCGGCGTGGGACAGGCCGAGCGACCGGGCTGCGAGGCGCTGGGACGGGTGCACGGCCTCCATGCCGGCGCGGAGCACCTCGGCGACGTAGGACGAGTACGTGAGCACGATCGCGATGGTGCCCCAGACCTCCGGGGGTTGCCGCGGGAAGATGCCGAGCCCCGGGATGCCGAAGCCGACCAGGTAGAGCACGATGATGAGCGGCAGACCCCGGAACAGGTCGGTGTAGGCGGTGGCGAGCATCCGCAGCGGGAAGAACACCGGGTTCCGCAGCCCCCGCACGACGGCGAGCAGGGTGCCGAGCACGGCGACGCCGATCGCGCTGAAGAACAGGATCCGGATGTTCAGCCACAGCCCGAGCAGGACGGCCGGGAAGGTGTCGATCGCCGTCTGCGGGTCGAAGAACGACTGCTGCACCGCGGCCCAGCCGGGCGTGTTCACGACGCCGAGCCAGACGACCGCGATCACGACGAGCGTCGAGACGACCGAGACGACGACCGAGCGGCGGCCGCGCTGCCGACGGTAGAGCCGTCGTTCGAGCTCGACCTGGCTCGGCGCTGGAGCGGTCACCGGGGTGCCGGCACCTGCTGGGGCGGTCACCGGGCTACTTCAGGACGGGGGTGTTCGTCTCCGAGGAGAGCCACTTCGTCTGCAGGTCGGCGAGCGTGCCGTCGCTCTCCAGGGCCTCGAGGGCCTTGTCGACCTTGCTCGTCAGCGCGGAGCCCTTCGGCAGCACGAAGCCGAACTGGTCGCCGGAGCCGTCCTCGGGGAACTGCGCCGAGACCGTGCCGTCGTCGAGCTGCGCGGCGGCCATGTAGAACGCCGTCGGCAGGTCGGTCACGATCGCGTCGATCTGCCCCGACTGCAGCGCCAGCACGGCGTCGTCGTTCGAGTTGAACACCTGCGGGGTGACGCCGAGCACGTCCTTCACGGAGCTGATGCTCGTGGAGCCCGAGGCGACACCGATCGTGTCGCCCTTCAGTGCGGCGACGGTGGTGTCCTTCGCGGCCTTCGACCCCGACGTCGTCACGACGGCCTGCGTGGTCGTGTAGTACGGCGTGGACATGTCGACGGCCTTCTTGCGCTTCGCGTCGATCGAGAACTGCTGGACGTTGAGGTCCCAGTCCTTCGGGCCGGGGGCGATGGCGCTGTCGAAGGTGCTGCGCTTCCAGACGACGTCGCCCTTCGCGTAGCCCATCTCCTTCGCGACCGCGTAGGCCACGGCGGACTCGAAGCCCTTGCCGGACTGCGGGTCGTCGTCCTCCACCCAGGGCGAGTAGGCCGGCTGGCCGGTCGCGATCGTGAGCTTGCCGTCCGTGACGGTGCCGTCGCTCCCGGCGCTGCTCCCACCGGCGGAGCAGGCGGCGAGCGCGAGGGCGGCGACCGTGGCGGTGGCGACGGCGAGGGACAGACGGCGGGTGCGGGTCACGGGAGGGCCTTCGTCAGCGGGACAGAGCGGGGTGGAGCGGGCAGGAGGCAGTGTACCGGCGCGTGGGATACCACCGCGACGCGGATGACCGTCGACTACGCGGTCGCGGCGTCGCCGTCGGTGTCGCCCGCCATCGTGAAGTCGTCGAACGAGAACCCGGGCGACACCATGCAGCTGAGGAGCACCTCGCCGTCGCCGGGCAGGGTGCGCTGCCAGACCCCACCGCGCACGAAGGCCTGGGCGTCGTGCAGCCGGTGCCGGCCGGCGTCCGGGCCGAGGGTGATCCGGTCCCCGGGCTCGGGCCGGTCGCCGGAGCCGCCGAGCTCGAGCACGACGGTGTCCGGCCCGTGCCACATCCAGATCTCGTCGCTCGTGACACGGTGCCAGGCGGAGGCCTCGCCCGGGGGCAGCAGGAATTGGATGAGGGTCGCGGCGGGACGCTCGCCGGCCGGGGTCTCGACGGTCGAGGGCGAGGTCCACGTGCGGACGTACCAACCGCCCTCCGGGTGCGGCTCCATGCCGAGGGCGGCCGCGCGCTGCGGGACGTCGAGCCACTCGATCAGCTCGCCGCCGACGGTGCGGCGGGCGACCATGCCGGGGCGGGGTGCGGTGTCGGTCATCGTTCCTCCTGGGGACGGACGTGGTGGGGGACGGGGCCCCGGGTGTCCCCGGAACCGGGGCCCCGGGTGGGGGCTGTCTCGGGGTCGAGCGGGTGCACGGTGCCGTCGGTGGCCCGCACGACGCCGCGGACGATCGTCGCGACGGCGCGGCCGGCACCGTCCTCGACGAGTTCGGCGAGCGCGTCGGGCACGGTCCGGGCGTCGACGTCGAACACGGCGAGGTCGGCTCGTGCCCCGACGGCGAGGTGTCCGACGCGGTCCGGCCCGACCGCCGTCCCCATCGCGTGCGCGCCACCGAGCGTCGCCGCCGCCAGCAGCCGCTCGTGCAGGTCGCGGTGCGCGTACCCCTGGGCGCGGGCGATGCGGTGCAGTGCGGTGACGTCGGCCATCGGGTCGAGGGACGGCGACGACGACAGGGAGTCGGTGCCGATCGCGATCGGGCTGCCCTCGCGCAGGTAGTCCGCGACGGGCGGCGGGTCGAGGCCGATGACGGCGTTCGACCGGGGGCAGAGCGCGACCGTGGTGCCGCGTGCCCGCAGGAGGGCTCGGTCGGACGCGGTCACGTACACGCCGTGCGCGATGTGGCAGTCGGGGCCCAGCACGCCCAGCCGGTCGACGAACGCGGTGGCACTGGCGCCGAAGCCGAGCGCCCGCATGGCCCGGAAGGACGGCACGTTCGCCAGGTGCCAGTCCGCGGTGTGCCCGACGCCGTCGACGCCCTCGAGCCCCGGGACCGGCCCGAGCGAGACCCGCTCCCCCTCGAACGCCGCCTCGCCCAGGTGCAGGTGCAGCCGGAGCCCCCGCTGGCGCACGATGTCCGGCAGTTCGAGCAGCGGTGCCACGTCGAGGGAGTACGGCGCGTGCGGCGACAGCCCCGCCCCGGGCGTGGTCGGGATCCGTGCGAGCTCGTCGAGCACCTGGTCGCGCCCGTGGGACTCCCACGCCGCGTTCTCCCAGTCCATGACCTCCCAGTAGGCGATCCCGCCGAGGCGGTGCTGCTCCAGGACGTCGGCCGCCTCGATGTCGGTCACCACGTCCGCGATGCTCGTGACGCCCGCCGCGATCGATGCGACGGCGCCCGCGGACGCCTCCGCCCGCCAGTCGTGCGGGAGCGCGTAGTCCACGTTGAACGCAGCCGCCCAGTCCTCGAAACCCGCGTACTGCCGTTGACCGACACCGGACATGCCGGTGTACTGCAGGTGCGTGTGCGCGTTGACGAGACCCGGCAGGAGCGCGCCCCGCCAGCGCCGCTCCGTGCACGTGCGCCCGGCGGCGTCGAGCTGGTCGACCACCCACGACCGGTCGCCGACGTGCAGGATCCGTCCGTCCTGCACCGCGACCGCCCCGTCGGCGATCGGCGGTGCCGTCATCGGCACGACGACGCGCGCCGAGTGCACCACGACCGGCGACGCGGTCACCGGGGTGTCCCGAACCGGTGCGTCCGCACGTCCGGCTCGCGGTCGGCGGGCTGCTCGGCGATCCGGACGGGAGGAGCGACCCGGCTCCCCCACGCGGCGAGCGCGACGCGGGCGGTCGCCTCGTCCACCGCGGGGTCGACCGGCACGACGGCGCGCGGGAGTTCGTCGCCGCGCTCGAGCAGCATCCGGAGGGCGCCGAGCTGCACCGCGAAGGACAGGTCCATGATCTCGACGGGGTTGCCCTCGGCGGCGCTCGTGTTCACCCCGTTGCCCCCGGCGAGGACGAGCACCTGGTGGCCGTCCGGCCAGGTCAGGCGCTCCACGTGCTGCGCCACGGCCGTCCGGACCGCACCGGCGGCGGCCGCCGCGGACAGGGCGACCTCGTCGTCGACGCCCCCCGCGACGGACACGACCGCACCGACCGCGCACGCGCGCAGGACCGTGTGGTCCACGGTGTCCGCCACCCCGGAGGCACTCACCACGAGGTCGGCGTCGCGCACCGCGTCGACGAACGGTGCGACCGCGTGCCCGGCGAAGCGCGCCTGCAGGGCGCGGACCGGGTCGACCTCGGCGACCGTGACCCGGAAGCCGAGCGCGACGAGGACCTGGGCGACCCCCTCGCCGACGGGACCGAAGCCGGCGACGACCGCCGTGCCTCCCGGCCGGACCCGGTGCACGGCGGACGGGAGCGGGTCGACCAGGTCGAGCGTCGCGAACACCGTGGACTGGCCGGTGCCGAAGCGGTTGTCGAAGCAGGTCTTGGCGCGGGCGTCGTTGACGGCGACCACGGGGATGCCGAGCTCGCCGCGCTCGGCCATGACGCGGAGGGGTCGGAGGCCGCTCGTCGTCTCCTCCGCGGCGCCGAGCATGGTCGGCAGCAGCTCGGGCCGCTCCTGGTGCGCGAGGCGGATCAGGTGCGAGCCGTCGTCGAGGAGCACGTGCGGACGCGTGTCGAGCATCGCCAGGGCGAGACGGTGCTGCTCGGCGAGCGAGGCCGTGCTGTCCGCGTGGACCGGCATCTCGGCGCGGCGGAGCACGTCGGCGACCGCGTCGTCCGTCTCGTCGGCGTGCGCGTACACGACGACCTCGGCGCCCGCGTCGCGCAGGAGCAGGCTGAGCACGGCGGTCTTCGGCTCGAGCACCATCGCGACGCCGACCCGGGTACCGCGGAGCAGCCCGCCGTCACGGAGCTCCGCGGCGACCGCACGGGCGACCGGCATCGACCTGCGCGCCCAGCGGATGCGGTCCTCGGCGGCTGGGTCGTCCTCGGGCTCCCGACCGGTGGAGACGAGGAACACGTCGTCGGAGAACGTCGGGACGGCGAGCACCCCGGGGCGGGCCGGGGCGACCGGGCCGAAGGCGTCCTCGTCCACAGCGGGGGCGTACCGGCCGGCGTCCACCACCACGAGGGTCGCACCGCGGGGCCGGTCGGTCTCGCGCTCGACGGCAGCGGTCGACTCGTCCGGGTCACCGAGGCACCAGAGCTGGTCGATCGGCTCGTCGTCGACCGGCTCGTGGTCCGCAGGGGCGGTGTCCACCGCGGTGCGTGCACCGAGCCCGGTGAGCAGTGCGACGAGCGCCGCGGCGTCACGCGGGTCGCCGCCGAGCACACGGACGGTGCGGCCGGCGACGAGGAGGTTGGTCGCCGCGGCGAAGCGTCGGACGGCTGCCGCGGCCCATGCGGCCCGCTCGGGGTCGGGTCGCTGCGGCATGGGGCCATCGTAGGGCGTGCGGGTCGGCGCGGAGTCGCGCGGGCTGACGGTCATGCGGTCACGCGGTCACGCGGTCACACGTCGTCGGGGCGTGGGCGGTGACGCGGGAATGTCCCGCGGCCGTCGGACGTACTGTGAGGACATGACTGATGCGACGTTCGACAAGGTGACGATGTTCGGCGCGGACTGGTGCCGCGACTGCCGACGCTCGAAGGCGCTCCTCGACCGCCTCGGGGTCGACTACGACTACGTGGACGTCGAGGCGGACCTGTCCGCCGCCGACCGGGCCGAGGCCATCAGCGGCCGCAAGAACATCCCCGTCGTGGTGCTGCCGAACGGCAAGCACTTCGTGGAGCCCTCGGACACCGAGCTGCAGGCGGAGCTGGAGTCGTCCGGAGCGGTGTGACCCTCGCCTGTACCTGCGCCTCCATGCAGGCTGTGAACATGCTGGGGAAGAGCGGTGTTCAATCGGGGCCGACCCAGATCGCGGACACCCCCGGACCGCGACAGGTCTGACCCAAGGAGGACACCGTGCTCGGTCTCATCATCAGCCTCATCATCATCGGCCTCATCGCCGGCGCCCTCGCCCGGCTGATCATCCCCGGCAAGCAGCACATGTCGATCCTCATGACGATCGTGCTCGGCATCATCGGCTCGTTCGTCGGCGGCTTCCTCGGGTTCCTCATCTTCCAGCACGACCCGATGGACGGCTTCTTCCAGCCGGCCGGCATCATCGGCTCGATCATCGGTGCCGTCATCGTGCTGTTCCTCTACACGCGCTTCGCGGGTCGCGGCGCGCGCCGCTGACCACCAGCAGGCGCCACTGACCGACGTGGGGGTGTCGGAGCGGCACCACGAAGGACCCCGGACCGTGACGGTCCGGGGTCCTTCGTCGTCCCGTGCGACCGATCGGCCCCGAGCGGGGGGGGGGGGGGGACACGGTGCTGACGGCCGTACATCGGCCGGGGCGTAGCGTCCCCGCCATGACCGACGAGAACGAACGCCCCCGTCCCGAGGACGACGCCGCACGGCTCGGACTCGTCGTCGTCGGCGAGGCCGCCGCACTGCACGCCGGGGACGACGCCTCGCTCGACGCCAGCGAGGCGAACATCCGCGAGACCGTGGACAGCATGGTCGACGAACCCCTCACGCCCCGGCAGGAGGAGGTCATGGAACGCCTCGCTGCCGCTGGCGGCACCCTCACCGCGGGCCTGAGCGGCGCACTCGCAGCGAAGACCGGCGGGCAGGTCGAGGACGTGCTCGAGGGCGCCGCTCGCAGCGTCGTCTGGCAGCAGCGTCTGGCCGCCGAGCGGGACGCGCTGCAGGGACGGCCGCAGGAGTCGACCGACGGCGACCCGGTCACCGACGGCGACCCGGTCACCGACGGCGACCCGGCCACCGACAGCGACCCGGTTGAGGACCAGCGCGAGGACGCCGGCGGCCAGCAGCGACACCGGGACGACGACGGGCGCGACCGGGGCTGACCCGACCGCGCCCGTGCGCACGACCGTGCCCGTCAGTCGACCGGCGCGGCGCCCTGCTCACGCGCGACCGCCCGGGCAGCGGCCTGGCCGGTCGTCGTGCTCTTCACGATGTCGCTCAGCGTGAAGCCGGCCGTGGTGCCGAGCAGCGCGTCGACCTCGCTGAACTGGCTCACGACGCTCTTCGACAGGGCGCCTGCGCCGTCCGAGGACACGACCGTCAGCTTGTCGATGTTGCCCATCGGCGCCGCGAGCTCGCGGGCGATGCTCGGCAGCGTCTCGAGCGCCTTCACCCGGAGCACGGCCTCGGAGTGCTGTGCGAGCGCGTCGGCCTGGGCCTTCGTCGCGTCGGCCTCGGCCTGACCCTTCGCACGGATGGCGTCGGCCGCGGCCTCACCCTCCGCACGTGAGGCGTCGGCGGCGAGCTTGCGGGCGGCAGCCTCGGCCTGGGCCTCGGCGGCGACCGCCTCGGCCGAGATCCGTCGGGCCTCGGCCTGCGCACGGGCCGTCTCGACCTGGGCAGCCGCAGCAGCCTCGGCCTCCACCCGGGTCTTGCGCGCGTTCGCCTCGGCGACCGCGCTCACCTCGGACTCGAGCTCGGCACGACGGAGCTCGGCGCGCTTCTGCGCCGTGATCTGCTCCTGTTCGACGACGCCCTGCGACGCGCGAGCCTGCGCGAGCGGACCAGCCGCTGCGGCCTCGGCCGACGCCCGGTCGGCGTCGAGCTGCAGCGCCGCACGACGGATGGCGAGGGTGTTCTCGGCCTCGGCGATCGCCTGGTCGGCGGTGGCCCGGGCCTCGCGTGCCTCGCGGTCGGCCTGGGCCTCGGCGTTCTCCGCCTCGAGCCGGACGCGGGCGCGCTCGGCACGACCGAGGTCGCTGATGTAGTCGTTGCGGTCCGAGATGCCCTTGATCTCGAACGAGTCGACGTCGAGACCCTGGCTGTGCAGGGCGTCCTTGGCGACGTCGAGGACCGCCACCGTGAGCTGGTCGCGGTTGCGGATGATCGTCGACACGTCGGTCGCGCCGATCGACGCGCGGAGCGAACCGGACAGGACCTCGCGCGCGAAGTCGTCGATCTTCTTCTCCTGGCCGAGGAAGCGCTGCGCAGCAGCACGGATCGACGCATCGGCCTCGCCCACCTTGACGAGCGCCACGGCCTCGACGTCGATCGTGACGCCGCGGGAGTCCTGCGCGTTCACGTTGATGTCGATGGCACGCGAGGACAGCGAGATCTTCGCCACCCGCTCGAAGAACGGTCGGACGAGCACACCCGCACCGAGGACGACCTTGATGCCGGACTCGACGGTCTCGGTGCCGTCGGGGTTCTTGACCTTCCGCGACCGCTTCCCGGTGATGATGATCGCCTCGTCCGCACCGGCGTTGCGGTAGACGAGCTTGGCGTACACGAGCGCGATCACGGCGAGGACGATGATCCCCACGATGACGAGCGGGACGGCGCCGAGTGCGAGCAGGACTTCCATGATTCCCCCCAGCGGCCCCGGCACGGTCGGTCGTGACCGGGATTCCGCATCTGTTGTTCCGTTGCGCCCATCCTAGGAGCGCGGGGACCGCAGCGGCAGGACGGCGACCGGAGTTGTGGAGAACCGGACGGCCACCAGGACCGACCGGCCACGCCACACGGTCGCACGCACGACGGGAGGCGCGCTGCAGGTCGGGACCTGCACCGCGCCTCCCGTCCGGTCCAGCGCTGTGGCGCTACGCGCCCTGCTGCCACCAGCTGTCGAAGGGCGTCGCGGGCACGCGACGCTTGTGCTCGGTCGCTCGGTAGCGCGACTCGATCGCCTCGGCGACCTCGTCGGGGACGTCGTGCCCCTGCAGGTACGCGTCGATCTCGACGTAGGTCAGGCCGAGGTTGGCCTCGTCGGTCTGCCCGGGCAGGTCGTCGAGCAGGTCCGCGGTCGGCGCCTTCTCGTACAGGCGAGCCGGCGCCCCCAGGTGCTCGAGGAGCTGCCGCCCCTGGCTCTTGGTCAGCCCGGTCAGCGGGGTGAGGTCGACGCCGCCGTCGCCGTACTTCGTGAAGAAGCCCGTCACGGCCTCGGCCGCGTGGTCCGTACCGACGACCAGCAGTCCGCGCTGCCCGGCCACGGCGTACTGGGCGACCATGCGCATGCGCGCCTTGACGTTGCCCTTCACGAAGTCGCTGAGCGCGACGCCGGACGCCGCGGTGTCCTGCACCACGCCGTCGACGCCGTGCTCGATGTTCACCACGATGCCGGGGTCGGCGGCGATGAACTGCAGCGCGAGCTGCGCGTCGTCCTCGTCGGCCTGAACCCGGTACGGCATGCGGACGGTGACGAACTCGGCCTCGCGTCCCTCCGCGCGGAGGGACTCGACGGCGAGCTGGGTGAGCCGCCCCGCGAGCGTGGAGTCCTGCCCGCCGCTGACGGCGAGGACGAACCCCTTCGCGCCGGTCGTGGTCAGGTAGTCACGCAGGAACGCGACACGGCGGGCGACCTCCTGCTCGGGGTCGATGGTCGGCTGGACGTCGAGGTCCGCAGCGATGGTGGCTTGGAGTTCACGCACCCGACCAGTATCCCGCCGCACCGTGGCGCACGACCGGATTCACCGGAGGCACGCGGCTGGTGTTCACCCGTTCGACTCAGGCGACCGTCGGGGCAGCGGGGTGCCGGATGGTGTTGTCGTGGTCGGCACCGATCGCGCACGTGCAGACCACGCGGAGCATCTCGTCGGTCCGGGTGAGCCGGAAGCGTTCGACGTGCGGCGGACCGACGTGACGGTCGAACGGATGGGTGTCGTGGTCGTGCACGTCGGGTCCTCCCTGATCCGGGTCCCGCTGGTGAGACGGGACGGGCCACACGGCCCCTGCCGAGGATCATCCGCGCGCAGGCAGGACGGCGCGAGCCCCCGTCCGGGGGCCGCGTCAGACCTGCTCGCCGAGGAAGTCCGCGTACGAGGGTTCGTCGTGCTCGGGACCGGCGGGCACGGAGGCGTCCGAGGTGCCGCCGACGCGGTCGGCGATCAGCTCGGCGACCTCCTCGGGTGAGCGCATGCCGTGACGGTGCCAGTCCTCGACGGGACGGGGCGTCACGAGAGCACCTGCAGGGTCGTGGCGGCGAAGGTGGAGACGGGGGTGCGGGTGTGCCCCGCCGGGAAGTCGAGGTGCGTGCAGCACGGGTACGTGGCGGTCATGAGGACCAGCCCTTCATCGAGGTGTTGCTCACCTCGGATCCGACCGGGCCGTCCCGCTGTGCCAGACCCCGCGGACCGCGAGGGCATCGTGACGACGGGACCCTGTGAGTGAACCCGGTGACCCCAGCGTAGAAGCGGGACAGGAGCGCGTCCAGGTCGATGCGCTTAGCGGCGTCCCCGGACGTCCCCGGCCGCGGGTCGGCTGCGTCGGGACCGCGGGTCGGCTGCGTCGGTAGCGTGGAGGCTCCGCACCACCACCGAGGAGCCTCATGCCCCTGTTCGGCAACCACCCCGCCACGTCCGACGCGACACCGGGACCACTCGCCCGCAAGTGGACCGACGGGTTCGGCAGTCTCGCGACCCGGTGCCTGCAGGTGATCGTCGTGCTCGTGATCGCGATCGGCATCGTGTACGCCGCCGCGACCCTGAGCGTCGTGACGATCCCGGTGCTCCTCGCCCTGATCATCGCGTCCGCCATGCACCCGGTCGTGTCCTGGCTCCGACGGCACAAGGTGCCCTCGGTGCTCGCGACCCTCGCGGTCCTGCTCGGCGTCCTCGTCGTGCTCGGCCTCGTCGGTTGGCTGATCGTCGTCGCGGTCATCTCGCAGTGGCCCGACCTGCAGAAGTCGGCGATCAGCGGTTTCCAGCAGCTGCAGGACACCGTCGCGCACCTGCCGTTCTCGATCTCCGACCAGCAGGTCGACCAGGTGGTGAACGGCGTCCAGGACTTCCTGACCAGCTCGCAGTTCGGGTCGGGCGCCCTGGCCGGGGCGTCGGCCACCGCGAACTTCCTGACCGGCCTGGTGCTGATGATCGTCGTGCTGTTCTTCTTCCTCAAGGACGGGCCGGCGATCTGGGAGTTCCTGCTCCGTCCGTTCACCGGCGCCCGGTACGAGCGTGCACGCCGCGTCGGTGACCGCGTCGTGCAGACCCTCGGCGGCTACGTCCGCGGCACGGCGAGCGTCGCGGCGGTCGACGCGATCGGCATCGGCGTCGGGCTGGCGATCGTCGGGGTGCCGCTCGCGCTCCCCCTCGCCGTCGTCGTGTTCATCACCGCGTTCATCCCGATCGTCGGCGCCACCGCCGCGGGCATCCTCGCCGCGCTCGTCGCCCTCGTCGCGAACGGCCCCGTGGCCGCGCTGATCGTCGTGGGCATCGTGGTGCTCGTCAACCAGCTCGAGGGCAACCTGCTGCAGCCGGTGCTGATGGGCAAGACGCTCAAGCTGCACGGCCTGGTGATCCTGATCGGCCTGACCGCGGGCACCGTACTCGCGGGCATCACCGGCGCGATCATCTCGGTGCCGCTCCTCGCGGCGGCCTGGGGCGCCGTGCAGGTGTGGGGCGGTCCGGACCGGCCGGCGGAGCCGTGGCGCCAGAAGCGGCCGGAGACCGCCGAGCGGCGGTAGCGGGTCCCACGGGACGGACGGGAGGCGCGGTGCCGGTCGGTACCGCGCCTCCCGTCCGTCGTGTGGGCGCGTCGGCGGCTGGTCGCGGCAGCGCGGCGCTGTCGTACGACGCGGCCGCTGTCGCACGACGACGGTGATGTCGCACGAACCGACCTCGCTCGTGCCGGATCGGCCGAAACGACACCGCCGCTGTCGCACGACGACGGTGATGTCGCACGACCCGACCCCTACTCCCGATGCACGGGACGTCCCGCGCCGAAGCACCCGTCGATCGACCCGCGCGATGTCGGCCGATGCACCCGCGACCGATGCAGGCGCACAGGACGACACCGCGCACGTCGTTCGACGCGCGCAACGTCGAAGTACGCGTGTGCACGCGGCTCGGAAGAGCCACACGCCCTCTCCCGACGCACGCCACGGACGACGAACGGGAGCCCCTGCGCGCGGCAGGGGCTCCCGTTCGTGTCGGTGCGGTGTGTGTCAGTCGGTACCGGAGTCGAAGGCGGCGCCCTCGGACGCGGCGTCCGTCGCGCGACCGAGTGCCTCGTCCTCGCTGGACACGACGGCTCCGCCGAGGATCTCCTCGGCCTCGCCCGACTGCAGCTCGCCGACGAGTTCGCCCGTCGCGCCGCCGATCAGCCCGGCCGCCGCGTACTGCTCGAGGCGCGAGCGCGAGTCCGCGATGTCGAGGTTGCGCATCGTGAGCTGCCCGATGCGGTCGTCCGGACCGAACGCTGCGTCGCCGACACGCTCCATCGAGAGCTTGTCCGGGTGGTACGACAGCGCCGGACCCGTGGTGTCGAGGATCGTGTAGTCGTCACCACGCCGCAGGCGCAGCGTGACCTCACCGGTGACGGCGGAGGCGACCCAGCGCTGCAGCGACTCGCGCAGCATGAGGGACTGCGGGTCGAGCCACCGGCCCTCGTACATCAGACGTCCGAGACGACGACCCTCGTTGTGGTACGCCGCGACGGTGTCCTCGTTGTGGATCGCGTTGAGCAGACGCTCGTAGGCGATGTGCAGCAGGGCCATGCCCGGCGCCTCGTAGATGCCGCGGCTCTTGGCCTCGATGATGCGGTTCTCGATCTGGTCGCTCGCGCCGAGGCCGTGGCGACCACCGATGGCGTTCGCCTCGTACACGAGCGCGACGGCGTCGGCGTACTCGACGCCGTTGATGGCGACCGGGCGGCCGGCCTCGAAGCGGACCGAGACCTCTTCGGTGGCGACCTCGACGTCGTCACGCCAGGCGGCGACGCCCATGATCGGCTCGACGATGTCCAGACCGCTCGAGAGCTCCTCGAGGCTCTTCGCCTCGTGCGTTGCTCCCCAGATGTTCGCGTCGGTCGAGTAGGCCTTCTCGGTGGAGTCGCGGTACGGGAACCCACGGGCGACGAGCCACTCGCTCATCTCCTTGCGACCGCCGAGCTCCTCGACGAACTCGGTGTCGAGCCACGGCTTGTAGACGCGCAGCCGCGGGTTGGCCATCAGGCCGTAGCGGTAGAACCGCTCGATGTCGTTGCCCTTGTAGGTGGAGCCGTCGCCCCAGATGTCGACTCCGTCCTCCTTCATGGCGCGGACGAGCATCGTGCCCGTCACCGCGCGGCCGAGCGGCGTCGTGTTGAAGTAGGTCTTGCCGCCGGAGCGGATGTGGAAGGCACCGGTCTGCAGGGCGACGAGGCCCTCTTCGACCAGGGCGCTCTTCGCGTCGACGATGCGGGCGATCTCGGCGCCGTACTCCTTCGCGCGACCCGGGACGGCGTCGATGTCCGGCTCGTCGTACTGGCCGATGTCGGCCGTGTACGTGCAGGGCACCGCTCCCTTCTCGCGCATCCAGGCGACCGCGCAGGAGGTGTCGAGACCTCCGGAGAACGCGATGCCGACTCGTTCGCCGACGGGGAGACTGCTCAGGACCTTGGACACGGGGTCAATCGTACGGGGCGCTGGGCCCGAGCTACCGTCCAGGGCGACGGTTGTGGAGAACCCGTTCCGGCCCAGACGACGGCTGGTGCAACGATCGGTGCCCCTGGACGAGCACCGCAGGGACGCGAACCCGCGCTCGACGCGGTGCCCCCGGACGACGTGGTGCCCCTGGAGGGACTCGAACCCCCAACCGTTTCCTTAGGACGGAACTGCTCTTCCATTGAGCTACAGAGGCTGGCCCGTCCACTCTAGCGGCGGTACGGCTCCAGGAACGCGCAGACCTCGTCCACGAACAGCTCCGGCTGCTCGAACGGCGCGAAGTGCCCGCCCCTGTCGAGTTCGTGGTGGTGCACGAGGTTCGTCGTGCGCTCGAGCCACTCCCGCGGAGCCCGCACGATGTCGCCCGGGAATACCGAGAACCCCGACGGCACCTCCACCCGTCGACGCAGTTGCGAAGCGGGGATCGCCGCGTTCGCGTGGTACATCCGCATGGAGGACCCGATCGTCGCGGTCGCCCAGTACTCGGTCAGCAGCGCCAGGACCTCGTCCCGCGTGTACACCGACCACAGGTCGCCGCCGCAGTCGCTCCACGACCGGAGCTTCTCGACGATCCACGCAGCGAGACCCGCGGGTGAGTCGGTCAGCCCGACGGCGGCGGTCTGCGGCTTCGTGCGGTGCATCATCGCGTAGGCGCCCTCGGCGGTCCGCCACCGCTCGGTCGCCTGCACGAAGGCCCGCTCCGCCGGGGACAGCTCCGTGGTGTCGATCCCGGGCCACGCCAGCCCGCCGTCGATCCGGTGCACGGCGACCACACGGTCGGGGTGGTCGAGTGCGAGGTACCGGACGACGTGCGTCCCGATGTCCCCGCCGGAGGCCGCGAACCGGTCGTACCCGAGGACGGTCATCAGTGTCGCCCACATGCCGGCCACCTCGCGGGCGTCGAGCACGCGCGGCGGCGCGTCCGAGAACCCGTACCCGGGCATGTCCGGCACGACGACGTCGAACCCGGCCTCGACGAGCATCGGCAGGACCTTGCGGTACCGCCATCCGGAGTCCGGCCAGCCGTGGGCGAGCAGCAGCGGGAGGGCGTCGGGACGGCCGGATCGCGCGTGGAGCACGTGCACCCGGACGCCGTCGACGACGTGCCGCTCGGACGGCAGCGCGGCGAGCTGCTCCCGGTGCCCGTCGAAGTCGAACCCGTCGGCCCAGTACTCGACCAGCGGCCGGAGCTCGTCCACGTCGACGCCGAGCGACCACCCGGTGCCGGCGGGCGCGTCCGGCCAGCGGGTGGCGCGGAGTCGGACACGGAGGTCCCCGATCGTGGCGTCGTCGATCACGGGCGTCTCGCTCATGGCTCGCACGCTACGCGCCGCCGCTGCCCCAGTGCGACGGGCGGACGACGTCAACTGGGAGCCGCGTGCGCTCGTCGCCCTGCGCCGCGTTGACCTGCATCTGGGTCAGGAAGAGGGAGCCCGAGAGGTCCGCCCCGTGCACGCGCGCACCACGCAGGTCTGCGCCGAGCAGGTCGACTCCGCCGAGGTCGGCCCCCGAGAGGTCAGCGCCGATCAGGTACGCGCCGCGGAGGTCCGCCCCGCACAGGCTGACGCCGTGGAAGCGCCGACCAATCAGGTCGGCCCCGGGCGACAGGACCGTGGGCAGGACCGTCGCGTACCCGCCCCGCACCTCGGCGCTCACCTCGACCAGGACCGCGCGGACCTCCTCGTGCAGCCCGACCAGGTCGAGCCCGAGGACCGCGGTCGGCCCCTGCCCGATCGCGTCCTCGATCCGCTCCACCAACACTGCCGACGCCTCGGGCTGGAACCTGCGGACCGCGCCCTCGGCCAGGTACCAGAGGAGGTCGTGGAGCTGTCGGACGACACGGAAGACGGCGAACATCTCGACCCGCACGTCCTGGCGCTGGTGCCGGTCCACGCCACCGTAGAGCTGTCCGGTGACGCGCTGTCCGGCACCGGCGCAGTCGAAGACGGTGCAGCCGCGGTACCCGCGTGGCCGGAGTGACTCGTGGACGGTGCACGAGAAGTCGTCGGCGAGGTTCCGGCACTGGTCGCCCGGCGCCTTGTCGACGGGGAAGTCAGCGGACCGCGTGAAGCCGAACGCGGCGCAGCAGAGGGCCGCGCATGACCCGCAGTCGGCGCGCAGGTCGGCGCGGTCGGGTCCGGGGAACGAGGAAGAGGTCATCGGTGGTCGTCCAGTGTGTCGAGGTGGAGGTGGCGACGGCGGCGACTCCCGAGGAGTCCACCCGCAGGGCACACGCGACCACCGCCTCCTGGACGAGGCGACGAAGCAGCTGGGTCACAGCGATGAGCGGATCACTGCGGCCAGACTACGCGACGCTCGGCGCCACCTGCCCGTTCCTTCCCATCACACCCGCGGTGGAGAGCGGGATCGGGCGTACCTGGTCGTTCGGGAAGACCAGCTACGCCCGTTCCGACCAGGTACGCCCGTTCCGACCAGGCACACCGCCCGCGCACGCGCCAGGCACACCTCCCACACGCGCCAGGCACACCGCCCACGCGAGCCGCGCGCCCGCGGGCGCGACCACGCGACGGACGGGAGGCACGGGGCGGCCCCGCCACGCGCCTCCCGTCCGTCGCGACGCCGAGCCGGCGCTACGCGGCCACCAGGTACTCGTCCCACTCCGACTGCGGACGCTCGATCCCCCGCACCACCCAGGACGCACCGTGCGGCGCCTTCGGCCGGAAGCGAAGTCGCCACCCCATCTCCTGCGGGGTGCGGTCGCCCTTCGTGTTGTTGCAGGCCAGGCAGCAGGCGACGAGGTTCTCCCACGAGTCCTGGCCGCCGCGCGACCGGGGCTGCACGTGATCGATCGTGGTGGCGTGCCGGTCGCAGTAGGCACAGCGGTTGGCGTCACGCCGCAGGACCCCGCGTCGCGAGACCGGCACGAGTCTCGCGTGCGGGATCCGCACGTAGCGGGTCAGGATGATGACGGACGGACGATCGAAGCTCGCGGAGGACCCCGAGACCGGGTGGTCGAGGTCGGCGGCGATGACGGCGGCCTTCTGGTTCATGACCAGCACGAGGGCCCGTCGGTCCGAGATCACCGCGAGGGGCTCGTAACCGGCGTTGAGGACGAGAGTGCGCATGGGTTCCCTTCCGACGGTGCCTGGACGGCTTCCAGGCGCTGCGGGTGCGTCGGGTCGATCGACGTCGACAGGGGACCGCGACCTGTGACCACGCCCTGAACCACGAAGAGCACCACCCGGATGGGCAGTGCTCTCGTCAGACAGGGGCGTGATGGTGCACGCAGGGGGCGGTCGACCGTATGTCCACGAGCGCGCGCCGACCCGTGGTGCGGGTCGTGCGGAACGCTGACATGAGGTCTCCCGTGTTCGGGCCGGATCGGACCGGTGCAGCACCAGGGTACGTCGGAAACCGGCCCGACACGAGGGTGTGCGGACCGGTTTCCGGGAGTGTTCACGGGAACGACACCAGGGTCGTCACCGTCGTGCGGGTGCTCGGGTCAGATGCCGAAGCGCACGATGTGGTAGCTGCTCGTCCAGATCGGGCGGATCGAGACGGAGCCACCGGGCTTCGGCGCGTCCATGATCATGCCGTTGCCCATGTAGAAGCCGTCGTGCGAACCGTCGTTGAAGATGACGACGTCGCCCGGCTGCGCCTGGGACTCGGGGATCGTGGTGCCCGCGGCGTCCTGCAGCGGGACCGAGTGCGGCAGGCTGATGCCGTACTGCGCGTAGACGTACATGATGTAGCCCGAGCAGTCGAAGCCGGACGGGTCCGCGCCGCCGAAGACGTACGGGGTGCCGATGTACTGCTTCGCGGTGGCGACGACGGCCGGCAGCGAGAACGGAGTGTTCGCGGCGGCCGCCGTGGTGGCGATCTCGTTCGCGGACGGGCCGCTGTACGACGAGTACTGCTTCGCGGTCTGCGCGCGCGCCGCCTGGGTCGCTGCGGCCTGGGCCTGCGCAGCCGCGGCCTGCTCGGCGGCGGCCTTCTGCGCGGCCTCGGCGTCGAGGGTGGACTGGGCGGTCGCGCCGTAGCCGTCACGCGACGTCCCGGCGAGGGCCACGGCGTCGGACACCGAGAACTGCTGTGCCTGGGTCGTGCGGACCTGGCGCTGCGCGTCGGCGGCGGTCGAACCGGTCTGCTGCGTCGCGGCGAAGGCCGGGGCGACGGCCACGGTGCCGAACATGCCGGCGGCGACCGTCAGCACGACGGGGGCGAGGAACCGGCGCTTGCGGGCCGAGCTGCTCGCCTTGGCGGTCTCGGCGGCGCGGGCGGCCTGCGCAGCGCGACGGCCGCCGGGGAGCGGTGCGTCGCGGACGGGGGTGATGCGACGGGCGGGGGCTTCGGTCTGGCGCGCGGCCCGCCGGGTGAGCGGGGCGTCGTTCGCGGTGTTCGTCGGGTTGGCGGGCGTCTGGTCGTCCGCGGCGGAACCGGTCTGCGTCAAGGGTGGTGTCTCCGGCGTCTCGTCACCGTCTCCGCCTGGGTCAGGGCGGAGGGGCGGACCCCATCCGTTCGTCATCGTTTCCGATCGAGGCAGGAGACGGGTTCGAGACGTCCTGCCACGGGTCCTGGGCCTCGTGGGCGGCCCGGGGACTCGACGAGTGTACGTGGGGGCCGTTACCTTGTCGAGATGAAACGACGGTTCGGTAACGGAACGATCACGAACCCCTGATCAGCGGCGATCAACCCGTGTGACCTTGTGCCGATTCTCAGGCTCGGACGGAGCCCCGACGGTCAGTCCCGCTCGATGTAGACGTGCTGCGCGACCTCGGTCGGCAGCTCGATGCCGGCGTCCTCGCCGTCCACCCGGACCGCGACGTACGCACCAGCGCGCTGCACCCGGGCGACACGGCCGGGCATGACGCCGGCGGTGCGCAGCTGGTGCAGCAGCTCGGGCTCGAACTGCACCGGTTCGCCCAGGCGACGCACGACGCCGACCGCGACGGCGTCCGTGCCGTCGGTCGCCGCGACGATGTTCTGCACACCGTCGAGGAACTGTCCCGCCGTCGGTCCACCGATCTCGGCGAGCCCGGGGATCGGGTTGCCGTAGGGCGACTCCGTGGGGTTGCCGAGCATCTCGAGGAGTCGGACCTCGACCTGCTCGCTCATCACGTGCTCCCAGCGGCAGGCCTCGTCGTGCACGAAGGCCCAGTCGAGTCCGATCACGTCGGCGAGGAGCCGCTCGGCCAGCCGGTGCTTGCGCATCACGTGCGTCGCCCGCGAGCGCCCCTCACCCGTGAGCTCGAGGTGGCGGTCACCGGAGACGACGACCAGACCGTCGCGCTCCATCCGCGCGATCGTCTGGGAGACGGTGGGACCGGAGTGTCCGAGACGCTCGGAGATGCGCGCGCGCAGCGGCACGATCCCCTCTTCCTCGAGGTCGAGGATCGTCCGCAGGTACATCTCCGTGGTGTCGACGAGATCGGTCACGGTCCGCCTCTCATGTCTGGGCCCAGCCCGATCCACCCTACTTGAGCAGTGCGACAAGACCGCACCGACGAGCGCGCTCCACGGCCTGGAGGCGCGGGTCGGGTCCGCCCCGTCCGGCCGGTCCAGGGTCGGTGACGGTGGGATACCGCTCGCTAGGATCGGCGCATGGCAGACATCGTCATCCCCGCCGAACTCCTCCCGACCGACGGACGCTTCGGCTGCGGCCCGTCCAAGATCCGCGGCGCGCAGCTCGAGTCACTCGTGACCCGCGGGGCGACGATCCTCGGGACGTCCCACCGCCAGAAGCCCGTGAAGGACCTCGTCGGCAGCGTCCGCCGCGGCCTCGCCGACCTCTTCCAGCTCCCGGACGGCTACGAGGTCGTCCTCGGCAACGGCGGCTCGACCGCGTTCTGGGACGCCGCCGCCTTCGGGCTGGTCGAACGTCGTGCCGAGAACCTGTCCTTCGGCGAGTTCGGCTCGAAGTTCGCCAAGGCCACGGACACCCCGTGGCTCGAGACCCCGCACGTCGTCGAGGCACCCGGCGGCTCGCTCGCCGCGCTCGAGCCCGTCGAGGGCGTCGACGTCTACGCCTACCCGCACAACGAGACCTCGACCGGCGTCATGGCGCCCGTCGTCCGCGCTGCGGGTGACGACGGCGCGCTGACCGTCGTCGACGCCACGAGCGCCGCCGGTGGTGCCGCGTTCGACGTCGCCGCGACCGACGTCTACTACTTCGCGCCCCAGAAGAACTTCGCCTCGGACGGAGGGCTGTGGCTCGCACTGTTCTCCCCCGCCGCGATCGAGCGCGTCGAGCGCATCGCCGCCTCGGACCGCTACATCCCGGAGTTCCTCTCCCTGCAGAACGCCGTCGACAACTCGCGGCTCGACCAGACGCTGAACACCCCGGCGCTCGCGACCCTGCTGCTGCTCGACGACCAGGTCGACTGGATCAACCAGTCCGGTGGTCTGGCGTGGGCCGACACCCGCACGAAGACGTCGTCGTCGACGATCTACGACTGGGCCGAGGCCTCCGACCACGCCACCCCGTTCGTCACCGACCCCGCCCACCGGTCGCAGGTCGTGGCGACGATCGACCTCGACGAGTCGATCGACGCGAAGGCCGTCGCCGCGACGCTCCGCGCGAACGGCATCGTCGACACCGAGCCGTACCGGAAGCTCGGCCGCAACCAGCTCCGTGTCGCCACGTTCACCGCGATCGACCCGGACGACGTGGCGAAGCTCGTGCGGGCGATCGACTTCGTCATCGGCGAGCTGCGCGGCTGAGGCGCCAGCACGGACGGACGGGAGGCGCGGTGCCAGCGGGCACCGCGCCTCCCGTCCGTCCGTGGCGCGTCAGGCGCCGTGGCGCTCCGGGTCCGTCTCGGACGGGTCGAGCCGGTCGAGCTCGAGGTCCTGGTCGGGGTCGGTCGGCCGGACGCGGGAAGCCCGACGACGCGAGCCGCGGGAGCGCACCGGAGCGGGGTCCTCGGCGACGTCGTCCGCCGCGTCGTCATCGGAGTCGTCGTCCGCCGCGTCGACGTCGACGCCGTCGAGCTCGTCGTCGTCCGACTCCGCGAGGTCGTCCTCGTCGTCCTCGAACTCGTCGTCGTCGTCGTCCGAGGCGTCGTCGTCTGCCTCGTCGTCGTCCGGGTCGTCGTAGTCGGACTCCTCGGCGTCGTCGAGGTCGTCGTCCTCGTCCGACTCGTCGTCGTCCTCGTCGTCCGACTCGTCGTCGTCGTCCTCGTCCGCCTGGCCGGCGCGGTACTCCGCCATCCGGTCCGCCCACGGCACCCAGTCCGGAGCGACCAGCGAGCCGTCGCCCGGCATCAGCTCGACCTCGAGCACGGTGGGCTCGTCGCCCTCGACCTGCGCGATCGAGACCGTCCAGCGCCACCCGGGGTAGCCGGGCATCCGGTTCGAGAACAGGACCGAGACGACGCCGTCGCCCTCGTCCACGGTGCCGACCGGCTGGCCGACCGTCGACTCCGGCGTGACCTCGAGCAGCGCCTTCCGCGCGAGCTCCGTGTGGTCGATCATCAGGCGTCCAACTGGTCTGCGACGTGGCGCAGGATCGCGGCGAGGCGTTCGCCGTTCTTCGGGTAGCGCCCGTGGCGCAGGTCGCCGCTGACCCGGTCGAGCTCCTTCACCAGGTCCTCGACGATCACCGCCATGTCGTCGGCGGAGCGGCGGGACATCTTCGCGAGCGAGGGAGCCGGCTCGAGCAGCCGCACGGACAGCGCCTGCGAGCCCTTCTTGCCCTGCACGACGCCGTACTCGAGGCGGGTGCCGGCCTTGACCGAGGTGACGCCGTCCGGCAGCGAGGACGCGTGCAGGAAGACCGGCTCACCGTCGTCGCCGGTGATGAACCCGAACCCCTTCTGGTCGTCGTAGAACTTGACCTTGCCGGTGGGCATGCGTGGACTCCTCGTGGTCGTGGAACGGCCGTGGTGCGTCGGATATCCTGGGCCGATGGCCAAGCCGACCCGATCCACCGGGAACACGCGCGAACCCGCGGACACCCCGGTGACGTTCAATCGTACCGAACGCGTCCTCGGGTTCATGATCGGCGGCATCTTCATCGCCGGTCTCCTCTGCATCATCGCGATGGTCGTGATGTGGCTGACCGTCCCGAGCGCCAACGGATCGATGCCCTGGCCGGTGATCATGGCGGTCCCGCTCATCGGTCTGCCCATCGGCATGGTGCTGGTCCTCGTCCTGCTCGGACTGACCTGGACCAAGCGCGCCCGCGAGAACCGGTCGGACCGCTGAGGACCCGCGCGGACCGGAGCGGCGGACGATGACGACCACCGCCGACCTCGCCGCCCGGCTGCGGGGGATGTCCGACGACGAGCTGGAACGGCTCGTGGTCGCCCGCCGTCTGCCCGCGGCCGTCCTCGCCGAGTCCGGCCCGCAGCACGCGGCCGACTTCTTCGACCTCGCCGAGGCGCTGCGCACCGACGACGCCGTCGACGCCGCGCTCGAGCACCTGCCCCGAGCGACCCTCCTCGCCCTCCGCGACGGGTCGGCTGACGCCGACGCGCTCGCCCCGGCGGTCGCGCTGGGCCTCGCCGACGACGCGGGCGCGGTGGACGACGCCGTCGCCGGACGACTGGCCGCCCACGCCGAGGTCGCCGACCTCCGGCCGGGAGGCACGGCACCGGTCCGCCCCGCCGCGCCCGACGAGCAGGTGGCCGACCAGGAGCGCGCCCGCGCGACCGGCGCGGAGCGTGCGTTCACGACGATGACGGTGCTCGCCGAGCTGCTCCGCGCGGTCGACGCCGGCGAGGTCCGCGAACTCGTCAAGGGCGGCATCGGCACGCCGCTCGCCCGGACCCTCGGCGAGCGCGTCGGCACCGACCCGGACGTCGTGCCGGACCGGCTCACGCTGCTGGACCGCACCGGCCTCGCGCACCCCGGCGAGGGGCGCTGGGCCGTGTCCTCCGAGGGGCGCACCTGGCTCCTCGCGGCCTGGCCGGACCGCTGGGTGGACCTGGCCGGACGGTGGTGGCGCTCGCTCGACCCGGCCGTGCACGACGTGCTCCGGGCGGCCGACGACGACCTGCACGACCTGGTCGCCGTCGGACGCTGGGCCTTCCCGGCGGGCGCCCGGTGGCTCGACGCCGTCCTGCTCGACGTCGCCGGCACCGCCGAGGTCCTCGGGCTCGCGGTCGACGGCACGGTGACGGCGACGGGCCGAGCGGTCCTCGACGGCGATGCCGACGCCGCAGCCGACGACCTGCCGCCGACCGTCGACGGCGTCTACCTGCAGCACGACCTGACGGTCATCGCCCCGGGGCCGCTCACTCCCGCCGACGACGACGCACTCCGGAGCGTCGCCGACCTCGAGGCGCCGGGGTTGGCCGCCCGGTACCGCGTCTCCGAGGACTCCGTGCGGCGGGCGGTCCGGGCCGGCAGCACGCGTGAGGACCTGCTCGCGCTGCTGGACCGACTCTCGGCGACCGACGTGCCGCAGCCCCTCACCTACCTCGTCGACCAGGTGGCGTCGCGGGACGGCGGCCTCGTGGTCGACGTCGCGCCGGACGGTCGCGGGGCGGTCGTGCACGGGACGCCGGACCAGCTCGACCTGGTCGGGGTCGACGCCGAGCTGCGCCAGCTCACCTGGGAACGCGCCGACCTGACGACGCTCACCGCCCCGCACCCGCCGCACGTGGTCCACGCGGCGCTCGAGGAGCAGCGGTACCCGGCCGTGCTGACGGCCGCTGCCCGCCCCGTGGCCTCGGACGCGCCTCCCGGCCGTCGGCGTGGTGGCGCCGGTCGGACGCCGGAACAGGCCGCCCACGCGCTCGTGGAACGCCTGCGCCTGACGACGGAGCGCGGCGACGCGGAGCCGGAGCAGGAGTGGCTCGGGCGGCAGATCGACCTGGCGGTGCGCGGGAAGACGCCGATCCGGCTGACCGTCCGCATGCCGGACGGGTCGGAGCGACCGATCTCGATCGTGCCGACGTCGGTCGCCGCCGGACGGGTCCGCGGCCGTGACACCGCGGTCGACGTGGAGCGGACGCTGCCGCTGTCGCTCGTCGTCGCCGTCGAGAGCGAGGCCTGAGCCGCGCGTCCCTGCACAGCCGCGCCCCGCGAGCCGGTTCTCCACCGTTGCGCACCGGGGGCGGCGGCTCGCAGCCGCGCCGCCTAGGCTGATCCGTCATGAACGGACCGCTGATCGTGCAGAGTGACCGCACCGTGCTCCTCGAGGTCGCCCACCCCCAGGCCGAGGACGCCCGGCACGAGCTCGCGGCCTTCGCCGAGCTCGAACGCGCCCCGGAGCACGTGCACACCTACCGGATCACGCGCCTCGGGCTCTGGAACGCCCGCGCGGCCGGGCACGACGCCGAGTCGATGATCGGCACGCTCGAGCGGTTCGCGAAGTTCCCGGTCCCGCAGAGCGTCACGGTCGACATCCGCGACACCGTCTCGCGGTACGGGCGGCTCGTCATCCGGCGCGAGGAGCGCGAGGACGCCCCGGCGATCGCGAACTCCCCGAGCGAGGAGCTCGAGCGCCAGCCGCTCCTGCTCCTCACCGCCGAGGACCCGTCGGTCCTGGCCGAGGTCACCCGGTCGAAGCGCATCAAGCCCCTGCTCGGTGACCAGCGCTCCCCCTCGGAGATCGAGCTGCAGCCCTGGGCACGCGGGCAGGTCAAGCAGGAGCTCGTCAAGCTCGGGTGGCCGGCGGAGGACCTCGCGGGCTACACACCGGGGCAGCCGCACCCGATCGACCTCGACACGGCGTCCTGGCACATGCGGCCGTACCAGGAGCAGGCCGTCGACACCTTCTTCGCGCAGGGCTCCGGCGTGGTCGTGCTGCCGTGCGGTGCCGGCAAAACGCTCGTCGGCGCCGGGGCGATGGCGACCGTCAAGGCGACGACGCTCATCCTCGTGACGAACACCGTGTCCGCCCGGCAGTGGCGTGACGAACTCCTGCGCCGGACGACCCTGTCCCCCGAGGACATCGGCGAGTACTCCGGTACCACGAAGGAAATCCGTCCCGTCACGATCGCGACGTACCAGATCCTGACCGCTCGGCGGAAGGGCGAGTACACGCACCTGTCGCTCCTCGACGCCCTCGACTGGGGCCTGATCGTCTACGACGAGGTCCACCTGCTCCCCGCGCCGGTGTTCAAGCTCACCGCCGACCTGCAGGCACGGCGGCGGCTCGGGCTCACGGCCACCCTGGTGCGCGAAGACGGCCGCGAGAGCGACGTGTTCTCGCTCATCGGGCCGAAGCGCTACGACGCCCCGTGGAAGGAGATCGAAGCGCAGGGCTACATCTCCCCGGCGGCCTGCTACGAGGTGCGGATCGACCTCCCCCACCAGGACCGCCTGGAGTACGCGGCGTCGGGTGACGACGAGCGCTACCGCATGGCGGCGACCTCGCCGGCGAAGACCCCGGTGGTGCGCGAGCTCATCGAGAAGCACCACGGCGAGCAGATCCTGGTGATCGGGCAGTACATCGACCAGCTCGACGACCTCGCCGCGTCACTCGACGCCGCCGAGATCACCGGGTCGACACCGGTCGACGAGCGCGAGCGGCTGTTCCAGGCGTTCCGCGAGGGCTCGATCGACGTGCTCGTGGTGTCGAAGGTCGCGAACTTCTCGGTGGACCTCCCCGACGCCACCGTGGCGATCCAGGTGTCCGGGTCGTTCGGCTCCCGACAGGAGGAAGCGCAGCGTCTCGGCCGGTTGCTCCGCCCGAACAAGGACGGCCTGCCGGCGTCGTTCTACACGCTCGTGACGCGGGACACGGTCGACCAGGACTTCGCGCAGAACCGGCAGCGCTTCCTCGCCGAGCAGGGGTACGCGTACACGATCCTCGACGCCGACCAGGTGCTGGCGGCCGCGTAGCCACCACACGACCCGCTCCCAGGAAACCTCTAGGGAACGGTCAGAGGATGGGACCATGACCGATGGCCCCAAGATCCTGATCGTCGACGACGAGCCGAACATCCGCGACCTCCTCACGACCTCGTTGCGCTTCGCCGGGTTCGCCGTCCGTGCGGTCGGCAACGGGGCCCAGGCGATCTCCGCCGTGCTCGAGGAGGAGCCCGACCTGATCATCCTCGACGTGATGCTCCCGGACATGAACGGCTTCGGCGTCACCAAGCGCCTCCGCTCGTCCGGGTACACGTCGCCGATCCTCTTCCTCACCGCGAAGGACGACACCGAGGACAAGATCACCGGGCTCACCGTCGGCGGCGACGACTACGTCACCAAGCCGTTCTCGCTCGACGAGATCGTCGCGCGCATCAAGGCGATCCTCCGTCGCACCATGAACGACGAAGAGGACGCGATCATCCGCGCCGGCGAGCTCACGATGGACCAGGACACGCACGAGGTCACGATCGGCGACGCGCAGATCGAGCTGTCCCCGACCGAGTTCAAGCTCCTGCGCTACCTGATGCTCAACCCGAACCGCGTGCTGTCGAAGGCGCAGATCCTCGACCACGTGTGGGAGTACGACTTCAACGGCGACGCGGGCATCGTCGAGTCGTACATCTCGTACCTCCGCCGCAAGCTCGACCAGTACTCGACCGAGCCGATCATCCAGACGAAGCGCGGGTTCGGCTACATGCTGAAGGCGTCCAAGGCGTCCTGACGCCGGGCACACGGCGACCGTCCGGTTTCACCGGGCGGTCGCCGCTTATCGTTGGGGCAGCATGCACACGCGAATGAGCCACTGGTGGGACGGGATCTCCCTCCGCACCAAGATCACCGGCATCACGGTGCTGCTCGTCGCGCTCGGGCTGCTCGTCGCCGGGCTCGGCACCATGACGGTGCTCTCGACGTACCTCATGCAGCAGCTCGACAACACGGTCAAGCAGACGTCCGAGCAGCTCGAGGGCCAGAACATCAGCGACGGCCAGCAGTACTGCACGCTGTCGATCGTCCTGTCGCCGAGCGCCTACGTCGCGGCCTACGACTCCCGCGGCGACAAGATCTGCCAGACCCGCGCCTCGAGCCGACCGGACATCCGCTCGCTCGACTTCTCCGCCGCGGCACAGAGCTCGCAGCGGTTCTCGCTGTACGACAGCCAGCACGACCACGAGTGGCGCGCGCAGATCATCCCGGCGTCGCTGCAGAACCAGTCGAGCGGCACCTCGGAGACCGGGTACGTGCTCGTCGCCGTGTCGAGCGCCGACACCGACAAGACCATCGGCCGCTTCACGATCATCTTCCTGGGCTTCGGCATCTCGGTGATCCTGCTCGGCGCGATGCTGACACGGCTCCTCGTGACGGCCACGTTCGACCCGCTGCGCGACGTGGAGGACACGGCCGCCCGGTTCGCCGCCGGTGACTTCAACCAGCGGCTCGAGGCCGACACCCCGAACACCGAGGTCGGTCGTCTCAACCGCTCGCTCAACGCGATGCTCGAGCGGATCGACTCCGCGTTCGAGGACCGCGAGCGGACGATCGACCAGATGCGCCGCTTCGTCGGTGATGCCTCCCACGAGCTCCGCACGCCGCTGGTGTCGCTCCGCGGCTACGCCGAGCTCTACCGGATGGGGGCGCTCCGCAAGGAGGAGGACGTCGCCCAGGCGATGGACCGCATCGAGAAGGAAGCGCAGCGGATGGGCCTGCTCGTGCAGGACCTGCTCCAGCTCGCCCGCATCGACGAGTCGAAGCCGCTCGAGCTCGGCCCGGTCGACCTCGTCGCCATCGCGCGCGACTCGGCACTCGACACCATGGCGTCGAACCCCGACCGCGAGATCCAGGTCCTCGTCGAGGACGCCGTGACGGGCGTCAGCGTGCCGCAGGCCGTCCGTCCGGGTGCGTTCGGCCAGGTCGACACCGGTGAGACGCCCGTCTCCCCGCCGTCGGCAAACTCGACCGGGCCGATCGCCTTCTCGCGGCAGACGATCGCGCGCCTCCGTGCCCGCCGCAACCGCGCCATGGGCGTCGAGGGCGGTGTACCGACCGACGAGACCACGCCCCTGCCGACCGTCGTGCTGCCGGCCCGTCCGCCGATCGTCCTGGCCGAGGAGAACAAGATCCGCCAGGTCGTGACGAACCTGATGGGCAACGCCATGCGGTTCACCGAGCACGACGACCCGATCGAGATCGGCATCGGCGTGGACGACGACCTCGGCATGGCCCACATCGACGTCATCGACCACGGCGAGGGCATCCCGCCGCAGCTGCGCGAGAAGATCTTCCAGCGCTTCTGGCGGGCGGACACCTCGCGCGCGCGGGACACCGGCGGCTCGGGCCTCGGTCTCGCGATCGTGTCGGGCATCGTGCACGCGCACAACGGCTCCGTCGAGGTGTTCGACACCGAGGGCGGCGGCGCGACCTTCCGCGTCTGGCTCCCCCTGCTCCCCCGCGACTACACCCCCACCCCGAAGTCCCCCGCCGCCTGAAGCGCCGGCCCCGGCCGTCGCCGCCCGCCGCCGCCGCCCGCCGCCGCCGGCCCGCCGCCCGCCGCCCGGCCGTCCCGCCGTCCGTCCCCGTTCTGGTCGCACGGCTTGCCGCTCAACTCCGGCCGACGCGGCATGTCGTGCGACTCGAACGGTCGCAGGCGGCAGGTCGTGCGACCGGAGCACGGCGCGGACCTGTGGGAGCGAGCGACATCAGAGCTGCCGGACCGGCTCAGGAACGGGCGGCGAACGCTTGACGGAGTCGCTCGAACAGCACCGCAGGTCGAGCCGCGTCGGCAGCCGTCGCGTGCACCACGATCCACCCGTTGACAGCGAACCCGTTCCCTCGGCGTTGATCGTGTCGGAAGACGTCGCGCTCGCGGTGATGGTCGCCGTCGTACTCGAGCGCGATACGGAGCTGTGGCCAGCACATGTCCACCCGTCCGAGGAACGCACCGCGCTCGTCGAACACCTCGTGGTTGAGCTCGGGCTCCGGGAATCCTGCATCCACGACGTCGAGGCGGATCAGCGTCTCCATGGGTGACTCGCTCCCCGGACGCACGGCCTCGAGTGCAGCCCGCGCGAGGACGACCCCGTGCCCGCGGGGACGGAGCGCACGCGCGAGATCCTCGATCGTGGCGAGTCCCGCCCGTCCGACGAGGTGGTCGCCGAGGACGACGAGCGCTCGGAAGTCGAAGAGGGTCGCGCACTCGGCCCAGGCGCGGGCCGGCGTGCTGACCGGGAGGCCGTCCTGCTCGACGGTCTCGTCGTCGGCCACACGATGGGCCGTGACACCCGGACGCCGCATGAGGCTCGCTCCGCCGATGGTCGCCACGTGTACCCGCGACCCTTCGCGGTGTTCCCTCGGCACCGGCGCTCCCCACACGCTGACTGCGGTCGTGTGGCTGAACCGCTGGTCGGGGCGGAGCACCAGGGCGATGCAGTCGACCAGGCTCGCGTCGCGGTCACGAGGCACGCGGACGCCGTGGACGGGGCGCCGGAGATCAGCGCGGCGCATGCGGCTCGTACCCTCGCCGTACCGACGAGCTTGTGCGACGGTGAAGGCCCGTTCCGCGAGGCCGCTCGGCAGTGCGCGCGGAGTGGTCATGCTCGTAGCCTGGAGGCGCACGGCACCACCCGAGCCAGAGGCGGGCGCACCTGTGGAGAACGACCGCAGTTGAGCCTCCCGTGCGGGAGAAGCACCTACGTCCTGGTAGCACGGCATGCCGCCCGCGGTCGTTGCGGGCGCACGACCTGCCGTCGCTGCCGGTTCTGAGCGGCAAGTCTTGCGACCGAAACCGAGCCAGGGCCGCGGCGCCCGCACGCGGAAGGGCCCCGCACGCGGAAGGGCCCCGCACGCAGCGCGTGCGGGGCCCTTCCGGCTACCGGGACTAGAAGTCCATGCCACCCGTGGGGTCGCCGGCCGGCATGGCCGGGTTCTTCTCCGGCTTGTCGGCGACGACGGCCTCGGTCGTGAGGAACAGACCGGCGATCGACGCGGCGTTCTGCAGCGCCGAGCGCGTGACCTTGGCCGGGTCGATGATGCCCGCGGCGACGAGGTCGACGTACTCGCCGGTCGCGGCGTTGAGGCCGTGACCCGACTCGAGCTCGCGGACCTTGGCGGCGACGACGCCCGGCTCGAGACCGGCGTTCAGCGCGATCTGCTTGAGCGGCGCGTCGATGGCGACGCGGACGATGTTCGCACCGGTCGCCTCGTCACCCTCGAGCGAGAGCGTGTCGAGCGCGACGGACGCCTGGATGAGCGCGACGCCACCACCGGCGACGATGCCCTCCTCGACGGCGGCCTTCGCGTTGCGGACGGCGTCCTCGATGCGGTGCTTGCGCTCCTTGAGCTCGACCTCGGTCGCGGCACCCGCCTTGATGACGGCCACGCCACCGGCGAGCTTCGCGAGGCGCTCCTGGAGCTTCTCGCGGTCGTAGTCGGAGTCGGTCGCCTCGATCTCGGAGCGGATCTGACGGACGCGGCCCGCGATCTGCTCGTCGTCGCCGGCACCCTCGATGATCGTGGTCTCGTCCTTGGTGATGATCACCTTGCGGGCCTTGCCCAGCAGGTCGAGGGTCGCGTTCTCGAGCTTGAGGCCGACCTCTTCCGAGATGACCTGGCCGCCGGTCAGGATCGCGATGTCCTGCAGCATCGCCTTGCGACGGTCGCCGAAGCCCGGGGCCTTGACGGCGACGGACTTGAAGATGCCACGGATCTTGTTCACGACGAGGGTCGCGAGGGCTTCGCCGTCGACGTCCTCGGCGATGATGAGGAGCTGCTTGCCCGCCTGGATCACCTTGTCGACGACCGGGAGCAGGTCCTTGATGTTGGAGATCTTCGAGTTGACGATGAGGATGTACGGGTCCTCGAAGACGGCCTCCTGGCGCTCCGGGTCCGTGACGAAGTACTGCGACAGGTAGCCCTTGTCGAAGCGCATGCCCTCGGTCAGCTCGAGCTCGGTGCCGAAGGTGTTCGACTCCTCGACGGTGACGACGCCCTCCTTGCCGACCTTGTCGATCGCCTCGGCGATGAGCTCGCCGATGGTGGGGTCGGCGGCCGAGATCGACGCGGTCGCGGCGATCTGGTCCTTGGTCTCGATGTCCTTCGCGTTGGCGAGGAGCTGGTCGGAGACGGCGGCGACGGCCTTCTCGATGCCGCGCTTGAGCGACACGGGGTCGGCACCGGCCGCGACGTTGCGGAGGCCCTCGCGGACGAGCGCCTGGGCGAGCACGGTCGCGGTGGTCGTACCGTCACCGGCGACGTCGTCGGTCTTCTTGGCGACCTCCTTGACGAGCTCCGCGCCGATCTTCTCGTACGGGTCGTCGAGCTCGATCTCCTTGGCGATGGAGACACCGTCGTTCGTGATCGTGGGGGCGCCCCACTTCTTCTCGAGGACGACGTTGCGGCCGCGCGGGCCGAGCGTCACCTTCACGGCGTCGGCCAGGGTGTTCAGGCCGCGCTCGAGGCCACGACGGGCCTCCTCGTCGAAAGCAATGATCTTAGCCATGTGAGTTTCTCGTCCCTCCCGGACGTCGTGCGTGGGGGTCGTGCTGGCACTCAGCGCAAGCGAGTGCCAACGCCGATTCTGGCACTCGCCGGGTGTGAGTGCAACACAGTCGGGAGGCGCGGCTCGACTTCCCAGGACACGTTGCGGCCGGGACCCGGCACGGTCGGCCCGGGTGGTGGCTGCTCGGCGGGCGGAGCGCTGTGCACGACGAACGCGCCGCCCCCGAGGGGACGGCGCGTTCGTCGAGTGGTCCTGGGCTCAGGCGGGACGGACCGCCTCCGCCTGTGGGCCCTTCGACCCGGTGCCGACGTCGAACGTCACCGCCTGGCCCTCCTCGAGGACCTTGTACCCCGACATGTCGATCGCCGAGTAGTGCACGAACACGTCCTGGCCCCCTCCATCCACGGTGATGAAGCCGAAGCCCTTCTCGGCGTTGAACCACTTCACGGTTCCGTTGGCCATGATCTCTTGCTCCCTGGTGCTGCAGTTGCGGACGACGCCATCGCCGTCTGGCGATGACTCTCGTGCAACAACGGCGGCAAGGCAAGAGGTGTGACGTTCTTGCACGCCGATCGCGTCAGAACTCAACGTGCCCGAAACACCTCCGTCACACAGCGCGCGTCAGCCGCCGTAGTCGTCGCCGAGCACGACGCTGACGTCGGCGTTCGGGAACGCCCCCGACTGCTCCACCGTCGCGATGCCGAGCGCCTTCGCCACACCCTGTGCCACGGCCTGCTGCTCGGGCTGCTGGTAGTACACGACCGAGGTCGTCGTCCCCGTCGTCCCGGCGTCACCCGTCGAGGCGACCTGCCAGCCCCCTGTGGTCAGTGCGCTGCTGGCGCGGGCGGCCAGACCGGTCGTCGTCGTGCCGTTCAGCACGACGACGCTCGTCGAGCCCTGCGCCGACGGCTCCGCAGCGCTCGGCTCCTCGGACGCGGGCGCCGACGGCGACTCCGAGGGCGTCTCCGACGGCGCGGCCGACGCCGAGGAGCTCGACGAGGGGCGCGGCGACGAGGTCGACCCCGGGAACGAGTAGCTGCCGTTCAGCAGCGCGAGCACGAGGACACCGACGAGCACGAGCACACCGGTCGCGAGGGCGCCCCAGGCGAACGCGATCCACCCGCGCCCACGACGACGGGCACCGCGGTGCGCTCCGACCCGGGGGCCGTCGGTGACGTCGTCGAACCGGTCTCGCGGGAATCTCTCGGTCATCGTTCCTCTTCACGGGGATCGGGCGCGGGGGCGACGAACGCGCGCGCCGCTCGTGCTCGGGTGCGTGCGTGCCGGAGCCGCTGCAGCCGACCGACCAGCTGGGGGTCGAGCGCGAGCGCGGCGGGCAGGTCGATCACGCGGTTGAGCACCTGGTAGTAGCGCGCCGGCGACATGTCGAACTCGACCCGGATCTCCGCCTCCTTCGTGCGGTCGTGCCGCGCCCGGTCGTGCTCGAACGCGAGCACGCGCTGGTCGAGCTCGCTGAGCTCGTCGGTGGGGAGGGCGGTCACGGCACTTCCGGTCACGGTTCGGTCACGGGTCTCGCACATCGTAGGGGTGCCCGGCGGTCCGACCCTGGCACGCGGCTGGACTGTCGCGAAGCCCGGTTCAGGCTGCGGGCCGCCGGAACCACCGCACCCGGACGCCGAACGGGTCGCAGACCGCCGTCGCCACACCGTCGAGCGACACCGTGGCGAAGGCGTCCGGGTCCGCCGGGTCGACGTCGTCGGGCAGCGTCGCGGCCACCCCGCGCAGGATGCCCGTCCGTTCGACCGCGACCCAGTGCACGCCACGCTCCGCCAGCCGGTCGACCACGCGCTGGCGGTCGGCGCCCGGCACGTAGACGAGGGTCCCGGTGGTGAGCACCACGGGACGGACGCCGTCCGGCAACGCGTCCAGTGCACGGTCGAGGTCGCCGGGCAGCGTGCCACGGATCCGGACGGGAGGCACGGCGAGCGTCGCGCGCGCCGCCTCGCGCATCAGGGCGGTGCGGTCCGTCGCCTCGGGCGGGACGGCCTCGACCAGCCGGTCGAACGCACCGGGCTCGGCGAGGTCGATCGGGTTCGGGTCGAGGGCGACCCGCGCGCCGATCCGGATCGGGGTGCCGGCCGGCTCGGGGACCGCGCCGCTGGCGTCGACCGTCAGGTGCACCGACGGCTCGGCGACGGCGGTGTGCACCCGGACCGTGCCGTCCCCGGTCCGGTGGTCGAGCGTCACCCGGTCCGGGATCGAGCAGAGCCCGGCGGCGGCTCCGGCGTCGACGAGGCCGAGCGGCCGCGGGTCCGCCGCGGCGAGCGCCGCGAACAGCGGGACGACGGGACCGAGCCGCCGCGGGTCGTTGGCCTGCACCGTGGCGGCGGCGAGCGCCGTGACGAACGCGGCACGGGCCTCCCGGCCGAGCGCACGGAGCGCTCCGGGGTCCGACGGGTCGGCACCCAGCCGACGTGCGACGGCGAAGACCAGCTCCGGTTGCCGCTGCTGCTCGGGGACCGCGTCGAGGAGCGCGACCAGGTCGTCGTCGACCGAGCGTGCCCAGGCCGCGTACGACGGCGAGGCCGGAGCGATGCGCGCCGCGTAGGTGGCGTACCGCTCGCGCGTGCCGGTCACGGGCGGTGCATGCCGACGTGACGGATGCCGGCCTCGTCGTAGGGCGCACCGAACCGGACGAAGCCGTGCCGCTCGTAGAGGCTCGCGACGTACTCCTGGGCGTGCAGGACGAACGGCTCGTGACCGTGCGCCTCGAGCACCCCCGCGACCAGCCGTCCGGCGATCCCCTGCCCCCGGTGGTCGGGGTGGGTGGCGACCCGGCCGATCACCCAGGCCGGCGGCTCGCTGGCCGCGGGGTGGTCCTCGTCCGGGGCAGGCCGGACGAGGCGGAGGTACCCGACCGGATCGCCTTCCGCTCCGAACCACCAGTGCTCGGTGTCCGGCTCGCGGTCACGGCCGTCGAAGTCGTCGGCGGTGACCCGCTGCTCGAGGGCGAAGACGCGGTTCCGCAGCCGCACGATGCCGTACAGTTCGTCCGTCGTCAGGCGGGTCCAGCGGGCGTGGCGGACGGAATGCTCGGACATCGTCGCGAGTTTACTGAAGGGGTCGGGCATCACCATCGAGCCCCGACCGGAAGCAGGAGGAAGCAATGGCGTACAACGTCGACAAGTCGGACGCCCAGTGGCGCGAGGAGCTCTCCCCGGACCAGTACGCCGTGCTCCGGCAGGCCGGGACCGAGCGCCCGTGGACGGGTGAGCTGCTCGACGAGGAGCGCGCCGGCACGTACACGTGTGCGGCGTGCGGCGCGGAGCTGTTCCAGAGCGGCACGAAGTTCGACTCCGGTTGCGGCTGGCCGTCGTTCTACGAGTCGGTCCGCCCCGAGGCGGTCCAGCTCATCGAGGACAAGTCCCTCGGCATGGTCCGCACCGAGGTCCGCTGCGCGAACTGCGGCTCGCACCTCGGGCACGTGTTCCCCGACGGCTTCGGCACCCCGACGGGTGACCGCTACTGCATGAACTCGCTGTCGCTGAACTTCTCCGAGCAGGGCGAATGAGACCCCGACGCGTCCGCCGGTAGGATGGGCGCGTCAGCCGGCATGGCGCAATTGGTAGCGCACCGTACTTGTAATACGGGGGTTGCGGGTTCGAGTCCCGCTGCCGGCCCCAGATCACGGCTCCTCGTGCAGCCCGAGGCGGAGCCGTCGCGCGTCGTCACCGCACGTCGAGCTCGCCGTCCGCGTCCCGTTCGATCTCGCCGTCCGGGATCCAGACGACGATGCGGTCCAGGCGCACCCGTTCGAACGACGACCGCTCGTCGCGCAGCAGGTCCGTGATCTCCTGCGGCAGCGGGAAGCGCTGGTCGCGGCCCACCACGATCGCCTCGAACGGTGCATCGTCGACGTCGCGCACACCGCGCGCACCGACGTACTGGTCGTAGTCGCTGGGGGTGATCGCGCCGAAGAAGATGCGGCCGTCCCGGATGCCCTCGCTCCGCAGCAGCGGCAGGAGGCGCGCGACCCCCTCGGGGCGTGTCTGCCAGACCGCCCGCGCGGTCGGGATGCTGCCGACGAGTGCGACGACGACGAGGAGTGCGGCGAGCGCGCCGGTCAGCGGCCGGGGGCGGAGCACCGCGAGCCGACCGAGTCCGACCGCGGCGAGCAGGACGATCCAGGGCGTCCACGCGCTGTAGTAGGTCGGCAGCGCGATCTTCGCCGCCACCGTGTAGAACGCGACGAGCAGCAGGAGCGGTGCGGCGAGGAACACCACCAGCCGGTCCGGACGGACGACGACCGCGAGCAGCACCCCGGCGGCCAGGACGACGAGCACCGGCAGGCCGACTCCCTGCGCCAGGAACCACCAGTTCCCCCACCACGGTGCGAACTGGTGGGTCTGCCCGGCGATCACGGCGAGGTGGCCGTTCTCGTTCTGCCCCTCCTGGAAGGCCAGCATGTAGAGCACCGCCGACCGTATGCCCATCGGGGCGTACAGCGCGACGACCGTCACCGTGAAGACCACGGCCCAGACGACGCCGCCGACGACGAGCCGACGCCACTGCCGGAACAGCAGCGGGGCGAGCAGGAACACGGGCACCAGCACGAGCGTCGACGCCTTCGACGTCACCGAGGCGGCCATGAGCACCGCGGACACCGGGAGCCACCACCACCGGCCGGTCCGTGTCCAGGTCCACACGGCGAAGAGCGCGGCCAGGGCGAAGAACACCATCACCGGGTCGAGGAGCGCGACACGGTCGAGCCGCGCACCGGATCCACCCCGGGGCGTCAGCGTCCAGAGCGCCGCGGCGGTCCACCCCGCCCAGAAGCCGACCTCGGCGCGGAGCCACACGAACATGACGGCGGCGCCGAGGACGACGAGGGCGGCGACGAGGACCCGGGGCGCGGTGGCCCCCTCGCCGCCGACGAGCTGCGCGAGCCCGAACAGGTACTTCGCCGTCGGCGGGTGCTCGCGGTTCTGGTCGAACGCGCCGTGCACGTACGCGAAGCCGGCGCGGACGTAGGTGGCCTCGTCGCCGCCGATGTTCTCGTCGGCGATCCGCCAGAAGCACTGGTAGGCGGCCGCCAGGGCGAGCAGGACGAGGGCGACGATCCGTACCGCTCGGCGGTCCTGGAGCACGAGGGCGTGGCGTCGACTGGGCACCGGACGATCCTACGGCGGGAGCCGCCGCCCTCCGGCGGGAGCACGGAGGGCCCGGACGATGGACGTCCCGGGCCCTCCGGCGCGCGGAACGCGGATCAGGAGGCGTTCCGAGCGCTCGACGCGGTAACCAGCCGGTCGTCCCTCGATGGTGTCACCGCACCCGGTGACGTGTCCACGGTTCCGGTCCGATCCACGCGAACCCGCACGGATGTGCAGGAACCGGCCGGTCGGACTGCGTCCCCGCTGTGTGCGCGCCGGGCGGATGCCCGGCGCGCACGGCCGTGCTCCGCGTCCGACCGCGATCAGCGTCCGCCCGTGATGCGGCGCTCGCGCTGGGCGACGCCGGCGGTGCCGTAGGGGTAGTCGTCGACCCGCGGGGCACTCGCGTCCGTCAGGGCCTGCAGCTCGTCGTCGGTGAGCACGAGGTCGGCAGCGCCGAGGTTGTCCTCGAGCTGCGAGACCGTCCGGGCGCCGAGGATGACGCTCGTCACCGCGGGCCGCGCGAGCAGCCAGGCGAGGGCGACCTGCGACTTCGAGGCACCGTGCGCGTCGGCGACCGCGGAGACCGCGTCGAGCACCTTCCACGTGCGCTCGTCGCCGTTGCGGGCCTCCCACGCCTCCATGCCGCGCTGCGGGTTCTCGCCGAGACGTGTCGAGCCCGTCGGAGCCTCGTCGCGCTGGTACTTCCCGGAGAGCCAGCCGCCGGCCAGGGGCGACCACGGGAGCAGACCGATGCCGGCGTCCAGGCACGCGGGCACGACCTCGTGCTCGATGTCCCGCACGAGCAGGTTGTACTGCGGCTGCAGCGTCACCGGCGGTGCCCAGCCGTGGGCCTTCGCCTCGTAGACGGCCTTCGTCACCTGGTAGCCGAGGTAGTTCGAGAACCCGTAGGTGCCGATCTTGCCGGCGGACACGGCGTCGTCGAGGAAGCGCAGGGTCTCCTCGATCGGCGTCAGGGCGTCCCACGCGTGCATCTGGTAGAGGTCGATGTGCTCCACACCGAGCCGCTCGAGCGAGGCGTCGAGCGCGACGCGCAGGTGACGGCGGGACAGGCCGAGGTCGTTCGGGCCGTCACCCTGGGGGAACCGGCCCTTCGTCGCGAGGACGACCTGCTGCGCCTCGGTCGGGTGGGCGGCGAGCCACCGGCCGATGATGCGCTCGGACTCGTTGCCGGAGTACACGTCCGCGGTGTCGACGAGCGTGCCGCCCGCTGCGACGAACGTGTCGAGGATCTGGTGGGAGGTGGGTTCGTCGGCCTCACTGCCGAACGTCATGGTGCCGAGGGTCAGCGTCGACACCGATGTCCCGCTGTTGCCGAGGAGTCTGTAGTCCATGGCCGGGACGCTACGCCCGGTCTCCTCCGCCAGCGGGGACCTGCCAGTACCCGTCAGGGGTGCGCACCGCCCCCTCAGCGTCCCTCGGACAGGAAGGCGATCGCACGCTCACGGAAGTCGCGCGACGTGGGGGCGTTGAAGTGGTTCCGACGCGGGATCTCGAAGAACGACGCGTCCGGCGCCGCCTCGGCCAACCGCACGGCGCTGTCCCGGATCCCGTCCTCGCTGCCCGCCGCCATCAGGATCGGCTGCGCGGGGGCGTTCTCCGGCGTCGGCTCGACGCTGTTCCGCATCCCCTCGACCATCGCGACGAGCGCGCGGAGGTCGTTCCCCTCGACGTTCGCCGCCATCTGCAGGTACCCGTTCGTCACCCGGTCCTCGACCGGGGTGCCGTCGGCGATGTACGCCTTCGCCTGGTCGACCGCCACGCGGCGCATCGGGTCGGCGTCCGGGATCCCGCCGAGGACGGCCCGCGAGATCCGGTCCGGGATCTGCTCGGCGGTGTGCCAGCCGACACGGGCGCCCAGCGAGTACCCGAGGAACGCGACGTCGTCGAGCAGGTAGGTGTCGACGACCGTGGTGACGTCGGCGACGAGCAGGTCCATCGAGTACGCGGACGGGTCGTGCGGCTTCGACGAGGCACCGTGCCCGCGCTGGTCGAGCGCGACGACGCGGTAGCCCGCTCGGACGAGGTCACGGGTCCACCCCGAGGCGTGCCAGTTCAGGACGGCGCCCGAGGCGAAGCCGTGCACGGCCACCACGACGGGGGCGTCCGGCTCGCCGAAGTCGTACGTCGCGAGCTTCAGGCCGTCCGGGGACATCACGGCACGGGGACGGGGCGCTTCGGGGACGAGTGACATGGCGCGACCAGGCTACCGGGGCATGGTGGTGGCCATGGACGGCTACGGCGGCGATCAGGTCCGGGCGGCGGAGCGGCCGCACCTCGAGGCGGGCGAACCCCTCATGCAGCGCGCGGCGGCGGGGCTGGCCCGCATCGTCGGCGAGCTGCTCGACGACCCGGCGGTCCGCCCGCAGGACGGCCCGGGGTCGGTCCTGCTGCTGGTGGGCAGCGGCGACAACGGCGGTGACGCCCTGTTCGCGGGTGCGCACCTGGCGTCGGACGGGAGGCACGTGACGGTGCTGCGCGTCGGCGCACGTGTCCACGAGGCGGGCCTGGCAGCGGCGCTGGACGCCGGGTCGCGCCTCGCCCCACCGGCACGGCCGGACCGCCGCTGGCGCGTCGCTCCGGAACCGGCGGCGTGGGCCCCGGACGGCCCGACGGACCCTGACGACGCCGGTGCGGCCGACGTCCTGCGGGCCGCCGCGACCCCGGACGCCGAGCGCCTGGCGGCGGTCGCCGCCGAGGCCGCCGCGGGAGCCGACCTCGTGCTCGACGGCATCCTCGGCATCGGTGCCGGCGGCGGCACCCCCTTGCGCTCCCCCGCTCGGCAGGTCGTCGACGCGATCCGCGAGCTCGCCCGCGACCAGCGCGCCCCGTTCGTCGTCGCCGTCGACGTGCCGAGCGGCATCGACGTCGACACCGGCGCCGTGGCCGACGACCACGTGCTCCACGCCGACGTCACCGTGACCTTCGGCGGGGTCAAGGCGGGCCTGCTCACCGGCCCCGGGGCGACGCTCGCCGGGCGGATCGAGCTCGTCGACGTCGGCATCGGAGCGGACCTGGCGACGATGGAGCCGCTCGTCCGCACCTGACGCCGGTCCGCGCCCGACACCGACCCGGCGTCGACGGGAACGGGATCAGGCCGCGCCGGCGTCCACCCCGTCGACGACGTCGGGACGCGCCTCGAGCCACGTGTCGACGAAGTGCCGGTAGTTGGCGGCGATCACCTGCTCGGCCGCCTCGTGGTCGAGCCCCTGCTGCACGACGTCGTCGAGCGCGTCCTCCCAGTTGCTCCGCCCGATGGCGAAGCCGACGAAGCCGTCGACGGGTGCTGCGACGCGCAGCCACCGGTCGAGCTGGTCCTCGGGGGCGTCGCGGCCGAGCACGATGCACTGCACGTGGTCCCGACCTCCGGCGCGCACGGCGGCGACGACGCGCTCGGCGTCCTCGGTGCGGTCGAGGCCCTCGAGCTTCCACACGTCCGGCTCGACCCCGTGCTCCTGCAGGTACCCGATGGTCTCGACGACGAGTCCCGGGCGGACGTCGCGGTCGTAGTCGTCCGCCTGCGCCTGCTGGTCGTCGGTGCCCGGGACGAGGAGCTCGACCAGGAACGCACGGTCGGCGTCGTGCAGGGCGCGGGAGACCTCGGCGAGCCGCTCGGCCTGGGCCTGCCGGTCACCGGCGTCGAACGCGGGGTTGTCGCGGACGAGGACCTTCACGAAGTCGGGGTCGAACGAGTCCACGTGCGCGAGCCAGTCGTCGCCGTACTCGAGCTCGAACCAGTCGCGGCCGGACCGCTCGATCGGCATCGCGAGCTGCAGCCCGGCCTCGCGGACGAGCCGGGCGACGTCGTCGCCGTAGCGCTCGTCGACGAGCACGCCGGTGCGTGCGCGGGAGGCCCCTGCGGCGAGCGCGGTGAGCACACCGCGGTACACGAGCTGCTTGCCGGCACGGACGCGCTGGGCGTCGGCCTCGTCCGCGGGCTCGCCGGACTCGTCGCCGTAGGTGTGCTCCAGGAGCGAGGACCGCTGGTCCATCGCGAGGAGGAAGAGGGGGTGCTGTTCATCGAGGTCGGCCATGCCGCCATGCTGCTCGCACCCCCTCCGGCCACGCTCAGTGGGCGCGGTACAGTTCCGGCTCCGGCAGTCCGTGGGCGGCACGGATGCTGCGCGAGATGCCCTCGATCGCCACGAGCGCGTCGACCACGGCCTCGGCGGTCACGGGGAACGGCATGTTGTGGATCGTCTCGCTCTCCACGGTGGCGGCCTCGGCGACGGCCCGGAGCACGTCCCGGTCGTCGACGGTCAGCCCGATCTCGGTCAGGGTGTTCGGCAGTCCGACCCTCGTCGTGAAGACGACGAAGTCCTCGATCTCGTCGGCGGGTGCCCCCTCGAGCACGAGCTGCGCGATCGTCCCGACGTTGACCTTCTGCCCGTGCGCGAGGCCGTGCGCCTGCGGGGCCGCGGTCAGGCCGTTGTGGATCGCGTGCGCCGCGGCGAGGCCACCGGACTCGAAGCCGAGCCCGGACAGCAGGGTGTTCGCCTCGACGACCTTCTCGAGCGCGGGCGTGACGACCTTCGCCTTCACGGACTCGATCGCCTGGAGCGCGTTGTCGTGCAGGAGCTCCCACGACAGCTCCGCGAGCGCGACACCGGTCTCGGTCTGCAGCCCGCCGGCCATGGTGTCGGCGTTCGCGCGCTTCGCGGCACGGGCCTCGACCCAGGTCGCGAGGGCGTCGCCGATGCCCGCGACGAGGAACTGCACGGGGGCGTTCGCGACGAGCTTCGTGTCGATGAGCACGAGGTCCGGGTTGTGCGGGAAGAAGCGGTACTCGACGAACTCCCCCTCCTCCGAGTAGACGACCGCGAGCGCGGAGGTCGGGGCGTCGGTGCTCGCGGCGGTCGGCACGCTCGCCCAGCGGATCCCGGCGAGGTGCCCGGAGGCCTTCGCGGCGTCGATCGCGGACCCGCCGCCGAGGCCGACGACCACGTCGGAGTCCGTCTCGCGGATCTTCGCGGTGAGGTCGTCGATCGCCTGCGGGGTGGCGAAGCGTCCGAAGCCGACCCGCTCGACCGGCAGGCCGGCGGCGTCGAAGCTCGTGCGGACGGCGTCCTCGACGATGCCCCACACCACGTCGTCGGCGACGAGCAGCGGACGCTTCCCGATCGGCGCGACGAACTCCCCGACGCGGGTGATCGCGTCCTTGCCCTGCACGTAGCGGGCGGGGCTCATGACGGTGCTGATCGGAGTGGCCATGGTGCTGCTTCCTTCCGGGTGGATCGTGCTGTTGTACGACAGGTGTCGGCGGTGCCGACGCACCGGACGCTACGCGGGTCGGCTGCGGGTACGGTCGGCGGCATGACGTTCAACGAGGACTCGCAGCTCAGCGGCGGGAAGGTGAAGCGCCGCGGGCGGACGGCGGCGATCGGTGGTGGCGGCGTCGGTGTCGCGGCGATCGTGGTGTTCCTCATCGCGCAGTTCACCGGGGTCGACCTGAGCGGCATCGTCGGCGACGGCAGCGGCACCACCCAGATCCAGCAGCAGGACGAGACGGTGCAGCCCGCCGAGGGGTGCCGCACCGGCCGCGACGCGAACCAGCGGGTCGAGTGCCGCATGGAGGGCGCGGCCGAGTCGCTCGACGCCTACTGGACGGCCGAGGCCGCCGACCTCGGGATCTCGTACACGACGCCGGGCTTCGTGCTCTTCGACGGGTCGACGGACACCGGCTGCGGCCAGGCCTCGGCGGCGACCGGCCCGTTCTACTGCCCGCCGGACCGCTCGATCTTCCTCGACACGGCGTTCTACGACGACCTGCAGTCCCGGTACGGCTCGTCCGGCGGTCCGCTCGCCCAGATGTACGTCGTCGCGCACGAGTGGGGCCACCACGTGCAGCAGCTCGAGGGCACCTTCGCCGACACCGACCGCTCCGGCACCGGCGCGTCCTCGGGCAGTGTCCGCGTCGAACTGCAGGCGGACTGCTACGCGGGCTCCTGGGTGGGCTCGGCCACGACCACCCGCGACGCGAACGGCGAGACGTTCTTCGAACCCGTCACCCGGGCGCAGATCGCCGACGCGCTGTCCGCCGCGAGCGCCGTCGGCGACGACAGCATCCAGCAACGGGCCACGGGTCGCGTCGACCCCGACTCGTTCACGCACGGGTCCAGCGCCCAGCGCCAGGCGTGGTTCACGCGGGGCTACGAGCGCGGGGCCACCGCCTGCGACACGTTCAGCGTGCCGGGCTCCCGGCTCTGATCCGCGGGCCGCGGACGCACGCTCGGGTCACGAGCCGCCCCCGGACGCACGGGAGGCTCCCCACCGGTCCGGTGGGGAGCCTCCCGTCCGTCGGTCTGCCGACCGGTCGCGACGTCAGCCGGCGGACGCGCTCGCGGAGGGGGTCGGGGTCGCGGTGGGCGACGGCGTCGCGTCCGACGCCCCGGCCGCCGACACCACGAAGGTGCGGAAGTCGTCGTTGGTGATCGGCGCGGTGAGCTCGTACTGCTTGCCGTTCACGAGCACCAGGGGCGGCCCGGGGAACTCGTCGAGCGACGAACCGGGGATGTCGCCGCCGGTCACGTCGGCCGTGCGCTCGTCGACCCACTTGGCGTAGGTCTGGTCCCGGATGCAGTCGCGGATCGCAGCCGCGTCCTGCACGCCGTCGACCCCGGTGACGAGCCGCTCGAGCTGCGCGTCGGTGAGGCCGGAGGTGCCCTGGTCGGGCTGCCGCGCGAAGAGCGCCTGGTTCACGGCGTAGAACTGGTCGGGCGACCGGTCCGCGACGCAGGCCGCGGCGTTCGCGGCGCGCAGCGAGTACTTCGTGCCCTGCGACCGGTTCGTCAGCACGGCGACCGGGTGGATGTCGACCGTCGCGGCGCCGGAGTCGACCAGGCTCGCGATGTACTCGCTGTTGGCGTCCTCGAACTGCGCGCAGGTGTCGCAGAGGTAATCGACGTACATGGTGATCCGCACCGGGTCGGACGCGTCGGTCGCGTCGGGCGTCGGGGACGACGAGGACGCCCCGACCGGGCGCAGGCCCTCGCCGATCGTGATGCCGCCCTGCGACATCGTGGACGGTCCGGGGCCGGCGGGCTTCACCGAGTCGACCAGCACCAGCGTGACGACCGCCACCGCGGCGAGGAGCACGACCCCGAGCCCGATCTGCAGTCCCAGGCGTGTGCCGCGCTGCCGGCGCTTCTGCTGGGTCCGTGCTCGCTGGGCCCGCTGCCGTGCGGCCTCTCGTCGTTCGTTGCGCGCGGCGCGTGCGTCACCCTCGGGGCGGTTGGTCATGCGTCGTTGGTCCTCACGTTGCTCCTGACGTCCGCACGGCCTCGCCTTCCCCCGTACGCCGGACGGACCCGCCGATCGTAGTGGTCCTTCCTGGGACCAGCCAACCAGGTCGGACCGGACACTGGCGCTGGCGGGGGAACTCGTGTTGTATGAGCACCGATGGTCGACGACGACCATCCGGGGCCCCCACGGGCAACCGCTTCACAACGGATCGTCCGGCACGTACCTGCCGGTGAAGGAAGGATCGAACGCTCATGGCGTCCGTCACCTACGACAAGGCAACCCGTCTCTACCCCGGAGGCACCCGCCCCGCGGTCGACTCCCTCGACCTGGACGTCGCCGACGGCGAGTTCCTCGTCCTCGTCGGCCCCTCGGGCTGCGGCAAGTCCACCTCCCTGCGCATGCTCGCCGGCCTCGAAGAGGTCAACTCCGGCGCCATCCGCATCGGCGAGCGCGACGTCACCGACGTCCCGCCGAAGGACCGCGACATCGCGATGGTGTTCCAGAACTACGCGCTGTACCCGCACATGACCGTCGCCGAGAACATGGGCTTCGCGCTCAAGATCGCCGGTGTCGGGAAGGAGGAGCGCGCCACCCGCGTGCAGGAGGCCGCGAAGCTCCTCGACCTCGAGCAGTACCTCGGCCGCAAGCCGAAGGCGCTCTCGGGTGGTCAGCGTCAGCGCGTCGCGATGGGCCGCGCGATCGTCCGTCAGCCGCAGGTGTTCCTCATGGACGAGCCGCTGTCGAACCTCGACGCCAAGCTCCGCGTGCAGACCCGCACCCAGATCGCGTCGCTGCAGCGTCGTCTCGGCGTCACCACGGTCTACGTCACGCACGACCAGACCGAGGCCCTGACCATGGGTGACCGCATCGCGGTGCTCAAGGACGGCATCCTGCAGCAGGTCGGCTCCCCGCGCGACCTGTACGAGAAGCCGAACAACGTGTTCGTCGCCGGCTTCATCGGTTCGCCGGCCATGAACCTGCTGCCGGCCGACGTCATCGAGGGCGGCATCAAGTTCGGCACGCTGAACCACCCGCTCGACCGCGACACCCTGTCGAACGCGCGCTCCGGCAACATCACCGTCGGCATCCGCCCCGAGGACGTCGTCGTGTCGACCTCGGGCGAGGGCCTGCCGGTGACGGTCGACGTCGTCGAGGAGCTCGGCGCCGACGGCTACCTCTACGGCCACGCCGACGTGAACGGCCAGCGCACCGACATCGTCGCCCGTGTCGACGGGCGTTCGCACCCGTCGATCGGCGACACGATCGTCATCACGCCGAAGCAGGGCCACGTGCACGCCTTCGACACCGAGTCGGGCGAGCGCCTCGACGACAAGGCAGTCGTCAGCGCGTAGTCTGCGCAGTTCCCCCGGGAGCCCGCGCCCGCCTCACCAGGGCGGGCGCGGGCTCCCGCTGTTCCACCCACCGGACGCCGTGCGCGTGGTGCCGACGCCACGAGCCCGACGTCCGGTACCGCGCCCTCCAGGAGCCAACCGTGCCCGACTCCCTCGCCATCACCGCCGCCACCGTCGACCCCGGCCTGCTCGACCTGCCGTGGGACCTGCCGCTCGAGGACTGGCCCGACGACGTCATCGTCGCCCTGCCGAAGGGCATCTCGCGGCACCTCGTGCGCTTCGTGCACCTGAGCGGGTACGTCGCGGCCGTCAAGGAGACCGGGGAGGAGGTCGCGCGGGCCGAGTACGAGATGCTCCGCACGCTGCAGCGCATGGACGTGCCGTGCGTCGACCCGGTCGCGGTGATCACGAACCGAGCCGACGCCGACGGCGAGCCCCTGCACCCGGTGCTCGTGACCCGACACCTGCGCTTCTCGCTGCCGTACCGCGCGCTGTACTCGCAGACCCTGCGACCGGAGACCGCCACACGCCTGGTCGACGCCCTCGCGCTGCTGCTCGTGCGCCTGCACGTCATCGGCTTCTACTGGGGCGACGTCTCGCTGTCGAACACCCTGTTCCGCCGCGACGCGGGCGCCTTCGCCGCGTACCTCGTGGACGCCGAGACCGGGAAGCTCTACCCGGGCGGCCTCTCCAACGGCCAGCGCGAGAACGACCTCGAGGTGGCCCGGGTCAACATCGCCGGTGAGCTCCTCGACCTCGAGGCTGGCGGGCGCCTCGACGAGAACGCCGACCCCGTGGACGTGTCGAACCGGATCGTCGCGCAGTACCGGACGCTCTGGAAGGAGCTGACCGGCACCGAGCAGTTCGACGTCAAGGAGCGCTGGCGCATCAACGACCGGGTCGAGCGCCTCAACGCCCTCGGGTTCGACATCGAGGAGCTCTCCATCCACACCACCGAGGGCGGCTCGCAGGTGCGGATCCAGCCGAAGGTCGTCGACGCCGGACACCACCAGAGGCGTCTGCTCCGGCTGACCGGGCTCGACGCCGGCGAGAACCAGGCGCGGCGGCTGCTCAACGACCTCGACGCCTACCGGGCGCGGAACGGGCGGGACCAGCTCGACGAGGAGATGGTGGCGCACGAGTGGGTGTCCCGGGTGTTCGAGCCGGTGATCCGCTCGATCCCGCGTGACCTGCGCGGTCGTCTGGAGCCCGCCGAGGTCTTCCACGAGCTGCTCGAGCACCGCTGGTTCATGTCCCAGGAGGAAGAGCGTTCGGTCTCCCTGCCCGAGGCCACGACCGCGTACATCAACGACGTGCTGCGACACCGCCGCGACGAGCGGCTGCTCATCAACCCGCCGACGTCGTCCATGACGCTGCCGATCCCCGTCGTCGAGGACGACACGGCAGACGAGGACGACGTCGAGGACTGGCGCGCGACGGTGTAGCCGGACGGACTGGAGGCCCGGTGCCGGTCTCGTGGACCGGCACCGGGCCTCCAGGTGGTCGGGTGGCTGCGTGCTGCGCCACCGCGCAGCGCGCGCCTACTCAGCGCGACGGCGCCGAGCGACCTCCCACAGGGTGACGCTCGCGGCGATGCCCGCGTTGAGCGACTCGGTGGCGCTGGAGATCGGGATCGAGACGATCGCATCGCAGGTCTCGGTGACCAGGCGGGACAGCCCCTTGCCCTCCGACCCGACGACGATCACGATCGGCCGGTCGGCGAGCTCGAGAGCGTCGAGCTCGACGTCCCCGTCGCCGTCGAGACCGAGCACGAAGAGCCCCATCGACTTCAGCGACTTGAGCGTCTGCGTCAGGTTCGGTGCCATCGCGACGGGCGTGCGCGCAGCGGCACCGGCACTCGTCTTCCACGCCGACGCGGTGACGCCGACCGAGCGGCGCTGCGGCACGATGACGCCGTGGCCACCGAAGGCCGCGGTCGAGCGGATGATCGCGCCGAGGTTCCGCGGGTCGGTGATGCCGTCGAGGGCGACCATGAGCGGGACCTGGTCGCGGGAGAACGCGCGCTCGGCGAGGTCCTCGGCGACGGCGTACTCGTACGCCGGGACCTTCAGCGCGACACCCTGGTGCACGCTGTCGTGGCCCGTGATGCGGTCGAGCTCCGGCCGCATGATCTCCATGATCGGGACGCCGCGGTGGTTGGCGAGCGCCAGGATCTCCTTGACGCGGTCGTCGACCTCGATGCGGGCGGCGATGTACAGCGTCGTCGACGGGGTCTTCGTGCGCAGGGCCTCGAGCACGGAGTTGCGCCCGGTCACGAGCTCGGAGTCGTCGCTCTTGCGCTGCGGCGGCCGACCGGTGCGCTGCTGCGGCGAGCTCGACGCACCGTGACGGCCGCGGGCAGCGTCGAGCCGGTCCTTCGCCGCCTTGCGCTTGCCGGCGGGGTGGTACGGCCGGTCCTCGGCCTTCGGCGTGGGCTTGCGCCCCTCGAGCGCCTGCGCGCCCTGGCCGCCGGAGCCGACCTGCTTGTTGCCCTTGCGGCCGGAGCGGACGGCGCCGGGCCGGCCCTTCTTGCTCCCCGAGACGTTCTTCATTGCTCTCTCCTGTCCGGCACGGCCGTTGTCAGGCGATGCTCCAGCGTGTTCCTGCTGCGGTGTCCTCGATGGTGATCCCCGCGGCTGCGAGGTCGTCCCGCACCCGGTCCGCCGTGGCGAAGTCGCGTGCCGCACGGGCGTCGGCGCGCTCCTGCACGAGGCGGTCGACGAGCGCGGCGAGCGGTGCGGCCGAGACGTCCTGCGCACCACCGGACCAGTGGGCCGCTCGCGGGTCGATGCCGAGGACCTCGACCATGGCGGCCACCTGATGGTACGCGACCCCGAGCGCTTCCGCATCGTCGGCGTCGAGCGCGGCGTTCCCGGCACGGACCGTCTCGTGCAGCACGGCCAGCGCCTGCGGCACCGCGAGGTCGTCGTCCATCGCGGCCGCGAACGCGTCGGGCACGGCCGGGGCGTCGCGGAGCGGGACCCCCTCGAGCCGGGGTTCCGCTCGGGCCAGGAACCCCTCGATCCGGTCGTAGGCGGCCTCGGCCTCGGCCAGCGAGCCGTCGTGGTGGTCGATCGAGGACCGGTAGTGCGCCGCGCCGAGGAAGTACCGGACCACGGCCGGACGGGCGGACGCGAGGAAGTCGGCGGCGAAGATCGAGTTCCCGAGGGACTTCGACATCTTCTGCCCCTCGACCGTCACCAGGCCGTTGTGCAGCCAGTACGACGCGAACGGGTCGCCGGCCGCGGTCGACTGCGCGAGCTCGTTCTCGTGGTGCGGGAAGCGCAGGTCGAGGCCGCCGCCGTGGATGTCGAACGCCGGGCCGAGGTAGCGCCGCGACATCGCCGAGCACTCGATGTGCCAGCCCGGGCGGCCCGGCCCCCACGGGGAGTCCCAGGTCGCCGTCGTCGGCTCGCCCGGCTTGGCGCCCTTCCACAGCGCGAAGTCCCGCGGGTCGCGCTTGCCGCGGGGGTCGGCGTCGGTGGCCTCGACCATGTCCTCGCGTCGCTGGCGCGTCAGGGCGCCGTAGGACTCCCAGCTGCCGGTGTCGAAGTACACGTCGCCCGTGCCGTCGGCGGCGGCGTACGCGTGCCCGCGCTCGATCAGCCGCTCGATGATCTCGTGCATCTGCGGCACACTCGCGGTCGCCCGCGGCTCGTACGTCGGGGCGAGGATCCCGAGGGCGTCGTACGCGGCGGTGAACTCCCGCTCGACGCGGTACGCCCGGGCGAACCAATGCTCGTCGGTGCCCGCGGCCAGGTCGAGCACCTTGTCGTCGATGTCGGTGACGTTCCGCACGAGGGTCACCCGGTACCCGCGGTACGTCAGCCACCGGCGCCACACGTCGTAGACCAGTGCCGAGCGCAGGTGCCCGATGTGCGGCGACGACTGCACCGTCGGCCCGCACACGTACATGCTCACCTGTCCGTCGACCAGCGGGACGAGGTCGACGACGGCTGCGGCGCGGGAGTCGTACAGGCGAACGGTCACGCCCCAAGCCTAGGACGTCGGACGCGCCGGGTGACGGAGGGGGTCGGGAGCGGTCAGCGCGGCCGGACGACGGCGGTCGCGATCGCCGCGAGCCCCTCACCGCGCCCGGTCAGGCCGAGGCCGTCCGTCGTCGTGCCGGAGACCGCGACGGGAGCACCGACGACCGCGGCCAGGGCGGCCTGCATCTCGTCGCGTCGGGCACCGATGCGGGGACGGTTCCCGATCACCTGGACCGTGACCGAGGTCGGCGCGAGACCGGCCGAGCGCAGGAGCTCGACGGCCCCGCGGACGAAGACGTCACCGGTGGCCCCGGCGTAGCGCGGGTCGGAGGTGCCGAAGCGCCCGCCGATGTCACCGAGGCCGCCCGCCGACAGCAGTGCGTCGCAGACCGCGTGGGCGACCGCGTCGCCGTCGCTGTGCCCGGAGAGCCCCGGTTCGCCGGGGAAGTCGAGCAGCCCGACCCGGCACGGCGACGCGGCGTCGAAGGCGTGCACGTCGACCCCGAGGCCCACGCGGACGTCGGGCGCCGCGGCTGCCGCACCGGTGCGGGAGGCCACGAGCGCCTCGGCCCGCGCGAGGTCCCACCGCGTGGTGATCTTGAACGCGTCGGCGTCTCCCGGCACCGTGCGGACCGTTCCCCCGGCCGCCCGGAACACACCCGCGTCGTCGGTCTCGGAGCGCTCGGCGCCCGCGTAGGCGGCCCGGAGTGCGGCGAGCGGGAAGACCTGCGGCGTCTGCACCCCGACGAGCGCCGACCGGTCGACGGTCTCGACCACGACGTCCGCGTCGACACGCTTGACCGTGTCCGTGACGGGCAGGGCCGGGACGACGCCGTCACCGGTCGCGCGTGCACGGTCGAACACGGCGTCGAACTGCGCCGCCGGCGTCAGGCAGCGGGCGGCGTCGTGGACACCGACCCACTCGATGCCGTGCGGCAGGGCGTCGAGGCCCGCCTGGACCGAGGCGTGGCGGTCAGCACCGCCCGCGACGACCACGGTGAGGTCGACCGCGTGTCCGGCGGTCGCCGCGACCAGGGCGCGGCACTCGTCGAGCCGGGCTGCGGGTGCCACGACCACGAGGACGGTCGGCTCGGCCAGGGTGAGCACGGTGCGCAGGGCACGGGTGAGCATCGGCTCCCCCGAGACCGGGACGAACGCCTTCGCGTCCCCGATGCCCAACCGCGTGCCGGACCCAGCCGCGACGACGACGACCGCCCTGCTCACCCGGTCGGGGAGCAGGACGGTCGTCGTCGTGGTGTCCAGCGGCGGTCCGCGCTACGAGGCGAGGACCTCGTCGAGGACGGTCGATGCCTTGTCCTCGTCGGTCTTCTCGGCCAGGGCGAGCTCGGAGATCAGGATCTGCCGGGCCTTGGCCAGCATCCGCTTCTCACCCGCGGAGAGCCCGCGGTCCTGGTCGCGGCGCCAGAGGTCGCGCACGACCTCGGAGACCTTGATGACGTCACCGGACGCCAGCTTCTCCAGGTTCGCCTTGTACCGGCGCGACCAGTTCGTGGGCTCTTCCGTGAAGGGCGCCCGCAGGACCTCGAAGACCTTGTCGAGGCCTTCCTTGCCGATGACGTCACGGACGCCGACCAGGTCGACGTTGTCCGCCGGCACCTCGATCGTCAGGTCACCCTGCGTGACACGCAGCTTCAGGTAGACCTTTTCCTCGCCCTTGATGACGCGCGTCTTGACTTCAGAGATGGTTGCCGCCCCGTGGTGGGGGTAGACGACGGTCTCGCCGACCTCGAATTGCATGTATCAGGCTCCGTTCCCAGGACCCCCAGTTTACCACAAGCACCTTTCGGGTAAGGGGCCTGGGCGGCCCGCACCCCCGACGATCGGTAGGATGGACGCGGACCGCCTGGTCCACATCGTGATCTTCCGGAGGAATCTCTTGCGAGCTCGGGTACTCGTGTCCGTCGCCGTTGCGGCATCCATCGCGCTCGGCGCCACCGGCTGCGAGTTCATGTCGCCCGCGCACACCAAGGAGATCAAGCAGATCACCGACGGCGTGAACGTCAGCACCGGCTCGATCGACATCCGGAACGCGCTGCTCATCTCCGACGGCGGCGAGGACGCGCGCTTCGTCGGGAGCTTCATCAACACGGGGTCGAAGGACGTCACCATGAGCGTCGAGGTCGGCGGCGTGACCCAGACGGTCGAGATCCCGGCGAACTCGCACGTCGATCCCGCCGTCCCGGCCGGCCCCTCGAGCGAGGCCGAGTCCAGCGTCCAGTCCGGAGCCGAGACGCAGGGCACGCGCTCCGCCGGCCAGCCGGAGCTCGTCTTCTCGGGCGCCGACGCCGTCCCCGGCTCGCTCGTCAAGACGTACTTCTCGTACTCGGGCGCCGAGGGTGTCTCGGCCAACGTCCCGGTGCTCACCAGCGCCCTCGAGGAGTACCAGACCCTCGCCCCGACGACGTCCCCGTCGGCCACCCCGTCGAGCACGGAGACCTCGCCGTCGGAGAGCGGCTCCGAGCCCACCGGCGACGCCACGGCTCCGGGCACCCAGTCGGGCGACTCGCAGACCGACTCGTCCGAGGGCGACAGCGGCACGAACTGACCGCCGCGCGCCGGACGGGCGCGACGACCTGACGCAACGCACCGGAGGCCCGGTGCCGGTTCTCGGAACCGGCACCGGGCCTCCCGTGCGTCGCCGGTCAGCCCTCGATCCGGTACCCCAGACCGCGTACCGTCACCAGGACCTCCGGGGCGCTCGGCACACGCTCGATCTTCGACCGGATGCGCTTGATGTGCACGTCGAGCGTCTTCGTGTCCCCGAAGTAGTCCGACCCCCACACGCGGTCGATGAGCTGCCCGCGGGTGAGCACGCGTCCGGCGTTCCGGAGCAGGAGTTCGAGCAGCTCGAACTCCTTGAGGGGCATCGGCGTCTCCGCCCCGTCGACCGACACGGTGTGCCGCTCGACGTCCATCCGGATCCCGCCGACCTGCAGGATGCCGCTGTCGCCCGGGTCGTCCTCGGTGCGCCGACGCAGCACCGCCCGGAGCCGGGCCAGGAGCTCACGGGTCGAGTACGGCTTCGTCACGTAGTCGTCGGCGCCGAGCTCGAGCCCGACGACGATGTCCACCTCGGAGTCCTTCGCGGTGAGCATGATGATCGGCACGTTCGAGCGCGTCCGGACCTGCCGGCAGACCTCGGTGCCGCTCAGCCCGGGCAGCATGAGGTCGAGCAGGATCAGGTCGGGGTTCTCGGTGTCGAACTTCGACAGCGCGGTCACGCCGTCCGCGGCGACGGCGGTCTCGTACCCCTCGCGCTGCAGGAGGAACTCCAGGGGCTCGCTCAGGGCCGGCTCGTCGTCGACGATGAGGATCTTGGTCACGATGACTGCTCTTCCAGTTGCTCTTCGAGTGCGGTGGTGAGTTCGGGATCCGCCTCGGGCAGGCGGATCGTGAAGGTCGAGCCCTTGCCGGGCTGCGACCAGACGCGGACGTCGCCGCCGTGGTTGCCGACGACGTGCTTGACGATGGCGAGCCCGAGACCGGTGCCGCCGGTCGCCCGCGACCGTGCGGGGTCGACGCGGTAGAAGCGCTCGAACACGCGGTCGAGGTCGGCCTCCGGGATGCCGACGCCCTGGTCGGTCACCGCGATCTCGACGAACCCCTTGGTGGAGCGGACGCCGACGCCCACACGGGTGTGGTCCGGGGAGTACTTGACCGCGTTGGCGATGAGGTTCGACACCGCGACCTGCAGCAGCCCCGGGTCGCCCATGACCCGCAGCTTCGACCGCTTGGCCCGGACGATCTCGATCTCCCGGGCGCGGGCGACGACCTCGTTCGCGTCGACCGCCGCCTGCACGATCTTGTCGACCGACGTCTCCTCGCTGTTCTCGAGGGTGTCGACCGACTGCAGCCGCGACAGCTCGATGATGTCCTTCGTCAGGGCCCCGAGCCGCTCGGACTCGGTGATGAGCTGCCCGGCGAACCGCTTCACGTGGTCCGGGTCGTCGGCGGCGACGACGAGGGTCTCGGCGAGCAGGCCGATCGCCCCGATGGGGGTCTTCAGCTCGTGCGAGATGTTCGCCACGAAGTCGCGTCGGACCTCGTCGATGCGGCGGCTCTCGGTCAGGTCGTCGGCCGTGACGAGCACGTAGCGGTTGCCGAGCTGCGCCGCCCGGAAGCTCAGGTAGCCGACCAGTTCCCCGCTGCGCCCGCGGGGCAGCTCGAGGTCCTCCGACCCCATCTCCCCGCTCCTGCGCACCTGGTCCACCAGGGCGACGAGCTCGGCGTGCACGAGCTTCCGCCGCACGACGAGCCCGACGGTCAGTGCCTGCGGCGACGCGGCGACGACCGTGTTCGAGGGGTCGACGACCACGGCCGGGTTGTGCATCGTGGCGATGACCGCGGCGACGCCGTCGGGCAGCGTCCGTTCCGCGACGTCGGCTGCCCGGGCCGTGCGCTCCGCCGTGATGACCAGCACCACGACCCCTGCGCCGAAGACCCCGCCGAGGAGCATCGACAGTGGCACGAGCCACGCGTTGTCCATGCCGCCAGTGTAGGGATCGTCACGCGGGGTTCCGACGCCGTTCACCCCGCTTCCGCGCAGTCGAGGCCCCGGATCGTGAGGTGTTCAGCCGCAGGTCACCGTTCGTTCACCTGGGCTGACGACACTCGTCCGGTACGCATCAGAGAGGCACATCCCCCATGCGCGAAGTCTTCCAGCAGGAGCTCCAGGACGTCCAGGAGCGTCTGACCGAGATCGCCGGACTCGTCGAGTCCGCCATCACCCGTGCGACGCAGGCGTTCAGCGAGTCCGACGTCGCCCTCGCCGAGGAGGTGATCGCCGACGACGCCATGATCGACCACGCGGCGAACAGCCTCGACGAGATCGCGATCGACATCCTCGCGCGGCAGGCGCCGGTCGCCCGTGACCTCCGCGTCGTCGTGACCGCGCTGCGTGTCAGCTCGTCGCTCGAGCGCATGGGCGACATGGCCGAGCACATCGCGCAGCTCGCCCGCCAGCGCTTCCCCGAGAAGGTCGTGCCGAAGGGCCTGCGCGGCACCTTCAAGCAGATGGGCGCGCACGACGTGCAGATGGCCCAGAAGCTCACGCGCCTGCTCGCGACCGAGGACATCGCCCTGGCCGCGGAGATCCGCGACGAGGACGACGCCGTCGACGAGCTGCACGCGAGCGTGTTCGACTTCGTGCTCGGCGAGACCTGGAAGGGGAACCCGATCGACACGGTCGACGCGACCCTGGCCTCGCGCTACCACGAGCGCTTCGCGGACCACGCGGTGTCCATCGCCAAGAAGGTCGAGTACCTGGCGACCGGCGACTGGACCGGCGCCGCGTCGGTGACGGCCTCCCCCGCCTGACGGGTTCTGCCAGGATCGTGGCATGGCTCAGGTCGCGATCGTCGTCAACGGGATGCCCGGTTCGGGCAAGAGCACGGTGGGCGCCGCCCTGGCCGAGGTGCTCGGCTGTCCCTTCCTGTCGAAGGACCGCATCAAGGAACCCCTGGCCGACGTGGTCGGTCCGATGATCGGCTCGCGCGAGCTCGGCGGCATCGCGATGGGCACGATGTGGTCGATGGCGCAGGCCGTCGAGAACGGGGTCGTCCTCGACGCCGTCTGGCTGCCGTCCCGTGACCGCGACCGCCTGGAGGCCGGACTCGCCTCCGCCGGCGCACCGCGCGCCGTCGAGGTGTTCTGCCAGGTCGACCGGGTCACCGCCGCGGACCGGCTGCGCGACCGGTACGAGCCCGGCACACTGCCCGTCCGGCACGAGGTGCACGGGGACCTGGCGGAGATCCTGGCCTTCTGGGACGAGCACGGCGACGCGGCCGCACCGATCGGGCTGCCGGGCGTCCCCGTCGTGCGGGTCGACACCGGTCGCCCCTACGACGTCGGGGCGCTCGTGCAGGAGATCGCCGACCACTTCGTCTGAGGCCCGCCCGAGGTGCACGAACGCCCCGCCGGTGTCCGGCGGGGCGTTCGTCGTGCTGGTGCTACTTCTTGGCGCCCTGCGCGGCGACCGCGGCTGCACCGGCAGCGGCGGCCTCCGGGTCGAGGTAGTACGAGGGCTTCGTCGGACGGAAGTCGTCGTCGAGCTCGTACACGAGGGGGATGCCCGTCGGGATGTTGAGGCCCGCGATGTCGTCGTCGGAGATGCCGTCGAGGTGCTTCACGAGGGCGCGGAGCGAGTTGCCGTGCGCGGTGACCAGGACGGTCTTCCCCTCGCCCAGGTCCTTCGTGATGTCGGACTCCCAGTACGGCAACAGCCGGTCGATGACGAGCTTCAGCGACTCGGTGCGGGGCAGCTGGTCGCCGAGGTCGGCGTAGCGGCGGTCCCCGGCCTGCGACCACTCGGCGTCGTCCGCGATGGGGGGCGGCGGCACGTCGAACGAGCGACGCCACTCCATGAACTGCTGCTCGCCGTACTGCTCGAGCGTCTGGGCCTTGTCCTTGCCCTGCAGGTCTCCGTAGTGGCGCTCGTTGAGGCGCCAGTCGCGCTTCACCGGCAGCCAGGCCAGGTCGGCCTCGAGCAGGGCGATGTCGGCGGTCTGGATCGCGCGCGTGAGGAGCGAGGTGTACAGGACCTCCGGCACGATGCCCGACCCGGCGATCAACTCGCCGGCGCGCTTCGCCTCCTTCTCGCCGAGCTCGGAGAGCCGGACGTCGACCCAACCGGTGAACAGGTTCTTCTGGTTCCAGTCACTGTTGCCGTGACGCAGCAGGACGAGCGTGGAGGTCATGCGTCCGAGTCTACCGAGCGGGTGCGCCTCGGTACCCTGGGGTCCATGCCCATCGGGAACGTCACGCGCGGGACCACCGGGTACAACCGGCTCCGTCGTGTCGACCGCTGGATCGCCGCACTCCCCGCGCTCCGACGGACGGACGACCCGCTCGTGGCCGACGTCGGGTACGGCGCCCGACCGACGACGACCCTGGAGCTCCGCGACCGGCTGGCCCGGGTCCGACCCGACGTCGAGGTCACCGGCATCGAGATCGAGCCGTCGCGCGTGGCGCTGGCGAACGCGGGCACCCGTGACGGGGTGACGTTCCGGCTCGGCGGCTTCGAGACGCCGACGCCCGGTGGCCGCCGTCCCGCCGTGATCCGGGCGTTCAACGTCCTGCGGCAGTACGACGAGTCCGCCGTCGTCGACTCGTGGCGGATCATGCAGGACCGCCTGCAGCCCGGCGGGACACTCGTCGAGGGCACCTGCAACGAGGTCGGCCGCGTGGCGTCCTGGGTCACGCTCGACGAGCACGAGCCGCACACGTTCACGGTGTCCCTGCGCGTCGCCGACCTCGAGCTGCCGAGCATCGTGGCGGAGCGACTGCCGAAGGCCCTGATCCACCGCAACGTCCCCGGGGAGCGGGTGCACGCGTTCCTGCTCGACCTCGATCGTGCGTGGGCGGTCGCCGCTCCGCTCGGCACGTACGGCCCCCGCCAGCGGTGGATCGCGACGGTGCACGGCATGCGCGACCGGGGCTGGCCGGTGCTGCACGGGGTGACGCGCTGGCGTCTCGGCGAGCTCAGCGTCCCGTGGTCGGCCGTCGCTCCCGCCTGAGCGGCCGCCGCGCCACGAGACTCGCCCAGGCGGACACGTCCACGGTCGTGCGGGCGCGAACACGTCCGCGGGGCCGAGTCTCGCCGGACCGCAACCCGCGACGACTACGAGCGGCGCACGGCTCCGAGCCGGGGCAGGCGCGGGACGTTCGCCGTCGCGCCGGCCTCCGGCGGGACGATCGTCTCCTGCGCGGCCGTGACCACGACGTCGTCGACGGTCAGGGTCAGCGTCACGGCGGGGTCGAGCGAGCGCTTCACGACCGCGAGCCCGACCGGCCCGAGCTCGTGGTGGAGCGCCGACGCGGTGAGCCGCCCGACGTCCTTGCCGTCGAGCTCGACCGCGGTGCCCGGCGCGGGCAGCACGCCGTCCGAGCCGTCCAGGTGCAGCATCACCACGCGGCGCGGCGGGTGCCCGAGGTTGTGCACCTTGGCGACGGTCTCCTGCCCGCGGTAGCAGCCCTTTGACAGGTGCACGGCGGAGCGGAGCCAGTCGAGCTCGTGCGGGATCGTCCGCTCGTCGACGTCCGCGAGCGAGGGCCGCCACGCGGCGATGCGCAGGGCCTCGAACGCGAGCAGCCCCGCGACCGGCGTGTCCGACGCTGCCAGCGCAGCCACGGCGTCCGGGGTGACCACGTCGATGCGGAGGGTCCAGTCGGAGGCGGGATGGGCCTCCGGGGCGGCGTAGCCCCATCCGCCGGGCGTGACCGACGACCACGGGTCGACCCACTCGACGACCACGCCGTCGGGCGCTGCCGAACCCGCGAAGCGGCCGAGCGTGACGAGGTCGGCCGACCGGTCGGTGACCTCGACGCGGAGCATGAAGCGCATCGAGTCGAGCCAGGCCGCGAGCGGTGCGGCGTCCGCGGGCTCGGTGAGGAGCCAGGTGATCTCGCCGTCGTCGACCACCCGTGCGGCGTGCTCGACGCGGCCGGACTGGTCGAGGACGAGCGTCTCGGTGCTGACGCCGGGCTCGAGCCCGGTGAGCAGCTGCGAGGTGATCGAGTTGAGCCAGGACAGGCGGTCCGGACCACTGACCGTGACGACCCCGAGGCCGAGCTCGACGACCGCGCCACCGGAGGCGAGCGCCCGCTGCTCACCGACGGGGTTGCCGAAGTGGGCGGCGGGACCGGCCTCGGTCGCGACGAAACCGTCGCGCCCGCTGAAGGCGGACATCAGTCGACCTTCGCGAGCTGCCCCGAGGCGTGCGAGGTGAGCTGCTGCCCGAGCGCAGCGATGTCCCACGCCCAGAAGAGCTTGCCCTCGACCAACCCGTACAGGCGGGTCGCGGCCGAGTAGTCCTTCGCGTTCGGCGAGCGCATCACGGCGTCGGTGGCCAGGTCGATCCGGCCCTTCCTGACGCGGCCGACGTAGAGCTCGTTGACCCCGGTCGGGTGGATGATCGCGGCCTCGACGTCGAAGCCGTCGGTCGTGTTCCGGAGCGCCTCGACGCTCTCCACCGTGCTGAACGGCGCGGGACCGTCGCCCATGAGCATCGCGGGACCGCGGTCACCGGGCTCGTTCGGCCGGTCGATGCGCCAGTAGCCCATCTCGGCGGCGAGGGGCGTGTGGTCGTCGTCGAGCAGCCACGTCGTCGAGGAGTAGTTGAGGTACGGCAGGCCGTCGTGGCTGAAGCTCACGCGCTGGCCGAACTCGTACTTGCGGGGCTCGTCCTCGTCGCCCACCGGGTACTCGACGACGCCCGTGCCCTCCCAGACACCGACGAGCCAGGACAGCGGGACGAGTTCGGGCGCCAGGCCCTCGGGCAGTTCGATCAACGCTGACCCTTGAACAGCTTCACGACGACGACGACCGAGATGAACGCGATCGCGAGCGACGCCAGGCCGAGGAGGCCCACGTAGAACAGCTCGAGCGCAAGCAGCGAATCCATGCCGCGAGTCTACGCGGGACGCCTGACGGCGCCAGGGGGCGTGCCGCGCGGTCGCAGGTCGCGCGGTCGCGGGTCGCGCGGCTCAGCGCGCCAGCAGCACCACGGCCGTGACGAGCACGACGACGAAGGCGCCGGAGGACGCGATGCTGATCCGCTCGACCAGCCCGTCCTTGGTCGCGGTGATGAGCTGCAGCACGAAGCTCACGAGCACGCAGAGCACGAAGACGAGCAGGAGCCAGGCGAACGAGTCCTTCTGCGTCAGGGCCAGCACGAGCACCGCACCGACCACGGCGAGGACCCAGACCGGCAGCACGGAGGTGAGCCGCAGGCGGCGCTGGTCGAGGGGTGGGACGGGCTCGGTCACGCGCTCCATCATGACAGGGCCTCGCCGACCGGGACGCCCGACCGACCGGCCGGTCGGCGGGCCCCTTCCGACACATCACTAGGATGGCTCCACGACGTCCCCTCGTTCTGGAGGTCCTGTGGCCCAGCTCCTGGTACTCACCTCAGCCGCGCCCGGCGACGTCCTGCCGAGTCTCGGTCTGCTGAGCCACCGGATCCGCCACGTCCCGGCCGAGGCCGCCCAGCTGGTCAACGCCCCGCAGAGCGACCTGATGTTCGTGGACGCCCGCCTCGACCTCGTGAGCGCCAAGGCCCTGTGCAAGATCCTCGCGACGAGCGGCTCGACGACACCGGTCATCCTCGTCGTGACCGAGGGCGGGCTGACCGCGGTGAACAGCGAGTGGAACGTCGACGACGTCGTGCTCGAGAGCGCCGGGCCCGCCGAGGTCGACGCGCGCATCCGCCTCACCACGGGACGCGCCGCCAAGAACCCGTCGGGCTCGAAGATCCAGGCCTCCGGGGTCGTCATCGACGAGGCGAGCTACTCGGCGAAGGTGCGGGGCCGGCCGCTGGACCTCACCTTCAAGGAGTTCGAGCTCCTGCGCTTCTTCGCCTCCCACCCCTCGCGCGTCTTCACCCGTGAGCAGCTCCTGAGCGAGGTCTGGGGCTACGACTACTTCGGCGGCACCCGCACGGTCGACGTGCACGTGCGACGGCTCCGTGCCAAGCTCGGCGACCTCGAGTCGCTCATCGGCACGGTCCGCAACGTCGGCTACCGCTTCAACGTGCACGACGACGAGGCCGACCGGCTGGCGGCGCAGTAGTGCTCGCCGTCGTCGAGATGCTCGCGGCCGCCGCGACCGCCGCGGGCGAGGCCCCGCCGTTCTCCGACCAGACCCTGGTCGACGTGCGCGCCGGCCGTGCCGCGGTGGTCGGGGACGAACGCGGGGTCGCCGTGGTCCGGGACGGCGAGCTGGAACTCGTCGTCGCCCCGGAGGCCCGTGGCCAGGGCGTCGGGTCGGCCCTCGTCGCGCAGGTGCTCACCCCGGGCGCCGGGGGCGCGACGCCGGCCTCGGACGTTCCGCGCCTCGCGTGGGCGCACGGGGACCACCCGGCCGCCCGCGCCCTCGCCGACCGGTACGGCTGGACTCCGGTACGGACCCTGCTGCAGCTCCGGGCGACGGTGTCGGACGAACCCACCGGGGCCGATGTCCCCGACGGGTACCGCATCGACGCCTTCCGCCCGGGCGACCCCGAGGACGAGGACGCCTGGCTGACCCTCAACGCCGCGGCCTTCGCGCACCACCCCGAGCAGGGCCGGATGACGCTCGAGGACCTGCGCGCCCGCGAGGCCGAGTCGTGGTTCTCCGGCGACGACCTGCTGCTCCTGCGCGACGACTCCGGCGCGCTCGCGGGATCGTGCTGGCTCAAGGTCGAGGACGGCGTCGGCGAGTTCTACGCGGTCGCGGTCCGGCCGGACCTGCAGGGGCGTCGGCTCGGCGGGGTCCTGATGCGCGCGGGCTCGGCCCGGCTGGCCGGTCGTGGACTGACCGCGTCTGCGCTCTACGTCGAGGGCGACAACGAGCCCGCGCTGGCGCTCTACCGCCGGTCCGGCTTCACGCAGCACGCGATCGACGTGCAGTACGCCGCAGGGTCCGGCCGGTAACATGACGCGAGGTCGACGAGGGGTCGACCGGGGGCAGTCGGGGGCAACGTGACGGAGCAGGGTCGGGCGCAGTACGGCCGCGGCGAACCGCTCGGTGCGTCGTACCGACTGGTCGACCTGCTCGGCACCGGCGCGACCGGCGAGGTCTGGCGCGCCGAGCACACCGCGACCGGGGAGCACGTCGCCGCCAAGCTGCTGCGCGCCGAGCTCGCCGCCGACCCGACCGTCGTCGAGCGGTTCGTCCGCGAACGCACCGTGCTGCTCGGCCTGCAGCATGCGTCGATCGTCCGGGTGCGCGACCTCGTCGTCGAGGGCGACCGACTCGCGATCGTCATGGACCTGGTCGGTGGGGGCTCCGCCCGCGACCTGCTCGCCGACGCCGGGACGCTGCCGCCCCGGGACGCCCTGACGATCACCGCCGAGACGCTCGACGCCCTCGCCGCCGCGCACGGGCAGGACGTCACCCACCGCGACGTCAAGCCCGACAACGTGCTGCTCGCGTCCCCGTGGGTACCCGGCACCACGGGCGACGTCCGGGTGTCGGACTTCGGGATCGCGTCCGTCATGGCCGACCGGCAGCGCACCACGACCGGGCTGCTCGGCACGCCGCAGTACATGGCCCCCGAGTCGATCAGCCAGGGGCGCTCAGGCCCCGCGGCCGACGTGTACGGCGCCGGGGTGATGCTCTACGAGCTGCTCGCCGGACGCACCCCCTTCGCCGGACCGGGCACCGACTTCGCCGTCGCCTACCGCCACGTCACCTCGGACCCGCCGCAGCTCGACGTCCCCGCGTCGCTGTGGACGGCGGTGTCGACGATGCTCGCCAAGGACCCGGCCGCACGACCCGCGGCCGCCGACGCCGCGGCCACCCTGCGCCGCCTTGCCCGACAGCTGGCCGACGCCCCGGCGCTGGCCCCGACTGCCGAGCCGGAGTCCTTCGCCGAGGTCGAGCGGCCCGCCACCGTGGTGCGCGGACTCCGTCCCGGCGGCGGTACCGCGTCCGACGGTCCCCCCGCGGACGGCTCCGGCCCGTCACCTGCTGCGGAGGACGCCGGACCGGTGCCCGAACTCGGGCAGGCGGGCTCGCAGACGGTCTTCCGGCCGCTCGCACGCCCTCCGGTCGCCGCCGCTCGCGAACCCGAGGCCCCGGCGCGCGGCCGGTGGCAGCGCCCGGACTGGCTCACGAACCGCATGCTCGGGCTCGGTGCCCTCGGCGTGGTGCTCGTCGCCGCACTCGTCGTCGGCGGGGTCGTCTGGCTCCCCGGCGCCCTGGGCGGCAAGGACACCCCGAGTGCGGCCCGCACGGCGCAGGCCGCGAGCGCCTACCAGCAGGACCGTCCGCTGCCGACCGGACTCTCGACGACCCGCAAGGCGACCGTCGACCCGCAGGCCGGCACGGTGGACCTGTCGATCACGTACGCCGCCCAGTCCGCGACGCTCCGCGGCCCGCTGCTCGAGGTGGTGCCCGGGGTCGGAGCGCGGTCCGAGTGTCCCGCGGTGACGTGGACCGGCGACGAGGTGAGCGGTGCCCGGAACCAACCGTCGCTGACCGGCGTCGACGTCCGCTGCGGCTGGACGCTCTCCGACGTGGTGGTCCCGGCGGGCGAGGACCTGAGCGTGCAGGCGACCGTGCGGCTGTCCGACGTGCCCGACCAGGCCGGGCTCCAGGAGTGGCTCGACGCGGCGGGCAGCGCGACCACGACGGCCGTCACCGACCAGGCCGTGACCGGGACCTCGTACCCCGTGCAGCGACTGCAGGGCGTCGAGGTCCGCACGCCCGACCGCACGGTCAGCCAGACCACGCTGCCCGTGACGCTCGTACCGGTGTGGCCGAGCGGTGCCGACGAACTGAACCCCCTCTACCGCAGCCCCTCGACCGGGAAGCCGTCGGAGATGCTCACCGACGTCGCCGGCGGGGAGGCCGGGGTGCGCTTCGCCGACGGGTGCTCGGGTGCGCTGGCCGTGTCCTCGGACGGCCTCGTCGTGACCGCACTGTCCGTCGCGCCGTCCTGCACCGTCCGCGCGACGGTGGGCAACTTCACGGACCTCGAGAGCTCGCCCTTCGGCATCACCACCCGCGACTGACCGGCGTCCGCCGTCGCGGGACGTGACGTGGGTCACGCCGGGAGGCGCGCGGCGGGCGTGCACCGCGACTCCCGGTCGCGGATCCGCCGGACGGGAGGTGTGTGGCGGCGGTGTGCCGTGCCTCCCGGTCGCGGACCCGCCGGACGGGAGGCACGTGGCGGCGGTGCGGTGTGCCTCCCGTCCGGTGGTGGTCGCGCCGGTCAGGCGCCGGCGGCGGCCGTCTGGACGAGCCGGACCGCACCGCCCGATGCGGCGTAGCCGCGGCCGACGGTCAGCGCGACGGGGGCCCGTCTCGGCAGCGTGACACCGAGCAGTTCGCCGTCGTAGTCGACGTCGGGCTGCAGCAGCACGCCGCAGCGGGACTTCCGGACCGATCGCGTCCAGTGGCTGTAGAGCGATCGGAGGTCGGCGGACCGGCCGGCCGCGACCACGCACAGGCCCGGCCGTTCGGAGGACAGCAGCGAGGCGATCGACTGGTCGGCGTCGTCGAAGCGTTCGGCGTCGTCGACGAGCAGCAGGACCGGGCCCCGCTCCAGGCGGAGGCCGGCCAGCAGGGCGGGGACCTCGTCCGCACCGACCGCGAGGCGGTCGAACACACCGTCGGCGAGCGGGGACCGGCGGTCGCAGACCGCCCACACGGCGGGGCGGACGCCCTCGGCGGACCGTGCCAGGTCGGCGAGGGCGAGGAGCACCGTCGACTTGCCGGAGCGCGCCGGGCCGGCGACGAGCACGTGCTCGCCGTCGTAGACCTCGAGCGCCGCGGTGCCGAGGTCGTCCTCCGCGATGCCGACCGGCAGGCGCCACGGCTCCGTGTCGAAGCGGGCCGGGGTCCGGAGGTCCTGCACCCGGACCGCATCGGGCAGACGTCCGACGGCGCTCGTCTTCGCCGCGGCGTCCGGCCACGCCGCGGCGACCTCGGCGACGGCTCCGGCGAGGGGCACCGACGGCGTCGCGACGTGGCTCTGCAGCTTCGTCGTCGAGTCGATGTACCGACCCGGCACGGGCGGTGGGACGTCCTTCGGACGGACCCCGATGGACGCGTAGTCGTACGGGTCGGCCAGGCGGAACATCCACTTCTGGGTCGTGACCTCGTCCATGGCGGACGGGACGGCCTTCGCCCGCGTCGTGGAGACGGCGAAGGAGATCCCCAGCGCCGGCCCCTCGGCGTAGACGCGGTACAGGGCGTCGAGGAGCTGCTGGCCCTCGAAGTCCTGGTACTCGTCGCGGAGTGCGGCGAGGCCATCGATGAGGACGACGGCTCGACGTCCGCCGGGGCTCGCACGACGGCGTTCGAGGTCGGCGCGCAGGTGTCGGAGGAAGCGGGCCTGCAGCTCGCCCGCCCCGGCGCCGGACCCGACGTAGGCCGTCGTGTGCGGCAGCTGCGCGAGCGGTGCCAGGTCCCCCGGTCCCATGTCCAGGACGAGGAGGTCGAGGTCGTCGGGGCTCGTCGTCCGCGCGAGACGCAGGGCCAGGGCGGACAGGGCGGTGCTCGTGCCGCTGCCCGGGATGCCCATCAGGACGAGGTTGCCCTCGTCGAGGTCCCAGCCGCCGGCGACCTGGCGCTGGTGGTCGGGGTCGTCGGCGAGCGCGACGGGCACGAAGCGGCGGGCACCGTCGGACGGTTCCGGGACGTCTGCCAGGTCGACCCGGGCTCCCAGCGCCTCGGGCCAGATGGGGCGGGGTGCCGCGTACCCGGCGGCGTCGTTCGCGGCGCGGATCGCCTCGATGAGGACGTCGAGGTCGGTGTCGTCCGACGCACTCGGCCCGGGTGCGGGCGCCGGTGCCGGGACGCCGAACACGTCGGTCGGGCGGACGGAGACCGGCTGCTCGACCCGTTCGTCGCGCGCGCGGCCGGTGACCAGGGCGGTCTGCACCGGGGTGATGTCGTCCTGCCCGAGCTTCACGTAGGCGCGGCCGGTCTGCTGGCGGCCGATGCCCGCCGCGGCGGGCACGCCGATGACGTTCGTCGAGTCCTCGCGGCTCTGCACGCGGAGCGCCACCCGGAGGTTCGTGTTCGCGAGGATGTCCTCGCTCACGACGCCGGCCGGCCGCTGGGTGGCCAGCACCATGTGCACGCCGAGCGTCCGGCCGACCGCAGCGATCGCGACGAGCGAGGTCAGGACGTCCGGGAACTCCTTCGCGAGCATGGCGAACTCGTCGACGACGAAGAGCAGGCGCGGCATCGGCTCGGTCGGCCGTGTCGCCAGGTAGGCGTCGAGGTTGTCGATGTCGGCGCCGGCCGTCGCGAAGACCCGCTGACGACGCTCGAGCTCGGCCTCGAGCGCGCGGATGGCTCGGTCTGCCAGCTGCTCGTCGAGGTTGCTGATCGTGCCGATGGTGTGCGGCAGCCGCTCGCAGGCGGCGAAGGCGGCGCCGCCCTTGAAGTCGACGAGGAGGAAGTTGAGCCGGGTGGGGTCGTTCCGGGCCGCGAGGCCGGCGACGAACGAGCGGAGGAACTCGCTCTTGCCGGAACCCGTGGTCCCACCGACCAGGCCGTGGGGGCCGTCGCGCACCAGGTCGATCTCGAGGACGCCGGACTCCGAGGAACCGACCGGGGTCGAGGTACCGGTGCTGGTCTGCCAGAGGGTCCGGATGCCCTCGGCGGTGGTCGTGTCGACGGCGGCGGTCCCGTGGCCCGCGCCAGGGGCCGCGGCGCGAGCGGTGCCGCCAGGGGCCGCGGCACTCCGCGCGAGGAGTTCGGGCAGGCGGACGAGCGACGGCAGCGATGCACCGGGCACCGTGAGTTCGGGGTCGTCGAAGTGGGCGACGGCGCGGGCGGCGCGCTCCGCCGTGTCCGGGGTGAGGCCGGCGAGCACGACGTCCTCGACCCGCGTGCGGTCCTCGGGGCGGTAGACCGTCGCGGCCGCGTCCGCACCGACCGTGACGATGGACGTGCAGGCGGCGGGCAGCTGCTGCTCGTTCGTCGCGATGACGATGCCGCTCACCCGCTGGCGCCGCTCCCCCGGGCGGAGCGACACACCGGGGACCGCGCGGCCCTGGCCGAGCAGGCTGCGTGCCGGGGCGTCGCGGCCCTCGGTGAGGACGTCGGAGTCCACGACGACGAGCAGGTTCGGCGTGGGCAGCTCGTCGAGCGACTCCTGCAGCCCACGCAGGACGGCGGCGCTCTGGTCGCGCTGCGCCGACATCCACCGGGCGCCGGTGCTGCTGCCCGCGACGCGCGTGTGCGGCAGCCAGGAGGCCCAGGACCAGTCGTCCTCGCGGCCCGCGTCGCAGAACACCCCGACCGTCAGGTCCGCGGGTCCGCAGTGCACGGTCGCCTGCGCCAGCAGGCTGCGGGCCAGGGCGAGCGCACCGTCGCGGTCACCGACGATGCCGACGACGCCGGCGTCCGACAGGTCGGCGACGACCGGCGCCGCCGTGAGCCGGCTGTCCGCGATCGCGGCCTTCGCCTCGTCCTCGAGCTTCGACGACGCCGCCCGCTGGTCGACCTCGGGACGCCACGGCGCGTCACCGGTGCCGGCGTGCAGGCTGAGGAAGTCGTCGTCGTCCGACCGACGCTGCCACAGGTCGGTGGTGGGGACGAGCGCTCGACGCACGACGGTCGCCGGGTCGGGCACGAGGTCCTGCCGGCGGGCCGCCTCGACGGCCGCGGCCGCGGCGATCTCGCCGCGGAAGGTCTCGACCGCCTCGGTGAAGCGCGTCTCCTCCTCCTTCAGGTTCTTCGCCCGGCGGTGCTTCTGCTCGAACCACATGCCGATCGCGGTCACGGGGCTGAGCAGCGCGAACAGTGCGAAGCGGGCGTCCCCGAGCAGGAGCACCATCGCCCCGGCGAGCACGAGCGGAGCCGCCACCGTGATCCAGCTGAACTTCGACGCCGGGGCGACGTCCCTGCGCGTCGGCGGGGACACCGGCTCGGTGTCGGTGAGCCGTCCCGGCCGGGGCGGTCGGTTGAACGGCGCCGTGGCGGCCGGCGTGAGGTTGGGCAACGTGCCCGCTGCCGGCACGGTCGTCTCCGGCAGCTCCGGACGGAGCAGCAGGACCGCGCCGCCCACGATGACGCTCGTGGTCCCGGTCAGCAGGACGCCCTCGTCGTCGATGCGCTCCCCCGCGATGACCGTGCCGTTCGTCGACCCGGAGTCGCGCACCCGGACACCGTCGTCCTCGCGCTCCACGGTGCAGTGCTCCCAGGACGCGCTCTCGGTGGGGAGCACGACGTCCGCCTGCGGAGCGCGTCCGACGACGAGCCGACGGCTGCGCGGCACCGGGACGACGACGCCCGCCCCGAGGCCGCCCGCCAGGGTCACGCTCCACCCGTCGACGGCGCGCGGTGGCTCCTCGGTGGTGCGGGCGACCCGGGACCCTTCGAGGAGCACCAGGTCGCGCAACGGGGTGTCGGAGCTCGTCCGGTGACCGTCGACCGCCAGGGGTGTGCCGGGGTCGAGCGGGGTGCCGAGCGACGCCGCGACGAGGTCCCCCAGCGTGGAGGACTCCGCCCACCCGTCGGCCTCGATCGTCTCGCGGCGGTCGTCGAGCTCGATCAGCAGGCGCATGGGCGGTCCTCCCTGGGCGTGGTGCGGCGGTGCGGGTGGTGCAGGTGGGACGGGGTCAGTCGGTCGAGTCGGAGAACCAGACGAGCGCGGGCGTGGCCCCGTCGTCCTCGGTCGCAGCGGCGGGGCGGAGCCCGAGGTCCTGCGCGGAGGCGGCGAGCACGCCGGCGGGATCGCCGAGGGCCTGTCGCGAGCCGAAGTCGAGTGCCGGGCCTGCGAGGCCGTCTCCGGCCCCGAGGTCGAGCCGGGCCAACGCGTCCGACACCGCGGCGGCGTCCGTGCTCCGGGCCGTCCCGACGGCCGTCACGAGCGCCACGACGGCGTCGTGGCTGCGGGCGTCGGCCACGGTCGCCACCGAGGCGAACGACCGGTCGCCGGTGAGGTTCTTCGCGTCCGCGTCGTCGGCGAGGACCCGCACGCCGCCGAGGAACGCCGACATGGCGCGGCCCTCGGCGTCCGAGGACAGGGCACGGGCGTCGTCGGTCTCGACCCCGACGGTGCGGAAGGCGCCGCTGAGGCTGCCGCCCGCCTGGGCGAGCGCAGCCGCGAAGGCGGGGCTGGTGGCCTCGGGGGTCAGGACGACCGGAGCGGTGACGTTGGCCTCCTGGAGGGCGGCGACGAGCGCTCCCTGTCGTCCGGCCGGACCGCTGACGACCACGGCGTCGGAGTCGGGTGCCGCCTGCTCGTCCCCGTCCTGCTCGGCTCCGGCCTGCTCGGCTGCAGCCTGGTCGTCGGCCGTCGTGGCGTCGGTGGAGCCCGCCGCCGCGCCGGTGCGCTGCGCGACGGTGGTGGCGAGAGCGCCGAGGTCGGGTGCGCTCGTCGCGTCGACGACGTGGGCGAACCGCACTCCGGACGGCGCTCCGCCGCCCAGGTCGACGAGCAGCGGCGACGCGGCGTCGCCGAGCGCGTCCTGCAGTGCCGTCGCGACGGACTCCGTCGACGGCGCGGTCGACCAGGCGTCGTCCGCGCCGGCCGCGTACGGTGCGACGACCGGGATGCCGGCGTCGGCCGCCGCGGTGAACGCACCACCGACGTGGTCGCCGGAGGTGGCCACGACGATGCCCGAGACACCGTCGGCAGCGAGCGCTTCGACGGCCTTCCGGGCACCGTCAATCGACCCGCCGTCGTTCTTCGTCACGAGTTGCACGTCCGTGCCGCCGAGCTCCAGGCGGCGCTGCGCCACGAGGGCCCCCTGGGCGGCGTCGTCCCACTGCGCACCCTCGCCGTCACCGAGCGTGACCACGACGCCGATCTTCGTACCGTCGGGGACGTGGGCGACACTGATCGGCACCGGTGCCGTCGCGGAGACCGCCTCGGCCGGGGTCGAGGCCGAGACACGCACCGCGAGCAGCGCGGTGACGACGGCGGCGACCACGAGGACGGCCACCGCGACGATGATCGCGGTGCGGCGGCGTTTCCGGGTCCGGGCGGCGTCGGGCGCTGCGGTCTCCGCGGGCTCCTCTGCGGCCGCCTCGGTCGAGTGGTCCTGCACGTGGCTCATCGCTCGGCTCCGATCCGGAAGGCGTAGAGCGTCGTCGACGTCGCGCTGGACGGAACGTCGAGACGGAAGGCGGGGAGCTTCGCCGCCCGGTCGAGCGAGGCGCGGAACTGCTGCTGCTGCAGGAGGATGCCGGCGACGTCCTCGGCACGGACGTTGGCGTAGCCCGAGGCGTTCTGCGACGCGAGGGCGAGCTGGTAGTCGGCGGAGTCGGACTTCGCCGCGCTCGTGGCCATCGCGCCGAGGATGCCGGAGCCGTTCACCTCGCGGTCGCCGAGGTCGAGCATCACGCGGTTGAGGTCGCCGGTGAGCAGCGTGCTGGCGCCCTCGACGTCGCGAACCGAGGCGCTGGTGCTCGCGTCGATGCGCTGGAGGCTCGCCGCGGTCTGCTCGTCCACGGACGAGGCGAGGCTGCTGCTCTGCTCCTGCAGCGAGCCCTTCTGCTCGTCGATCGTGCCCTTCGACTGCTTCGTCACGTCGTCAGCCGTGGACCGGAGCCCGGCGATGGACTTGTCGAACGCGTCGCGGACTTCTGACGCGTTCGACGACGCCGACTTCGACACATCCGTCACACGCTCGTCGAGCAGCGCCCGGACACTCGACTCGACGCGCTTCTGTTGGTCGTCCGCCGTCTTGCGGAGCTCGTCCTTGACCTTGTCCTGCTGTTCCTTGAGCGCGCCGAGGTCGGCGCCGACCTCGTCCGACTGTGCGACTGCGGCTTCAATGTTGGTCTTCAACTGGTCAAGCTGAGCCGCGGCGCCGGCGTCGTCGGATCCAGCCCGTCGAACGGCCTCCACAGCCGAGCGCACTGCGGCGATGCGGTTCCGCAGTTCGACGAAGGCTCGACCGAATGCACTGTCGGGGTTGGATACGTCGGTGGACTGCTCGATCTCGCCCCATGCTGCCGCCTGCTCGGCGAGACGCTGGTCCATGGGCGCGGAGAAGGGGGCCGGTGGCTTCTGCGGCCCCGGGCCGTCCTCAGACTCGTCACAGGGGGTTGCCGTCAAGTACGCCCGAAGATCGTCCGCCTGCTCCTCGGTGAGACCAGAAGTCGGGCCGCCGATGATCGGGAGGTCGAGGTCGAGGTCGGGGTCGGGGCCGTCCTCGTCCTCTCGCTTCGTGACCAGCGCACAGATGGCATCAGCGAGTGCCGCGTTCTGCGCCTGCATCGACCTCGGGGGGAACGAGTCCTCCGTAACTCCGATGACGTCCCGAGCTGCGGCAGCCTTCACGTGCACCGCATCGACGTCGTCGCCGAGGACACCGATGCTCTGCTCGACGGCGCCGATGCTCTCGTCGAGTTCGTCAAGAGAACCGTTCAGCGACCCCGATGCGGAACCAGCCTGGGAAGCGAGGCCCGCGAGCGCTTTCTGCAGCGCTGCGACCTTGGCGACGGCAGCATCTGCCTTGTCTGTCTGGAGCGAATCTGCGAGCGCCTTTCCGGTGTCCGCGAGTCGGACGGCGGTGGCGGTGATGTCCTTCGAGGACAGGAAGAGTACGCACGTGAACGAAGTCGACTCTGCAGGGCACGTCGCGTCCGTCGGTTCAGCCGGACCGATCGATGCTGCCAGGTCGCTCGTCGCCTGCTGCTTGCACGCCTCGCTCGCGTCGGCGTAGCCCTCGAGCTGCGCGGAGACGCGCAGCAGGTTCCCGTAGACGCTCGAGCCCGCTGCACCGGTCCGCGGGACCGCGTTGCATCCCTCACCGTCGAGCACCGGCGTCGGCGCCGTCGCCGACGTGTCCCCGAGCAGGGCATCGAGGCTGCCCGTCGTCTGCTGCAGCTGCTGCAGCACCGTCGACTGCGTCGCCTGCACGGTGGAACCGAGGTCCCCGTTCAGCGAACCGAGCTCACCCGACAGCGACTGCATCGTGCTCGCGAGCGACGCGCTGCTCTCCTGCAGCCGCTCCGCCGTCCGCACACCGAGGGTCTCGGACGTCGACTCGAGGTTCGTGCGGACCTCGGTGATGGTCCCGCCGGCACGGGCGAGGACCTCGTTGACCTGCGCGATGAGGTCGATCGTCCGACGCTGCAGGGCAAGCTCGGAGTCCGTCTCGGACCCGAACGCCCCGTTCATCACGCCGCTGGTCGACAGGTCGGTCGTCAGCCCGGGCTGCGCCGCGACGTCGATGGCGGGCGTCGAGAAGTCACGGACGTCGGCGACGAGGTGCAGCGTGCTGCTCGCTCCCGACGTCGGCGGCGCCAGCAGCCGGCCCCACTGCACGACGGCGTCACCGGAGGCGTTGGTGCTCACGACGCCGTCGGTGGACGCGCCGCCGTCGACGGACTCGGTCACGATGCGGTCCGGTGCGACCCCGTCGAGGACGGTCGACGCGGCGACGCTGAACGGAGCGCCGACCAGCGCCGGCGTGGAACGGGAGGCCCCTGCGACGTCGTACGACAGGTTCTGCGACCGGACCGTGAGGTTCTCGACGGTGACGTCGATCTCGACGCGACCCGAGTACCCGTCGAGGTCGGCGAGGTCGGTCCCGGAGCGCTTGTCGGTCGTGTACTGCGTGGTGATCCGCAGCGGCAGGTCTCCCGCCGCGTCCTGCACGTCGTGGTCGACGGTCTTCGAGGACGAGCGCGTGCCGGCGACCGAGATCGTCGTGTCCGAGATCGCGTTCACGGCGCCGTTCGTCGTGAGCGTCGTGTCCACCGTCTGCAGCACGCGTGACGGATCCGTCACCTGGTCCTGGTCGGCGGTGCACCCGGCGAGCACCAGCGCGAGTGCGCCCGTGACGGCCACCACTCCCGCGATGCGGCTCCCCTGCCGAGTTCCGGTACCCCCGGCGCGCGTCAACATCACGATCGTCCCCCTCAAGAATCGACTGCGCTGTCGATCCTAACCGCTGAAATACCGTGAGGTTCCGTCCTCCACAGGTGGGGACCACCCCCGTTCGAGCCACAGCCCGGCGACATACGAACTTGCAGCTCCTCCTGGAATTGATACTCTGCACATTGCCCTGGGGGGATCGCCGAACGCCGGATGGTGGTCGGGGATGCATGATCGAGTGGTCGACCGTCGTGAACGTGGCGGTCGGCCACTCGGTTCAGGGGCCGCAGCACGAGGGGGACGACACATGTGGATCACGATCACGTCCGTGGGGATCGCGATGGTGGCGGCATTCGTCATCACGAGATCCGTGACGGCGGTGACCAAGCACAGCGACCGACGCCGGCGCGAGCGTGGGGAGCCGCTGCCGAACGAGGGCGGTGCGCTCGTCACCGTGCGCCTGCGGACCTTCCAGTGGGTGCTCATCCGCGTGGTCGCCATCATCTTCCTCGTGGTCGGAGCCCTGCTGGCGCTCGGCGCCGCCACGACGATCTCGACCGGTGTCGAACCCAGCCTCGTCGTCATGGCGATCGTCCTCCTGCTGGCCGGCATCGGAGGCATCGTGCTCTCCCGCTCGATGCGCCGGACCCGGGTGCTCGCCATGGAGGACCACCTGCTGGTCCGCCAGGGCCTCCACCAGGAGCGCCGCGTCGACCTCGGCGAGATCGCTGCGATGCTGCCGATCGCGAACCAGTACGGCGGTCTGCAGGCACGTGACGCGACCGGGAAGCGCCTCTTCTCCGTCATGGGCCTGGCCCGCGGGTACGCGGAGCTCGAGGCGTACCTGCAGGAGCGCGTCGTCCGTCCCCGTGCAGTGGCCCCCGCAGCGCTCGGACCGGACGGCGTCTCGATCCCGTCCTGGCGGGGTGCCGCGTGCAGCGCCGACTGGACCACCGTCCCACTCGGCCCCGGCGGTCGCCCACGCCCGGTCATCCGACTGTTCGTCGGCGGCGACGTCGTCGTGCTGCACCCCGCCGAGGTCCGGGCCCTCATCGACGGCCGGACGGCGGTCGCCGAGTCCGACTCGCAGCCCCTCGCGTTCCTCGCCAGCCCTGCGCTCGTCGCCCCGACCTCGCTCGGGGGTCGGCAGCTGGCCGGTCTGCCGCCGGAGAGCCTCGCACTCCTGTACGACGCGCAGGACGCACCGGCAGTCGTCCTCCGTGACAGCGATGCCATCACGTTCCGCGCGTGGGTGAGCGGGCTCCCGCGCTGACCGTCGGACGCTGATCACCGCAGCCCGGCCTGGAGGCGCGGTGCAGCCCGTCCTCGCGACCCGCCCCGCGGGGTCAGTCGCCTTGCTCCGTCGCCTGCTGCTCCGGTGACGGTCGCGCGGTCACTCGGTCGGGGTGCGTGGCGGGAACGATCCAGCGCGGTGGGCTGACGCGACACCGGCGGCCAGACGGCGAGCGCGCCGTCGAGCGGCGAGCACCTGTCGCCTGGCTCTCGCCCACCGCCGCGTGTGCCTGGTGCGGATCTTCCGGATGATGCCCTCGACCGTCTGCACCGCGAGGAGCGGTGCCCCCACGGCCAGCAGCGGCAGTGCGGTGAACGCGTAGCTGCGACCGTCGTCGACGTTCCGGGCGAACATCCCGTGCAGCTCCTCGGACCGGACGCCGGCGGTCGTCGGATCGTCCGGGTCGACCATGATCGGCAGGCGCTGTCCGACCCGGTAGAAGTCTGGATCGCTCGACACCGTGTACTCGTCGAGCGTCGTCTCGTACTCCACGCCCTCGTACCGTTGCCGCGTCACGGGCGTGTACTCGGTGTGCCCACGTCCCTTGTAGCCCGTGTAGTGCACACGCTCGACGTGCACGACCTCGCCGGTGACGATCACACCGGTCCGCCGGAGAGCGTCGTCGTACCGCAGCGCCTCGTCACCCTCGCCGTGCAGGATCGCCCCCAGCGCGGCGGCGCAGAACGACCCGTGCACAGCATGAACGGGCCGAGCTCACGCAGCCACTCCCCACCCGCTGTGCGCAGCCCGCGGCCCACCGTCTCCTTGCGCCGCCTCGCCCCGACGTCCGGGAACAGCACCCGAGCGAGGAGCGCACCGGCAAGCACCGCGGGCAGCCACCCGTACTGCAGCGGCCCCCAGCCCGACACGTGGTCCACGAGGACACCGAGCACGACGAAGCTCCCGAGGAACAGCACCGTCGGTACGAGGCAACCCGCTGCGCCGACGCGCACGAGCGCCGCACCGTAGCCGAGTCCGAGGACGGTGACGACGGCGAACGCCCAGCCCGGGACGCCGAAGTGCCCGAGCTCGATGAGCCCGCTGCTGGTCACTGCCACCGCCGCGAGGAGCGCATGGAAGACCCGGCGTGCAGGAGCCACCCCTCCTCAGCCTCCGCCGGGGGTCAGCAGTCGGCGCTGGTGACCGAGAAGTCGATCGTGCGGTCCGTGCCGTCGAAGACGTACGAGTAGCGCATCACGATCGCCTTCGACAGCAGGTCGCGCGACTCCTTCTTCTGGCAGACGTTCGACACGACCGACGACTTGAGGTCCGCCGCGGTCAGGCTCGCCGGATCGACCGAGGAGTCGATCGTGTAGGCGTACTCGAGCTGCGCGCCGTCGGCCGTCACGCCGTCCCACCGCGTGACCTCGTCGAGTTCGAGCGGGAACGTGTAGTTCTCGTTGACCTGCTTCGCCGCTTCGGTCGCGAGCGCCGACGGCGACGGCTCGGCGTTGGCGTTGAAGAGCGCGCGGACGCCCACGGAGGCACCGACAGCGGCGAGGACGGACACGACCGGGATGAGGATGCGGAGCGCGACGCTCTTCCCCTTCTTCTCCGGGGTCGGCGGCTGCCAAGCGGGGACACCCGCGCCGGTACCGGCGTAGGGCTGCTGCTGGTACCCGGGCGTCTGCTGGTCCGGCTGCCCGAAGCCGGGTGCCTGCTGCTGGTTCGGCTGCCAGTCGCCGGGCGCCTGCTGGTTCGGCTGCTGGCTCGGCTGCTGGAACCCGGGCGTTTGCTGGTCCGGCTGCACGTTGTTCGGCTGCCAGTCGCCGGGCTGCCCGTTGTTCGGCGTCGTCATGATGGTCCTTCGCGGTCAGCACTCGCGCGCCGGACGTCCCCGAAGTTCCGTGCTCCGGCCGCCCCGCGGCCGGTAGTACACGCCCCCTCGAGCGCCGGCGCCGCCTGTGCGCGGTACTCGATCTCGGGCGCCGGCAGGGCCAGCACCTGCATCCAACGTATCAGGTGGGGATGGCTCCGATCCGGCTCCCGCCCCCGACACGGTCAACCGCGGCAGCATCGCCGCATCGGGTCGCTTCGCGTACGAAGACGGCCTGTCGCACGCGGTGGAGCAGATCCCTCAGCTCGTAGGAACCGCGACCGACCGTGAAGCACCACCTTCCACCAGCGTCGGGACGTCGGGTCGTCTGCTCGATGTTGGCGCCCGTCACGCCCCAGCGGAGCGCGAGCGGCCCGCAGTCCTCCGTCTTGATGGCGATCCCCAGCGTCGAGGCTCCGACGCCTCGCGACGAATACGAGGAGTCGGTGCTCGACTCCGCCGACGAGACCGAGCAGACAATCTTGATCTGATGCCCAGCGTCGTAGCTCTTCAGCGTGATCGGTCCGACGTAAAGGAACAGGGCCGGGACGACCAGGAACACCACGAGCAGCAGCGCGGCGACGACGCGCCCGCGCAACACGCGCCTGTCCATTGTTCTCAGCCTTCCTCGAGCGGCGGCTCAGGGGCAGCCATCGCCCGCGCCGCAGATGCACCGGTTCTCCTCGGTAGTCACTCGGCGTCATCCCGTGAAGGTTCGCAGCCAATCACGCCATCGCGACTGCGAAGTCAATCGATACAGACGGTCAAGAGATTCCTTGTACCTGGTTGTCGCCTCGACATCCGGTTTTCCTGTGGCATCGGTCAACACAACGCCGAGTGGGCCTCCAGCCCCAGCCGAAACGGACTCGTGTATTGCCCGGATCAGCGCGACCCGTTCAACCCCTTCGTCGCTCCTGAGCGCCGCCGCCTGTTGCTCGTACCAGCGAGCGGCCTGTTCATGGTGCGCCCCGCGTAGGTAACCGCTGACCTCTGCGCAAAGCCGGGACGCTTCCTCGTAGTTCGTACTCATCGGTCCTCCGATCACGGCACCAGCGACCAGTATCCCTTCACGTCCGTGGCAGCGTAGCCGCCGGGCACGTACGTCTGATTCGTGCCACCCCGCCAGTAGTCGCCATCAGCGCCAGTCTGTGGAGCAGTCAAACCCTTGTAAGCAGGCATCTTCTTCGTGAACTCTGCAGCGAAACCAGCGTTCTGAATCGAATCCTGACCGCTACTCGCCCACCTGTATGGAAGCGCCTTGTCTTCGCGCACCTGGCTGACGCTTTTGGGCATGTCCGTGGACCAGAAATTACCCGAATGGAACCCGTTCACATCTCCTGAACGGAACATCGTCGTTCCTTCCTTCACGTAAGTCGACCGGTACAGTCCCCCGGCGAAGGTCGACGCATCCGCGCGCGAGAGCCACTTCGGTCGGTACGCAGTGGAACCGCCACTCAAGGCTCCGATTGTGGCCTGCGTCGCGGTGGCCTGAACAAAGCCGTTGACGGTGTGGGGCCCGGGCGAGGTCGCGTAGTTGAGCGCTCCCGTACCACCGCCTTCCACCATGCCGCTTGCCGCCCCAGTCGCGGCACGGGCCGCGAGTCCCGTTCCCATCTTCGTGGCGAGTGCGGCACCCGTTCCCGCTCCGAGCGCCCCCGTTGCGGTCCCGATGAGAGCGTCCTTCCCGACGGTGCCCCAATCGACTTGCCCAGTTGTGGCTTTCTGCGAAGCCACCGAGATCCCGCCGCTCATCAGTCCGCCTGCCAGTGCCATCGCCGCAATCCCGGCAGGGCCTCCGATCCCCGTTGCCATGAGCGCAATTCCGCCCACGATGGCGACTCCGGCGGCGATGTACTCCCAGTTGTCCCCGACCCAGTTCGCAGCCCGCGACAGGAAGCTCTGGTTCGCATCCCGGTACGCCGCCAGGTCCTCATCCGTCGCCGGTCGAAGCCCCAGGGGGTCGATCGCGTGCATCGGGTCGTTCCCGGCGTACGAGTACGGGTTCCCCGACCACGCTGCGCCGAGTACGGGCGCCAACGGGTCCGTCGACAGGAAGCCCCGCGCCGCCGGGTCGTAGACGCGCGCCCCGAGCCACTCCAGCCCCGCGATCGACAGCCCGCCGTCAGCGGTGAGCGAGACGCCAGTGGGCAGCGCCGTTCCCTCGACCGATGCGAGCACCGCCCATGGGTCCGAAGCATCCGTCGAACGGGCGCTCCGCCAGCCGGCGGTGGCCCAGGCGTCCCCCAGCGCGACCGCGCCGCCCGGCAGGTCGAGCACGCTCTCCCCGCCGATCGACACCATCGCGGGCAGCGGCGCAGCAGAGTCCCACCACACCTCGGCGCCGCCGACCTCAGCGAGCTCGCCGAGCACGTCGGTCCACATCTGGAACCGGCCGGTCTCGCCGTACGAGCGATCGCGCGACACGACGGCGGTCAGGGAGCCCAGGTCGGACCACGCGTACTCGGCGGTCGACCCGTCGGCGTTGGTGCGACGTACCCGTCGACCGAGTCCGTCGTACAGGTACTCCGTCCGCTCCCCGCCCCGGACGGACGCGACGAGTTGCCCGGCCGCGTCGTACTCGAACGTCGTCTCGACTCCGTCGACGACCTCGCGGAGCAGCCGCCCGCCGTCGCCGTACTCCCACTCGGAACCTCCGGACCGGACGAGTTGCCCGGCCTCGTCGTACGCGTACTCGACGCGTCCGTCCGCTCCGTCGATCGCGGTGATGCGCCCCTGGTCGTCGTGCTCGATGCGCGTGACCGTCGCGCCCTCGGGCGTCGTCGTCGTGTGTGCGACCAGGGCGCCGCGCTCGTAGGACCACGACTGGACGACGTCGCCGGTCGACGCCTGGACGATCCGCCCGGCTGCGTCGTAGGCGAAGGTCGCCGCGGCGAGCCCCTGTCGCTCGACGACGACGGCGCGACCCAATGCATCACAGCGCCACTCGGTTCGCCTACCCGTCGGGTCGATCCGTGCGACCCGGTTGCCGTCGGCGTCGTACTCCCACCGCACGGAACGCCCGCCGCGGCTCCGTCGGACGAGGAGCCCGCGGCGGTCGTACTCGAGCTCGTGGTCGACCGTCCGACCCGCTCCACGGGTGTGGTCGGTGACGACGACAGTGCGGTCGACGGCGTCGCGTCTGGTCTCGCTCACCAGCTGACCGTCGACCAGGACCTTCGTCGAGCGGCCGGCGGCGTCGAAGGTCCAGCTGGTGGTCCGCCCCTCTGGGGCGATCTGCTCCACCTGGCGACCGGCGGCGTCGTACCGAGCCGTCGTCTTGCGACCGAGCGGGTCGACGACCGCGACCACGCGGTCCGCTCCGTCGTACCGGGGCCGCGTGACACCGCCGGCGGGGTCCGTGACCTCGATCAGCCGGCCCCGCTCGTCGTAGGCGAAGCGGGTGGTGCCCCCGAGCCCGTCGACGGCCTCGACCAGCTGCCCTGCAGCGTCGTAGCGGAATCGTCGCTGCCCGAAGCGTGCGTCGTGGCTGGAGACGAGCCTCCCGGCCCGGTCGTAGCGGTACCGGCTCGTACCGGACCCCGCCGTCGTCTGCGCAACCACGCGGCCGACCGCGTCGTAGGTGGTCTCCTCTACCTCGCCGGTGGGCAACGTGCGGGCGACGACGCGGGAGTCCGCGTCGTACGTGAGCGTCGTCCGCGCTCCTGTGGCGTCCACCGCTGCGGACGGGCGCCCGCAGGCGTCGTACTCGTAGGTCGAGCGGGCGCCGGACGGACTGACGATCGCCGTCACCCGCCCGCCCAGGTCGCGCTCGATGCGCGTCAGGCCGCCTTCGCCGTCGACGAGTTCGACGGGCCGACCAGCTGCGTCGTACGTCACCAGCTCGGAACCGGTCTCGTCACTCGTCTGCTCGACGGGTCGCCCGAACTCATCGAAGCGGACAGTGGTCGCGGAGAACGCATCACGCAGGGTCGCGACGCCGGTTGCGACGTCCCGTGCGACCTCCTGCCGGACGCCGGTCGGGTCGACGGTCGCGGCGAGGCCGCCGTTGACGTCGTACTCGCGCCGCCACGTCGCGCCCGTCGGGTCGGTGACGGCCTGGAGGCGCGACAACCCGTCGTGCGCGAACGTCCAGACCGCGTCACCCGGCAGGGCGAGCGCGGCGACGTTCCCCTGGTCGTCGAACGTCCGCGTGACCCGCCGACCCAGGGGGTCGACGGTGGTCGCCAGCTCGCCGCTCGCCGCGTACTCGAAGGTGGTGCGGGCACCGAGTGGATCGGTGATCGATGCGACGCGCCCACCGGCCGTGTGCTCGTACCGCCAGACCGCTCCGTCGGCGTCGCGGCGCTCGACGAGGAGCCCCGCGGCGTCCCAGCGGTACTCGGTCCGGGCGCCGGACGGGCTGACCGCGGCGACCGGACGACCGGCCGCGTCACGCTCGATCCAGGCGGTGTCCCCGACCGCGTTCGTGGTCGCCACCAGCTCGCCGAACTCGTCGTGCGCGAGGTCGAGGACGACCCCGGTCGGGTCGACCACGTGGGTGAGGACCCCGTCCGTCCACGTGAGCTCGGTGCGGCCGCCGACCGGATCGACGATGACGGACGGGTCACGGTCGTCGCCGCGGTACTCGTAGGACACGACCGCACCGGCCTCGGTGACGACGGTGGTCACCCGGTCCTGGTCGTCGTAGCCGTAGGTGACGTCACCGCCGGAGGGGGTCACCGTCCGGGTCTTCCGACCGCGGTCGTCGTAGGCGTGCACGGTGACGGAGCCGTCGCGTTCGGTCGCCGACACCAGGTTGCCGTGTCGGTCGTAGCTCATCGACTGTCGCCGGTCGTCGGAGTCGATGACCCCGACGAGCCGGCCCTTGGCATCGGCGATGTAGGAGTTCGCGCGCGAGCCGTCGTGGTCGGACACGACCGTGACGCGGCCGGGCAGGTAGGCGAAGCGCACCGCTCGGCCGTGCGGACTGACCTGTTCGACCACACGGCGCTGGTCGTCGTAGGTGTTGTCGACCTCGACGACCCCGGCAGCCGATGTCACGGTGACGACGAGGTCGTCGTCGTTCCACCCGTAGCGGCGGGTACCGACGGGGTCGGTCACACTGACGAGTCGCCCGCGGTCGTCGTACCCGTACTCGACCCGCCGACCGTCGGAGGCCCGGAGGACCGCGACGCGTCCGTCGACGTGCTCGATCTCGACCCAGCGGCCGCGTTCGTGCTCGAGACGGACGACGAGGTCGTCGGCGTCGCGGACGACCCGGACCGCCGTCCCGACTCCGCCGCGCTGCCCGGTCCAGAGACCGGACGGGGTGAAGTCGATCCGGACCCCGGCGTTGTCGCGCACGACGAGCAGGTCGCCCTCGGCGGCGAGCCAGCGGTTCTCGCCGACCCCGCGGTCCCAGCCCTCGCCGGAACGCGGGAAGCGGATCTGACGGCCGTCGGCGCCGACGAACGTCGCACCCTCGTCGTCGAGGAGAACGCGCGTCTCGAGGATCGAGGACCAGCCCGGGCCAAAGATCCCGACGTGCTCGTCGAGCGAGTTGTACATGCGGGTGACCTCGAGCGAGGCCGAGGCGCCGGTGAACCCGAGGTCGAGCTCCGGTTCGAGGAAGTTGCCGGTCGAGGTGTTGACCGGGTCCATCGAGAACCCCGTCGTGGGCTGCGCACCGTACGCCGACGGCGGTTCGAACTGCAGGTCCTGGCGGGTCTCGGAGACCCCGGCGGCTGCGAGCGCCGCGGCGAGCGCGGAGTCCGCGACCGTCGAGACGTTGCCCTCGCCGCCGGCCGCGGTGAAGGCATCCGCGATGGTGGTGGCCCACTTCGCGTCCTGGGCGTTTGCGCCGAGCCACTGCTCGAAGGCGGTGACGACGCTGTCAGCGTCGATGTCGCCCCACGAGCACTTGGCGGCGAATTCGGTGAGCTTCCCCCGCAGTGCGGCGGGTCGTCCCTCGAGGGCACTGTCCAGCGACACCGAACCGGTCGCGAAGGAGCGGAGGTCGCTCGGTCGCGCCGACGACGTCCCGCCGCCTCCGCCCCCACCGGAACCCGGGTTCGGCGTCTCACGAGGCCGCGCGCGCACGTCCGGTTGCTCGAAGGTCGGCGGCGCGTCGTTCTTGATGTCCGGCATCGGGTCGTAGTGGAAGGTGTCGTTCCAGAGGTCCTGGAAGCCGTTCCGCTCGTCCTCGCGCTCCTGCCACTCGCGAGCGCGCCTGCGGTTGTCCCGCTCCTTCGCCGCGGCTTCCTTCATCTGGCCGACCCAACCGGCGACCTTCTCCAGCGCCGTCGCGATCCGGTCGGCGTCCGAGTCGGCCACGTCGGCGTTCGACGAGAACAGCTGGGCGAAGCGGCCACGGAACTCCTGCGACGCGGTGGAGACGTAGGAGCGACGTGAGCCGCGCTGGCCGTTGATCGCCCCCGCCGCCGACTTCATCGCGCTCTGCAGCGCATCGGCCGTCGCATCGTCGAACTCGATCGGATCCATGTTGGCGTGGATCTGGGCCATGGTCGTTCCCCCCGGAGCTGGTGCTGGACGTACTGGTCGTGCTGGTCGAACCGGTCGCGCCGGCTCTGCTGGGCCTTCTGGTCGTGCCCGTCGTGCTCGACGTGCCGTGGTGCGGTCGGCCCCCCGACCGCGAACGCCCGGCCCACCGAGACGGCGGACCGGGCGTGGGGTGGGTGCTTACGCGCCGCCACCCGCGGTGAAGATGTCCTGCGAGATCTTGTCGAGCTGCGTGCGGAGCTGCTCGAGCTCGGTCTTCGCCTTGTCGAGGGCAGCCTTGGTCTCGGGCCAGGTCGACCCACGGAACGTCGAGGCGAGCGGGCCGTCCCACACGTTCGAGTCGGACAGGATGCGCCCCTGGGCGTCGAGCTGCGAGATCTGGTCCGTGAAGCCGCCGTTCACGATGGACTGGATCTGTCGGATGGCGGACTTCGCCTGCTCGGTGGAAAGGACACGCGACATGGTCAACCTCATTCTCTTCGTACCTGCACCCCCGCGCAGTGGAATCCCCCCGGAGGCCTGAACGCCGCCCACCATACCCGCGAAGCCCGGCAATGTCACCGTCCGTATATCGTGACGTTTCCTCCCCACTTCGAGGGGTACGACCGGCGCGACAGGCAGACGCCCCTGCACAGGCCGGTCGTTCACGCTCGGTTTCCACAGCGGCCACCTGTGCTCCTCCGGGCAGCGGGGGCGGGTGGCAGGATGTCGGCATGGACACCGAACCGCAGCTCGACGGCGAATCCGTCGCTCCCGACCTCGACGACTTCGACGAGGTCGTCGAGATCGAGCACGAGTCGCTGCCCTCGGACCGCTACTTCGACCGCGAGCTGAGCTGGCTCCGCTTCAACCAGCGCGTGCTCGAGCTGGGTGAGGACCGCACGCAGCCACTCCTCGAGCGCGCCAACTTCCTGGCGATCTTCGCGTCCAACCTCGACGAGTTCTTCATGGTGCGCGTCGCGGGCCTCAAGCGTCGCATCGACACCGGGATCGCGGTCCCGACCAACGTCGGGCGAGCACCGAGCGACGTGCTGCGCGACATCGCGGCGAAGGCGCACGAGCTCCAGGACCGGCACGCCGCCGCCTTCATCGAGTCGTTGAAGCCCGACCTCGACGCCGCGGGCATCCACGTCGAGCACTGGTCCGACCTCGACGAGGCCGACCGGCTGCGCATGCGTGAGTACTTCAACGAGCGGATCTTCCCGGTGCTCATGCCGCTCGCGGTCGACCCGGCGCACCCCTTCCCCTACATCTCCGGGCTGTCGCTGAACCTCGCCGTCCGGGTCCGCAACCCCAAGTCCCAGCGGCAGGAGTTCGCGCGCCTCAAGGTGCCGCAGAACTTCTCCCGCTTCATCGCACTGCCCGACGACGGGTCCGGGCGCATGCGCTTCATCCCGCTCGAGGACCTCATCGCGAACCACCTCGACGACCTGTTCCCGGGGATGGAGGTCCTCGAGCACCACGTCTTCCGCGTCACCCGCAACGAGGACGTCGAGATCGAGGAGGACGAGGCCGAGAACCTCATCCAGGCGCTCGAGCGCGAGCTGCTCCGTCGCCGCTTCGGTCCGCCGATCCGCCTCGAGATCACCGAGGACATGGACCCGGTGACCCTCGACCTGCTCGTGCGCGAGCTCGACATCACCGAGCAGGAGGTCTTCCGGCTGCCGTCGCCGCTCGACCTCGGTGGGTTGTTCGAGATCGCGAAGATCGCCCGCCCGGACCTCCACTACCCGCGCCACGTCCCGACGACGCCGGTGCAGTTCCAGCCGGGTGAGCCGAACACGAAGCCCGACCTGTTCCGCGCCATCGCCTCGCGCGACGTCCTCGTGCACCACCCGTACGAGTCCTTCGCGACGAGCGTGCAGGCGTTCCTCGAGCAGGCGGCTGCTGACCCGAACGTCCTGGCGATCAAGCAGACGCTCTACCGCACGTCCGGCGACAGCCCGATCGTCGAGGCCCTGATCGACGCTGCCGCCGCGGGCAAGCAGGTCCTGGCCCTGGTCGAGATCAAGGCGCGGTTCGACGAGCAGAACAACATCACGTGGGCGCGCAAGCTGGAAAAGGCCGGTGTGCACGTCGTCTACGGACTGGTCGGACTGAAGACGCACTCCAAGCTCGTGCTCGTCATCCGGCAGGAGGGTGGCACGCTCAAGCACTACAGCCACATCGGTACCGGCAACTACAACCCGAAGACGTCCCGCATCTACGAGGACATGGGGCTGTTCACCGCGGACGACACGGTGGGCAAGGACCTCACCCGCCTGTTCAACGAGCTGTCGGGCTACGCGATCGAGAAGAAGTTCAAGCGCCTGCTCGTCGCACCGCTGCACCTGCGCAAGGGGCTGGTGAAGCGGATCCAGACCGAAGCCGCGAACGCCCGCGCCGGCAAGCCGTCCGGCATCCGGATCAAGGTCAACTCGATGGTCGACGAGCAGATCATCGACGCCCTCTACCTGGCGAGCCAGGCCGGTGTGCCCGTCGACGTGTGGGTGCGCGGCATCTGCTCGCTGAAGCCGGGCATCGAAGGCGTCAGCGAGACGATCCGCGTCCGGAGCGTCGTCGGCCGGTACCTCGAGCACTCGCGGGCCTTCACGTTCCACAACGACGGCGACCCGCTGGTGTTCATCGGCTCGGCGGACATGATGCACCGCAACCTCGACCGTCGCGTCGAGGCTCTGGTCCGGCTCACCGACCCGGCACACGTGGCCGAGGTCGAGGAGATGTTCGACCTGGCGATGGCGGAGACGACGAGCTCGTGGCACCTCGAGTCCGACGGCGAGTGGACGCGCCGCTCCACCGACCCGGACGGCCGCCCGCTCGACGACGTGCAGAATGTGCTCATGCGGAAGATCTCGGCCCGGAAGCGTTCGGCTCGGTGAGCGGCGGCCCCACGGGGCCCGTCGTCGCGGCGGGCGCGGTCGTCTGGCGTGAACGGGACGGAGTACCGCTGGTGCTCCTCGTCCACCGGGACCACCACCAGGACGTCTCCCTGCCGAAGGGCAAGGTCGACCCCGGCGAGAGCATCCCGACGACCGCCGTCCGGGAGATCGACGAGGAGACCGGCTACCGCGTGCACCTCGGGGCGCCGCTCGGCACGGCGGAGTACGTGCTCCCGAGCGGTCGCGACAAGGTCGTGCACTACTGGGCCGCCCGCGTCGGCTCGAAGGAGTACGACCGCGCGGGCAAGTTCCGTCCGAACGACGAGGTCGCCGCGATCGAGTGGGTGACCGTCGACCAGGCACGGGCACGGCTCACGTACGAGCGCGACGTGGCGATCCTCGACCGGTTCGCCGACCGCGTCGCGGCCGGTGAGCACCGGACCTTCGCGCTGATCGCCCTCCGGCACGCGAAGACCGTGCCCGGTTCGGACTGGGACGGCCCCGACGCCACCCGCCCGCTGCTGCCGGTCGGACGGTCCCAGGCCAAGGCCGTCGCAGCACCCGTCGCGGCGTTCGGTCCGAAGAAGATCGTCAGCAGCACGGCGGCGCGGTGCCTCGCGACCGTCGAGCCGCTCTCCGCGCGCACGAAGGTCGGTGTCTCCAGCACGACGGACATCAGCCAGGACGCCCACGACCGCGGCGCCGCCGACGTCAAGGGCGTCGTGCAGAAGCGGATCGCGAAGGCCAAGTCCGCGGTGCTCTGCTCCCACGGTCCGGTGCTGCCGGACATCATCGCCCGCATCGCCTCCGCGACCGCGGACGACCGTCGTCGCTTCGACCTGCGCCGCGCCGCGATGCTCTCGGTGGGGGACTTCGCCGTGCTCCACATCGCGGGCGAGAAGCTCGTCGCCGTCGAGACGCACCGCAACACCGTCCCGGCCTGAGTCGACCGGGGCGGAGACGACCGTCCGCTCGGTGAACACCAGGCCGAGAACCGAGGCGGTGGTGAGCCGCGCCTCCAGGCCGGGCTCCGCGACGGTCGTGAGCCGCGCCTCCGGACAGTCCACGACGAAGACCCTTCGGACCAGCGCTCGGCGCGGCGATCCGACCCGCGCCGCCGCCGCGTGAACCGATGCACCTGCATGGGGCTCACCCACGCACGGTGACCCGATCCTGCACCCACCACGGCTCGGTCGTCCGGCACCCGAGCCGGGACAACCCCTCGTTCACCTCCCGTTCACCGAGGAGCGTCATCCCCGTCACCTCGCGTCCCTACAGTCGCTCCCGGGTCAGCACCGGCCCGAGGGACCAGCAGCGGTCCCGCCTGCACTGACATTCCCGAAGGGACCCCTGTTGAACATCAAGCGAATCGGTTCGATCGCAGCGATCGCGATCGCCGGCGCCGTCGTGCTGTCCTCCTGCGCGGCGAACGAGAGCGGCAGCGGCGACGCCGCAGCGCCGACCTCGAGCTCGGGCACCGACTACTCGAAGCTCTCGGGCACGCTGACCGGCTCCGGCTCGTCGGCGCAGCAGACCGCTGAGGCCACCTGGGCTGCGAACTTCCAGAACGTCGCCTCCGGCGTGACGGTCAACTACTCGCCGGACGGCTCCGGCGCCGGTCGCAAGAACTTCATCTCGGGTGCCGCGGACTTCGCCGGCTCCGACGCTGCACTGAAGGACGAGGAGCTCTCGGGCTCGTTCGACCTGTGCACGGACAAGGCCATCGACATCCCGGTCTACATCTCCCCGATCGCCATCGCCTACAAGGTGGACGGCGTCTCCGACCTGACGCTCGACGCGAAGACCATCGCGGGCATCTTCTCGGGCAAGATCACCAAGTGGAACGCCTCGGAGATCGCCGACCTGAACAAGGGCGTCGACCTGCCGGACTCGAACATCACCGTGATCCACCGCTCGGACGACTCGGGCACCACGCAGAACTTCTCCGAGTACGTCTCGGCGAACGCGTCGGACGTCTGGACCGAAGAGCCCAGCCAGACCTTCCCCTACCAGGTCGGCGACTCGGCCAAGGGCACCTCGGGCGTCGCCTCGGCGATGGCCAGCGCCTCGAACGCCATCACCTACATCGACGACTCGGGCGCCGGTGACCTCGACAAGGCGAAGCTCATGGTCGGCGACAAGGCCACCGAGATCTCGGCCGAGGGTGCTGCCAAGGTCGTCGCGGACTCCGAGACGGTCTCGGGCCGTGAGGAGAACGACCTCGCGATCGACATCAACCGCAAGGACACCGCCGAGGGTGCGTGGCCGCTGGTCCTCGTCTCCTACGCGATCGCCTGCCAGGAGTACAAGGACGCCGACAAGGGTGCGCTCGTGAAGGGCTACCTCGACTACGTCGTCACGCAGGACGCGCAGGAGGCCGCCGCGAAGGAGGCAAAGTCGGCCGCCCTCTCCTCCGACCTGTCGGAGAAGGCCGCGAAGGCCGTCGCCTCCATCAAGTAAGGCCCGCTGAGCACCCGGACGCCGGTCCCACCCACCCTGACCGGCGTCCGGGTTCTCGCCCGTCCGGCCCGGACGCAGCACCAGCACCACCGGGTACGCCCGGCCTCACCAGCACCACCCCGTCGCCTCCCCCGGCCGCTCCTCCACGAGCCCGGCCTCCCCTCCGACAGGAGTCCCATGACGACCGCACCGGCCCAGCCAGGGGCCACCGTCTCCCCCGCCAAGCCGAAGGCCGTCGTCCGCGTCGGCGACCGGGTGTTCTCGACCGCCTCGGTGGTCGCCGGCAGCCTGATCCTCTTCGTGCTCGTGCTCGTCGCCGCCTTCCTGGTGTGGCAGAGCCTCCCGGCCTTCTCGGCGAAGGTCGGTGAGCTGCCGAACAACGCCTCGAACTTCTGGGTCTACGTCGGTCCGCTCGTCTTCGGCACCGTCTACTCGGCACTCATCGCGCTCGTGATCGCCGTCCCGCTCTCCCTCGGCATCGCGCTCTTCATCTCGCACTACGCACCGCGCCGCATCGCGCCGGTGCTCGGGTACGTCATCGACCTGCTGGCCGCGGTGCCGTCGGTCGTCTACGGCCTCTGGGGCATCGTGGTCCTCGCGCCGCTCCTCAAGCCGTTCTACGGCTTCCTCAACGAGTACCTCGGCTGGTTCCCGCTGTTCTCCGGCCAGGTGTCCGGTACCGGCCGCACGATCCTGACCGCGTCGATCGTCCTCGCGGTGATGGCGATCCCGATCATGACCGCGGTCATGCGCGAGATCTTCCTGCAGGCGCCGACCCTCAACGAGGAGGCCGCGCTCGCCCTCGGCGCCACGCGCTGGGAGATGATCCGCCTGTCCGTCCTGCCGTTCGCGAAGTCCGGCATCGTGTCGGCGATCATGCTCGGCCTCGGTCGTGCGCTCGGCGAGACGATGGCGATCGCCCTCGTGCTGTCGGTCTCGACGAACGTCACCTTCCAGATGCTGACGTCGCTCAACCCCTCGACGATCGCGGCGAACATCGCCCTGCAGTTCGCCGAGGCGTCGGGCACGGCCCTGAACGCACTGGTCGCGTCGGGCCTGATCCTCTTCGTCATCACCCTGGTCATCAACATGCTGGCGCGCTACATCGTGCGCAAGCGGGTCTCCTGAGAGGTCACGCCCGATGTCCCTCGCCCTCCGTCAGACCGGCGCCGCCGGCAACGTCTACGCCAACGGCAAGCTGCACAAGTCCGTGCCGTGGCTCCTCCTCGTCGGCTCCTGGGTCGCCCTGGTCGCGGTCTTCGCCCTGCTGAACGCAGGCGGTGCGGTGAAGGACTTCAACGTCGTCGCCGCCCTGTTCCTCGGCACCGTCCTGTTCGACGTGCTCATCGTCGTCGTCTCGCGCATCGTCGAGGGCGGGCGCAAGGCGGTCGACCGGCTGATCACCTCGCTGGTGGTCACGGCCTTCGTCATCGCGGTGCTGCCGCTGGTGTCGCTGCTCTGGACGGTCCTGGCCGACGGCCTCGCCCGCTTCGACGCCCAGTACTTCAACTCGTCGATGCGCGGTGTCATCTCCGAGGGCGGCGGCGCACTGCATGCCCTCGTCGGGACGCTCGAGATCACGCTGTTCGCCGCGCTCATCTCCGTGCCGATCGGCCTGCTCACCTCGATCTACCTGGTCGAGTACGGCAAGGGCGCCCTCGCGAAGGGCATCACCTTCTTCGTCGACGTCATGACGGGCATCCCGTCGATCGTCGCCGGTCTCTTCGCCTACTCGCTGTTCGCGCTGTTCCTCGGCCCCGGTGCCCGCTTCGGTCTCGTCGGCTCGATCGCCCTGAGCGTGCTGATGATCCCCGTGGTCGTCCGCTCCACCGAGGAGGTCCTGAAGATCGTCCCGATGGAGCTCCGCGAAGCGTCCTACGCACTCGGCGTGCCGAAGTACCTGACGATCCTCAAGGTGGTGCTGCCGACGAGCCTCGCCGGCATCACCACGGGCGTCATGCTGTCGATCGCGCGCGTCATCGGCGAGACCGCGCCGCTGCTCGTGACGGCCGGCTTCACCGCGAGCATGAACTACGACCTGTTCAAGGACCCGATGATGACGCTGCCGGTGTTCGCGTACACGCAGTACTCGCAGCAGGGCGCCAACCCGGTGCCGTTCGTCGACCGGGCCTGGACCGCGGCACTCGTGCTCATCCTCATCGTCATGGTGCTCAACCTGCTCGCCCGCTTCATCACCCGACTCTTCGCCCCCAAGCTCCCCCGCTAGCACCGAGCGCCCGCGCTCCGGCCGACAGCATCGGCCAGCACGGCCCGCCCGCGCACCGCGTCAGCGGAGCGGCAACGACCACCCACCCCGGAGGAAACCACGTGTCCAAGCGCATCGAGGTCGACGGCCTCAACGTCTACTACTCGAAGTTCAAGGCCGTCGAGGGCGTCGACATGACGATCGAGCCCCGCACCGTCACCGCCTTCATCGGCCCGTCGGGCTGCGGCAAGTCCACCTTCCTCCGCACGCTGAACCGCATGCACGAGGTCATCCCCGGCGCGTACGTCGAGGGCTCCGTCAAGATCGACGGCGACGACCTCTACGGCCAGGGCGTCGACCCCGTGCTCGTCCGCCGGCAGGTCGGCATGGTGTTCCAGCGTCCGAACCCGTTCCCCACGATGTCGATCCGCGACAACGTGCTCGCCGGCGTGAAGCTCAACAACAAGCGCGTCTCGAAGTCCGAGGCCGACGACGTCGTCGAGCGCTCGCTGCAGGGCGCGAACCTGTGGAACGAGGTCAAGGACCGCCTCGAGAAGCCCGGCATGGGCCTGTCCGGTGGGCAGCAGCAGCGGCTCTGCATCGCCCGGGCGATCGCCGTGCAGCCGGACGTCCTGCTCATGGACGAGCCCTGCTCGGCGCTCGACCCGATCTCGACCCTCGCCATCGAGGACCTGATCGAGGAGCTCAAGAAGGACTTCACGATCGTGATCGTCACGCACAACATGCAGCAGGCGTCGCGCGTCAGCGACAAGACCGCGTTCTTCAACATCGCGGGGACCGGTGCGCCTGGCAAGCTCATCGAGTTCGACGACACCGCGACGATCTTCTCGAACCCGTCGGTGCAGGCGACCGAGGACTACGTCTCGGGTCGCTTCGGGTGATCGGCACCCGGTCCGTCTCCTGACGGTCGGCCTGGAGGCCCGGTGCACGTCCGCCACGGACCGCACCGGGCCTCCGTCGTGCACTCCGCTGCCCCGCACGGACGAACGGCGGGCAGCGGATGATCCGCCGCCCGCCGTTCGTCCCTGCGGGTGCTACGCCTGGGTCGTGGGGACGGCCATGAGCGGCGTCGAGGTCGGCTGGTCGGAGCCGCCCTCCGGCTCGACCGTCATGCCGATCGCCGCACCCGGCGTGAGCTTGCCGTCGAGGACCGCCGTGTGCACGCCGTTGCGGGCGCCGTCGACCAGACCGGCGGGGACGATCTCGCCACCCTCGGAGCCGATGTACCAGAGCTCGTACGTCTTGCCCTGCGGCGCCTGCTCGACGCCGTCGAGGATCACCGCGGACTTGCCCACGTCGTGCGACCAGACCACGGTCGCGGAGCCCCCACCGGGGACCTTCGCGGTCGTGCGCTGGAAGTCGGACGCGGCGTAGATCGAGTCGAGCGTGCCGGAGGCCTGCGTGGTCCCGGGGCTGGTCCCCTCGGTCTGGCCGAAGTTCGTGCCGACACCGAGCCCGACACCGAGGAACACCACGGCGACGGCGGCTGCGGCGGACAGGGCGGCTGCCGGACGCTGGAACCAGCGGCGGCGGGCCTTCGCGGATGCCGCACCGTCGGCGTACCCGGCGGCGTCAGCCGCTCCGAGACCGATGACGTTCCCGGTCTCGGCGACCGGCGCCGGGGCGGGAGCTGCTCCGACGACGGGCGCGGGGGACGCGGCGGAGGCGAGCGGAGCCTCCAGGCCGGCGACCGGCGCCGTGCGGTCCGTCGGCGCGGCCTGCGGGGTCCGTGCGATCTGTGCCATCAGCGACGCCTTGAGCGACGCCGGAGGGTCGATCGGTTCGACGGCGTACGCGAGCTGCAGCGCGGTCTCGCGGAGCGAGTCCGTCTCGGCCTGCAGTTCCGGCGACGTCGTCAGAGCGTGCTCGAGGAGCGCGCGCTCGTCGTCCGACAGGGCGTCCAGGGCGTGCGACCCGGTGAGCAGGGCAGGGTCGTCGTGGCGTTCGGTCATGACGTCACCCCCATCTCGTCTCGGAGTCGGATCATCCCGTCACGGAGACGGGTCTTGACGGTGCCGATCGGGACACCGAGCCGTTCGGCCATCTCGCTGTGCGAGTAGCCGCCGTAGTACGCGAGCTGCACCGCCTGGCGTTGGAACTCGGTGAGCTTGGCGAGCGCGCGGCTGACGCGTTCGTGCTCGATCCGGATCTCGACCGACTCGGAGACCTGGTCGAAACCGGACTCCAGGTCGCGGATGCCGATCTTGGTGTCCCGGTCGTGCGACGCCTGCGATGCCCGGACCCGGTCGACCGCTCGTCGGTGGGCCATGGTGAGGACCCAGCTGGCGGCGGTGCCGCGCGAACGGTCGAAGCGGGTGGCCTGCTGCCACACCTCGAGGAAGACCTCCTGCGTGACCTCCTCGGACTGGGCGCGGTCCTTCAGGAGTCGCGTCACCAGACCGAGCACACGACCCGACAGGGCGTCGTAGAGGTCGGAGAAGGCTGCCTGGTCGCCGGAGGCGACGCGGGCGAGCAGATCGTCAGGCGACACGGGGGTGGGCTCGGTGGAGCTCCAGGCCTCGGTGTCGTGTTCCACGAGCGCAAGCATTGCAGGTTTCCCCCCTCTCGGTGGCATCGGTTCCGACATGTGCAATCACTTCGCAGGTCGGGTTCGGGTGGTTCGGATCCTCGCGGCGGTGGAGTCTGGGCGAGGGCCGCACGACCCGCAGGGAATTGACCGGCGGGTACCGGACCGGGTCGAGCGGGCCCTCGCTGTGACGTCCGCGAGGAGCGTCACACCAACTGTTCGGCACCGTCGCCCGAGCGGATTGGGCGACGTGCCCGTCCCGGGTGCAGGAACTGTGTTCGGCTCGTGTCTGCTGGTCGCCTGCTGCGCGTCCGCCCGCCCGGTGTGCAGGGTGCGGATGTGCGGTTGTGCGCTTGGGACGTCTGCGAGGCCGTGCGTACTGCGGCTGCGCGCGCTGCGGCTGCGTGTGTCCGTGACGCGCCCGACCGCGCAACGTGTCCACCGAGAGTGAACACGGCCACGTGCACAGGACGTGTCTCGTAGAATCGATCTCGCCGGGCCGCAGCAAGCCCCGGGCTCCAAAATTCGCCGCTTCGAGCGGCCTCGCGCCGAGAGGCGCTTCTGCGGCCCGGTCTTCGCATGTCCGGGGGCGGTCGGGTCAGGCCGTCCACCGTCGCAGGCCCTGCTCGTCGCCGTCCGCCGTCGCGGTCTGTCGCTGCGCCCCGCCCTCGCCCGGACGTCGCCCCGTGTGCTCATGCGTGTGACGTCCGAGCGGGGGCGCGATCCGGCGTGGGCGGTAGCCGGTCTGGAGGCGCGGCGTCGATCCGCCCCGCCCCTCGCTCAGTCCAGGCTGTCGCGACGCCAGAGCGCCGCCGCCTCGGTCAGGTCGGCCGCGAGCTCCGTCAAGCGCAGCGCCCGACGCGTCAGCTCGCTCGCGCGGTCCCCCGCGGTCAGGTCGGCGTCGTCCGCCACCGAGGTCGCGCCCGCCGCGGTCAGCCGGCAGAACGCCGCGCCGCGGTCGAGCGCCACCGCGAGGTCCCCCGTGTAGAGGCCGTGCAGGATGTGGTCCGCCAGGGTCAGGATCTCCGCAGGACCCGTCGGCTGCTCGGCACCCGCGACGGCCTCGTCGATCGTGCCGATCCGCTCCGTGCCCCGCTCGAAGAAGTACGCGATCTCCTCCGGGTTCTGCCGGATGACGACCCGCACCAGGTAGATGCGCCACAGGGCCCCCGGGAGCGTGTGCGCGCCCACGCGGGCCCACAGCTCGGCGATCGCATCGATGCCGTGCACGTCCGTGTACGTCACGAGACGCTCGACCACCGCCGGGTCCGGGTCCTGCCGCACGCGGTGGAGCAGCGCGTTCGCCGTCTCGTGCGCGACACGGTTCACCAGTGCCGGGTCCTCGCCGCCCTGGATCGCGGCGAACTCCTGGTCGGTGAAGTGGACGGGACGGTGGTGATCGCGAGGCACCCGGCGAGTGTAGGCGCGGCCGCCGACGCCCACGTCCCCCGTTCGCCACGAACGCAACGGGGCGCGCACGGGTACCGTGCTCCGGCAGGGAGGCACTCCTCCCGGACGTTGAGAAGAGGAGACTCCATGAACGCCCTGCTCGTCATCCTGGCCGTGATCGCGGTCGTCCTGCTGTTCGTCGGTGGCTTCACCGCGAGCCTCAAGTTCCTGCTGTGGGTCGGCATCGTGCTGCTCGTCATCGCGGTGGTCATGTGGCTCCTGCGGACGCTCACCGGGCGCCGCAGCTGACCGACAGCACTGGTTCTCGTCTGGAGGCCCTCACCCGCTAGCCTTGCGGGTGAGGGCCTCTAGCTCAGTTGGTAGAGCACCGGACTTTTAATCCGAGGGTCGTGGGTTCGAGCCCCACGGGGCCCACCTCCTCTTCCGTGAGACGCCTACCGGGGTACAACTCCGTCACAAGATGTTCATGGTGCGTCTTGTGCACAGTCCAGACCCTGTTCAGCGGTTTGCCTGCACAGCGCCGATAGTGTCGTTCCCGGTCCTGATCCACGGACCGAACAGGACCGCAGCACCAGAGAACGAACGGGGTACACCGTGACCGAGCCCATCGACGCCACGCAGGCCAGCACCACCGGTGACGCGCGCCGCATCGTCGAGCTCGCCGCAGCGACGAACACCACGATGAGCAACCAGCTCCTCCTCGACACCCTCCGCCGGAACGCCCGCGTCACCACGCGGCACATCCGCACCGACTTCGTCGAGGTCGCCACCGCCACCGCCGTCCTCGGCTACGTGTGCCGGCAGGGCAAGGAGTACACGGCCCTGCGCGGCGACGACCCGGCCTGGGCACAGGAGATCGGGCGCTACGGCACGGAGTCCCTCGCGGTCGAGGCGCTGCGCATGCGCCGCGCCTGACGCACCGGAAGCACGTACGACGAAGGCCGCCCCGGACGGGGCGGCCTTCGTCGTGTCCGGAGGTCTCGTGGTCGCTCACGTGCTGCGCATGCATCTCGCGTTCGCAGGTCTCGTGCCCGCCGTCCTGGTCGCACAACGTGCCGCCCGAGATCGTTCCGGTCGCACGACGTGCCGCTCGCCGAGGACCTGAGCGGCATGTCTCGCGACCAGGAACCACGACCGGGTCCGGCCGGGTCCGGGTGCGGGTCCGGATCCGGCAGAGCGGTCCCAGGCGAGACCGCGGCGCTCAGGACCAGACGCGGCGGATGCCCCAGGTGCCGGTCCACGACTCGTCGGGCTCGAGCCAGCGCAGGCCCTCGCCGGAGTTCAGGGCGTTCGCGGGCGCGGTCATCGGCTCCACCGCCACGGCGAGCCCGGTGCCGTCGCCGCGGGGGAACTCGCGGGACGTGAAGACCTGCACGTACGGGAACGACTCGTCCTGCCAGAGCTCGACGCCGTCGCCCTCCGGACCGTGCAGCGTCGTGCGGCGCACGCCGTGCTCGTCGGCGGCGACGTCCCGGTACGCGGTGTCGAGGTCGGCGTCCCCGGCGCGCTGCCCCGATCGCAGGTCGTAGGGCGTGCCTTCGACGGACACCGTGCCGTCCGGGATCTTGTGCTCGTCGACCGTGAACGCCGTGGCGGCGTCGAGCGTGACGACGAGGTCCTCGGCGGGGGTGTCACCCGCACGGAGGTACGGGTGGGCGCCGACCGCGAACGGAGCGCGGACGCCGGAGCGGTTGACGACGGTGTGGGTCACCCGGATCCCGTCGTCGACGAGCTCGTGGTGCACGCGGGTCTCGAGCGTGAAGGGCCAGCCGTGCTGCGGGTGGATCGTCGCCTGCTGTTCGATCGACGACCCGGTCTGCGACACCACGCGGTACGGCGAGAACCGCAGCAGCCCGTGCGAGGCGTTGCCGTACTTGGGCTCGGAGACGTCCAGCTGCTGCCGCTTCCCGTCGAGCTCCCAGACGGCACCGGCGACGCGGTTCGGCCACGGCACGAGCACGATGCCGTCGGCGCCCGGCGGCAGCGACGTCACCGGGAACGGCTCGGTCAGGTCGAACCCGGCGACCCGGAGCTCCCGGATCCCCGCGGCGACCTCGGTGACGACGGCCTCGACGACCCCGTCCGGTCCTGCGTGCCGGAGGTGGTACTGCCCTCCGGTGGGTGCTGCTGCGGTCATGGCTGCGACTTCCTTCCGTCTGGTGCTGCACGGCCGTCCTCGTCCGCCACGACCACCTCGACGCCGGCCGCCCGGATCGGAGCGACCGCGTCCGCCGTGACCCCGGCGGTGACGACGACGTCGATGTCCTCGAGCGGACGGACGACACCGAGGTGGGCCCGGCCGAACTTCGAGCCGTCCGCCACCACGACGGTACGCCGGGCCGCGGCGGCGAGCATCCGCTTCGCCTCGGTCTCGGGCAGGTTCACGTTCGTCAGGCCGTGCCCGACGTCGAGTCCGGTCCCCCCGAGGAACACCAGGTCGGCGGCGATCATCGGCAGCACGGCACCCATGAACGGCGCGACGAGGGAGTGCTGCAGTGGCCGGAGGGTGCCACCGGTGACGACGACGGTGAAGCGCGGGACCGCCCGCTCGAGCGCGAGTGCGGTGGTGAGCGAGTTCGTGACGACGGTGACGTCGACCAGGTCGGACCGCGCCACCAGGGCCTCCGCGACCGCCGCGGGCGTGGTGCCGACGTCGAGCACGACGCACTGCCCCGACCGGACCAGGTCGGCCGCAGCGCGGCCGATCGCGGCCTTCGCCACCTGGTGCTCGACGGCGGTCTCCTCGAAGGGGCGCTCGGTGGAACCGACCCCGAGGCGGACCGCACCGCCGCGCACCCGCCGGATGCGGGCCTCCTGGTCGAGCAGGGCGAGGTCCTGGCGGACGGTCACCTCGCTCGTGCCCAGCGCCGCCGCGAGGGCGGCGGTCCGGACCAGACCGGGCGCGCCCTCGACGATGGAGACGATGCGGTCCTGCCGCAGCGGCGCGGGCAGCGACCCGGCGAGGAAGGAGAGGTCGTCGTCCACGGCACGAGTTTCGCGCACTTACGGAGCCTTTCGCAACGCTTCACGAGCGCGGTAGGGTGGGTCGGTGATCACCAAGCGCGTGACGACGCTCGCCGACGGCCGCGAGCTCATCTACTTCGACGACGCCGACACGCAGCTGCCCGCCGAGCGCAGCATCGACCAGCGTGTCCTCGACCCCCGACCGGAGACGGCTCGGATGCGGCAGGACGTCCTGACCGGCGAGTGGGTGTCCATCGCGGCGAGCCGGCAGAACCGCGTGTTCCTGCCGCCGGCCGACCAGGACCCGCTCGCGCCGCAGACCGCCGCGAACCCGTCGGAGATCCCGAGCCGCTACGACGTCGCGGTGTTCGAGAACCGCTCGCCCTCGTTCGGACCCCTGCTCGAGGCCGAGGACGGCCCGGAGTCCCTCGAGTCCCTGTCCGACGTCGGGCTCAACCGCCAGCTCCGGAGCGTCGGTCGCTGCGAGGTCGTGTGCTTCTCCCCCGAGACGAGCGGCTCGTTCGCCTCCATCAGCGAGTCGCGCGCCCGCACCGTGGTCGAGGCCTGGGCGGACCGCACCGCGGCGCTGTCGGCGATGCCCGGCATCCAGCAGGTGTTCCCGTTCGAGAACCGGGGCGAGGCGATCGGCGTCACGCTGCACCACCCGCACGGGCAGATCTACTCGTACCCGTACGTCACGCCCCGCACGCAGCGGCTCCTCGCGTCGATCGAGCGCTTCGGTCCCGACCTGTTCGAGCAGCACCTCGCGAACGAGCGCGCCTCCGAGCGCGTGGTGCTGCAGGGCGAGCACTTCACCGCCTTCGTGCCGTTCGCAGCACGCTGGCCGATCGAGATCCACATGCTGCCGCACCGGCACGTCCCCGACTTCGCCGGCCTGACTGACGCCGAGAAGGACGAGCTGGCGCACATGCACCTGCGGCTCACCCGCGGGCTCGACGCGCTCTACGACACCCCGACGCCGTACATCGCCGCGTGGCACCAGGCGCCGGTGCACACCGCGCGGGACACCGTGCGGCTCATGCTGCAGATCACGTCCCCGCGTCGCGCGGCGGACAAGCTCAAGTTCCTGGCCGGCAGCGAGGCCGCCATGGGCGCCTGGATCGGGGACCTCGTGCCCGAGAAGGCGGCCGAGTTCATCCGAGGAGGGATCGAACGCGCATGACGTTCCAGCAGGTCTACGGGTACGAGCCGGCGGTGCGGTACTCCGCGCCCGGCCGCGTCAACCTGATCGGTGAGCACACCGACTACAACGACGGCTACGTGCTGCCGTTCGCGATCGACCGCCGGACGGTGGCGTCGATCGCGCAGCGCGACGACCGGCTGATCCGGGTCGCGTCGGCCTTCGAGCCGGACGCGGTGCACGAGCTCTCGCTCGACGCGCTGTCACCGGAGAACATGGAGGGCTGGTCTGCCTACGTGTTCGGCATCGCCTGGGCGCTCCGCGAGCAGGCCGGAGCCGACCTGTCCGACAAGACCGGCTTCGACGTCTTCATCGAGTCGGACGTCCCGGTCGGCGCCGGCCTGTCGTCGAGCGCCGCGATCGAGTGCGGCGTCGCGCTCGCCTTCACCGACCTGTGGGAGCTCGGCCTCGACCGCAAGGCACTCGCCCGCGTCGGGCAGTACTCCGAGAACCACGCCGTCGGCGCCCCGACCGGCATCATGGACCAGTCCGCCTCGTTGCTCGGTGAGCAGGACGCGGTCGTCTTCCTCGACTGCCGCACGCTCGACACCGCCGTGGTCGACCTCGCGCTCGAGGCGAACGGCCTCGAGGTCCTGGTCATCGACACCCGCGTCGAGCACGCCCACGCGACGGGCGGCTACAAGGCTAGGCGCGACTCGTGCGAGCGCGGCGCTGCGGCCATGGGCGTCGAGGCACTCCGCGACGTCGCCGTCGAGGACCTGCCCCGTGCACAGGAACTCCTCGACGACGAGACCTTCCGACGAGTCCGGCACATCGTGACCGAGGACCAGCGCGTCCTCGACACGGTGCGCACGCTCCGCGAGCAGGGTCCGCGCGCGATCGGCGAGCTGCTCGTCGCCTCGCACGCGTCGATGCGCGACGACTTCGAGATCTCGGTACCCGAGCTCGACCTGGCGGTCGAGACGGCGATGGCGCACGGCGCTGTCGGCGCGCGCATGACCGGTGGCGGCTTCGGCGGTGCGGCGATCGCGCTGGTCGACCGGGAGGCCCGTGGCGCGATCACGGACGCCGTCACGTCCGCCTTCACCTCGGCCGGGTACCGCGAGCCCACCGTGTTCACGGTGCACGCCGCGCAGGGCGCCCGGCGCGACTGACGCGCTGCGCGCGAAGCGCCGCGCCGCGCGCGGCGCCTCGCGCTTCCGCACAACCGGAAGCGGCTCGCGCCACGGAATCCCGTGGCGCGAGCCGCTTCTCGTTGTGCGGGAGCAGAACGGTCTGCAGCGAGCGCTGCGCGCCGCACGGCCACGAGCAGCCGACCGGCCCGCCGGCCCGCCGGCCCGCCGGCCCGCCGGCCCGCCGGTCAGCCTCCGTAGTCGGCGTACCGCGTCGTCTCGACGACGTTCCCGAGCACGAACGGGTGCGTCCGACCGTGCTCGACGGCCCACTGCACCCACGCCGTCTGCACGGGCATGAGCAGCCACACGGCCACGGTGACCCCGAGCACGCCGGCGAGGGTGAGTCCCATCACGGTGTGCTCGTCGAACCGGCTGGCGCCTCGGCGGGCGACCGCGACGGCGAACCCGACGAGGGCGATGCCGACGGTCAGGAGCGTCGTCCCGAGGGCCGGCGACGACCGGAAGTCGAACTCCTGCCCGGCGTGGACGAAGGTCGTGCTCCAGCTCGAGCCGGGCTGCTGGAACAGGATGCAGAGCACCACGATGAGGACCAGCCAGCGGGCGTCCTTCGTGAGCTGCGACGGCTCGGGCCGCGGGCGCAGCACCGGTTCGGTCAGCTGTCGTTCGTCCCCCATGGCGTGACCGTAGCACCGCGGGAGGCGCGTGGCGGGGGTGATCCGCGCCTCCCGTCCGAAGCCGCACACCGAGACTCGGCCGAGCGGACAGTTTCGTCCTGCACAGGGGACGGAAGTGTCCGCCTGGCCGAGTCTCGGTCGACCGGCCTCGCGCTACCGCAGGTGGCGCTCGGCGGCCTCGACGACGTTCTTCATGAGCATCGCGCGGGTCATCGGCCCGACCCCGCCGGGCGTGGGCGACAGGAACCCGGCGACGGACGCCACGGCGGGGTCGACGTCGCCGCGCAGCTTCGCCTTGCCCGTATCCGGGGAGACGACGCGGCTGATGCCGACGTCGATGACCGCAGCACCCGGCTTGACCCAGTCCGGCTGCACGAGCCCGGCGACCCCGGCCGCGGCGACGATGATGTCGGCGCGACGGCACTCGGCGGCGACGTCCTCGGTCAGCGAGTGCGTGAGGGTGGCGGTCGCCTCGAGCCGGGTGAGCAGCAGGCCGAGCGGACGACCGACCGTCAGGCCCTGCCCGATGATCGTCACGTGCTGCCCGCGGATCGGGACGTCGTAGGCCTCGAGCATCGCGACGATGCCCCGCGGGGTGCACGGCAGCGGGGCGTCGATCGTGCCGGCCCCACCGGGCACGGCGAGCACGAGCTCACCGAGGTTCGTCGGGTGCAGGCCGTCGGCGTCCTTCGCCGGGTTCATCAGCTCGAGCATCGGGATCGGGTCGATGCCCTGCGGCAGCGGGAGCTGCACGATGAACGCGGTGACCCGAGGGTCGTCGTTCATCTGCAGGATCGCGGCGCGGATGTCGGCAGCCGAAGCGGTCTCCGGGAGGTCGATGCGGACCGAGTCGAGCCCGATCTGTGCCGAGTCCTTGTGCTTGCCGGCGACGTACGACACCGACCCCGGGTTCGCGCCGACCATGATCGTGCCGAGCCCGGGCCGGAACCCGTGGTCGTGCAGGCGGTCGATGCGGACCTTCAGGTCGTCGAGCGTGCGCGCGGCGAGGGCGGTGCCGTCGATGCGGACGGCACTGCCCACCCCCGCCCAGCGCTCACGTGGGAGCGCGGCGCTCACGCGTACAGGGGGAACGCGTCGGTCAGGGCCTTCACCCGTGCCGAGAGCGCTGCGATGTCCGGGTTCGGCATGAGCGTCAGCGCGATGATGTCGGCCACCTCGGTGAACTCGGCGTCGCCGAAGCCGCGGGTCGCCAGCGCCGGGGTGCCGATGCGGACACCGGAGGTGACCATCGGCGGGCGCGGGTCGAAGGGGACGGAGTTGCGGTTCACGGTGATGCCGACCTCGTGCAGCAGGTCCTCGGCCTGCTTGCCGTCGACCTCGGACGCACGGAGGTCGACGAGCACCAGGTGCACGTCGGTGCCACCGGTGAGGACGTCGATGCCGGCGGCCTTCGCGTCGGGCTGCGTGAGCCGGTCCGCCAGCAGGCGGGCACCGCGCAGCGTGCGCTCCTGGCGGTCCTTGAACTCCGGCTGGCCGGCGAGCAGGAACGCGGTGGCCTTCGCCGCGATCACGTGCATGAGCGGACCGCCCTGCTGGCCCGGGAACACCGCGGAGTTCAGCTTCTTGAAGAGCGACTCCTCGTTGGACAGGATGATGCCCGAGCGGGGACCGGCGAGCGTCTTGTGCACCGTCGACGACACGACGTGGGCGTGCGGCAGGGGCGACGGGTGCAGGCCCGCGGCGACGAGCCCGGCGAAGTGCGCCATGTCCACCCAGAGCGTCGCGCCGACCTCGTCCGCGATCTCGCGGAACTTCGCGAAGTCGAGCTGGCGAGGGTACGCCGACCAGCCGGCGATGAGGACCTTCGGCTGGTGCTCGATGGCCTTCGCACGGATGTCGTCGTAGTCGACCTCGAACGTCTCCGGGTCGACGCCGTAGGACACCGCGTCGTAGATGCGGCCGGAGAAGTTGAGCTTCATGCCGTGCGTCAGGTGACCGCCGTGGGCGAGCTCGAGACCGAGGATCGTGTCCCCGGCGGAGGCGATGGCGTGCAGCACCGCGGCGTTCGCGCTCGCGCCGGAGTGGGGCTGCACGTTCGCGTAGGCGGCACCGAAGAGGGCCTTCGCCCGGTCGATGGCGAGCTGCTCGGCGACGTCGACGAACTCGCAGCCGCCGTAGTAGCGCTTGCCCGGGTAGCCTTCGGCGTACTTGTTCGTCAGGACGGAGCCCTGCGACTCGAGGACGGCGCGCGGGACGAAGTTCTCGGACGCGATCATCTCGAGGGTGTCGCGCTGGCGGCCGAGCTCGTTCTGCAGCACGGCGGCGATCTCGGGGTCGACCTCGGCGAGCGGGGCGTTGAACGTGGACTGCGCGGTGGCAGGCGTCAGATCGGTGATGGACACGGGACTCCTCGTTGTCTGAGTCGCCGCGCGGACGCGACGAGGTGGACGGGTGGGCGCGGCCCAGGCGTACGGCCGCGCTCCGTGTCAGGTGTCGCTCCCCGATGGTGACCCATCCAACGCCAGTCGCGACCCGTCGATCGTACCGAGCGCGCACGTTCGTGTCACCCTTGGGACATGCACCCGAGCATCCCCGTCGACGCATGACGCTGATCAGCCCCGACGTCGAGGAGCGCACCGACCTCGCCGCGCGCCTCGACGTGCCGTGGGTCACCGTGGTCTGGGACGACCCGGTGAACCTGATGTCCTACGTCGCCTACGTCTTCCAGAGCTACTTCGGCTTCTCGCACGCCCGCGCCGAGCGACTCATGCGCCAGGTGCACGACGACGGCCGGGCGATCGTCGCGACCGGCGCCCGCGAGGCCATGGAGCGCCACGTCGAGGCCATGCACGGCTACGGCCTGCAGGCCACCGTCGACCGCGCGGCGGGACCGGACGCGTGATCCCCTTCAGCCGGCGCCAGGACGGTGTGCACCTCGCCATGTCCGAGGGCGAGCGCGCCGTCCTCACGTCGCTCACCGAACAGCTGCAGCAGGTGCTCGGCGGTGACCTCGCGTCCGACCCCGTCGCCGCGCGGATGTTCCCGGACGCCTACCCGTCGGACACCGAGGCGAGCGACGAGTTCCGCCGTTGGACGCAGGCGGACCTGCTCACCCAGAAGACCGCGAACGCCGACGTCGTGCACGACTGGCTGACCGGTGCGCGGGACGGCGCGATGACCCCGCCGGACGAGCAGGCCTGGCTGCGGTGCCTCACCGACCTGCGGCTGACGATCGCGGAGCGGCTCGGCATCACCGACGCCGCGTCGGAGGAGGCCTCGTCCTCCGGGGACGCCGGCCTCGGCCTGCGCGACGTCTACGACTGGATCGGGTACGTGCAGGAACACCTCGTCACGACCCTCACCACCCGCTGACGGGACGGCCGGGAGGTGCGGCGCACGTCCCGCCTCGTCAACACCGGCCCGTCAGCTGGTCGCGGTGGTCGCGGTGGTCCCGGTGGTCGCGGTGGTCGCGCATCCGGGCGAACAACAGGGGTCGGCACCATCTGATCAGAAGGCAACCTTGCAAGGTGCCCTGTTCAGTCGTACTGTTCCACCGTGGAACCGATCGACACGCTCGCGGACGACCTGCTGACCCTGCACGGTCGCATCCGTCGCACGCTGCTCGCCGGGAAGGCCGACGAGGTCACCGCGTCCCAGACCGCCGCGCTCGGTCGGCTCCTGCGCCACGGCGAGAGCACCGTCGCCGACCTCGCGCGCGCCGAGGGGGTCCGCCCGCAGTCGATGGGCGCGACCGTGCAGGCCCTCGTCGACCTCGGGCTCGTCGAGCGTCGACCCGACCCGACGGACGGCCGCCGCACGCTCGTCCGTGCCACGGAGACGGGCTCCCGAGCCCGCGCCGACGCGTGGACCACCCGGACCCGGGTGCTCGCGGACCGTCTCGCCGCGCTGCCCGACGAGGACCGGGTGACGGTCGCGCGCGCCCTCGCGATCCTCACGCCGCTCACCGACGACTGACCCCAGGAAGAAGCCCACCACGTCCACGTCGACCTCCCCCGTCCCGACCGTCCCCGACGCCGGCACCACCGGTGGCAGCGGCTTCGGCCCGAAGCTCCTCGTCCCCGTCCTGGTCGGTCCGCTGCTCAACCCGATCAACACGACGATGGTGTCCGTCGCCCTCGCGCCGATCTCCCGCGACCTCGGCATCGGTGCCTCGCAGGCGATCTGGCTCGTCGCCGCGCTCTACCTGGCGAGCGCGGTCGCGCAGCCGACGATGGGCAAGCTCGCCGACCGGTTCGGCCCGAAGAAGGTCTTCCTCACCGGACTCGTGATCGTCGGCGTCGCCGGCGTCGTGCCCGAGGTGCTGACCGGGTTCGGCGGGGCGGTCGCCGCACGGGTGCTGATCGGGATCGGGACGTCGTCGGCGTACCCGGCCGCCCTCACCACCCTGCGGCAGCACTCCGCCAGGATCGGGAAGCCGACACCGCCGCTCGTGCTCGGGGCGCTCTCGATCACCTCGCTGGTCTCCGCTGCGGCCGGGCCGCCCCTCGGCGGCGCACTGATCGCGGCGTTCGGCTGGCACGCGATCTTCCTGGTGAACGTCCCGCTCGCCGTGTTCGGCCTCGTCGTCGCCGCGATGTGGCTGCCGTCCGACCGGCTCCGACCCCGTGACGCCGAGCAGCTGCCGGTCCGGACCGCGCTCGACCCGCTCGGCATGGTGCTCATGACCGGCGCGGTGTCGGCGCTCCTGGTGTTCCTGCTCGACCTCGGCGCCGGACTCTGGTGGCTGCTCGCGGTCGCCGTCGTGCTGCTCGTGGCGCTCGTGCTCTGGGAGCTGCGCGCGACGAAGCCCTTCGTCGACGTCCGCCTGCTCGTCCGGAACGGCGCGCTGTCCCGCACCTACGCGCGGCTGTTCCTGACCTACCTGCTCGCCTACACGATGACGTACGGGTTCTCGCAGTGGGTGCAGGACGTCGCGGGCTACCCGAGCGACGTCGCCGGGTACCTGCAGCTCCCGGCAGCCGTCGTCGCCGGGGTGGTGTCGTTCATGGTCGCCCGCCGCACCGCCGTCCGCCGGCCGCTCGTCGTCGCGGCGCTCGTCCCCCTGGTCGGCGCCGGGCTCCTGCTCCTGCTGCACGCCGGGTCGCCGCTCGTGCTGCTGCTCGTCGTACCGGCGCTGTTCGGGGTGCCCCAGGCGCTGGCGTCGGTGTCGAACCAGGCGGCGCTGTACAAGGTGGTGCCCTCGGAGTACATCGGTACCGCCGCCGGACTGTCGCGCACGAGCATCTACATCGGCGCGATCGCGGCGTCCTCGCTGATCGGCGGGGTGTTCGGCCAGGCCCCGACCACGCCGGACCTGCACGTGCTCGCGTGGGTGATGCTCGGCGTCGGCGTGCTGCTCAGCGTGCTGACGCTCGCAGACCGGGCGCTGGCGCGGGCGGACCGGCGCTGACGTGGCGCGTCAGTGCTCGGCGCCGATCGCCGCTTCGATCTGGTCGGCCCAGTCGGTCAGCCTCCGCTCGACACCCGCCAACTCGGCGGGGGTCACGCCGTACTCACGCACACGCCGCGAACCGATCCTCCGCACCTGTCGGAGCGCCTCGGCGAAGAGCTGTCGATCGAAGCCGTCGTCGTGTTCGGCTGCGCCGTCGAGGAGCTCGGCGTCCGAGAACCTCCCGCTCCGGCGGATCGCGTCGACGTCGAGGTAGTCTCGCGCTTCCGCACGCGAGAACAAGGCTGCAACCTTGTTCGACACCGCGTCGTACTCGTCGAGCACCGGGCCGAGGGCGAGCACGACGGGTTGCCGAGCGCGCCAGTCGACTCCCAGGTCGACCTCGACCACCTCACCATCGAGCGTGACCCGCAGCCTGGCGAAGAGCTCGAAGCGTCTGGCGACGGTGACGACGAAGCCCTCGGAGGCGAGCTGCGCGATGACATCGCCGAGAGCGCGCTCGAACCCACCTGCGTCCCGTCGGTCGGTGAAGAGGTCCACATCAGCAGTGGGGCGAGCCGTGAACCCGTGCTCACGGATGGCACCCGACCCTGCCAGTGCGAACCCGGAGTCGTCGGTCGCGGCGAGGGCGATCGACGCCACGCGTCGCTGCATCGCCTCGCTCGCGATCACGAGACGAGTTCGGGGAACCGGCTCTCCCACGCACGTCGGATCCGGACGGGCAGGAAGAGCCGCGACCACCATCGCCGGAGGACCGCCGGACTGACCAGGGCCTGGACGTCAGCAAGCGTGCCCTCACGCAGGGTTGCTTCGTACGCCTTCGCGACATCGTCCCAGTGGGCCAGGTCGACGACCGGGTCGGGCCCCCAGTACACCGTGTCGGGGAGCCGGAGCGAGCCCTCGGCCGGGCCCGTGAGATCGTCCAAGCTGGCGGGCACGGCGAAGCCGCGCGTGGCCTGGGTGCGGACCCGCACCGCTGAGTCGATCGTCATCGCACCCTCCCCTCTCCAGGGTACCGATGCCCCCCACGACAGGACCAGCCCCTGTGGACGCGGCGCCCGGGGGTCAGCCCCGGCCTGTCGGCGACGTGGGCCGCACGTCGGACGCGCCACGGGCCTCCCGGCCGAACCGCCGGAACGCCGGAGCGCCCCGGTACCCTGATCTCCGTGACCGCCCCGAACCCCACGCACTGGACCCTCACGCTCGTCTGCGACGACCAGCCCGGGATCGTGCACGCCGTCTCCGGAGCCGTGGTCGCGGCGAACGGCAACATCACCGAGTCGCAGCAGTTCTCGAGCGCCGACACGAACTCGTTCTTCATGCGCCTGCAGGTCATGGCGCCGGTCGACCGCGAGACGTTCGAGCAGGCCCTCGCACCCGTCGTCGAGCGCTACGGCATGCGGGTCCAGCTCGACGTGGTCGGGCGTCCGATGCGCACCCTGGTGCTCGTGTCGAAGGCCGGGCACTGCCTGAACGACCTGCTCTACCGGCAGCGCGGCGGCCAGCTGCCGATCGAGGTCCCCCTCGTGCTGTCGAACCACGCCGACCTGTCCGGGCTGGCGGCGTTCTACTCCGTGCCGTTCGAGCACCGACCGGTCACCGACGCGGACGCGAAGCGGGCGATGGAGCAGCGGATCCTCGAGGCCGTCGAGGAGCACGACATCGAACTCGTCGTCCTCGCCCGCTACATGCAGATCCTGTCGCCGGAGCTGTGCGCCGCGCTCGAGGGCCGCGCCGTCAACATCCACCACTCGTTCCTGCCCGGCTTCAAGGGCGCCAACCCGTACCGGCAGGCGCACGCGCGCGGCGTCAAGCTCATCGGTGCGACGGCGCACTTCGTGACGAGCGACCTCGACGAGGGCCCGATCATCGAGCAGAACGTCGTCCGGGTCGACCACACGAAGGAGCCCGCCGAGCTGGTCTCGATCGGCCAGGACGAGGAGTCCCGGACGCTGACGCAGGCGGTGCGCTGGATCGCGGAGGACCGCGTCCTCCTCGACGGCGCCCGCACGATCATCTTCAGGTAGGCACCGCATGACGAACGCACCGCAGAGCCCCGTCGACTGGGGCGACGTCCCGCCGCCCACGGACCCGGCACCCGCACGCCGCCGGGCCTCCGTCTCCGGCTGGACGGTGCTGCGCGTGCTCGTGTGCGCGTTCGGGCTGCTGTCACTGGCGTACTGGGGCTACCTCGCGTGGCCGTTCCCGTTCCCGGGGGTGCTGTTCATGGTCGGGGCACCGGTGTTCGCCGCGGTCGTCTGGTTCCTCTTCCGTTCGCCGCGCTCGCCGATCGACACCGACGTGGTGGGCAAGGTGGTCGTCGAGACCGCGCTGGTCATCGCGGCCGGCGGCGCCTGGGTGTCGCTCGGGCACCCGGTGGTCGGGTTGGTCTTCGTGCTGGTCGCGGCGCTCTCCGGCGTGGTCGCGTTCCGGCGGGAGACGGCGTGAGCTCCGGGTCAGCGTCGGTGTCCGGCCTCGGCTCCGGGTCCGGGTCCGGCTCCGGGTCCGGGTCCGGGTCCGGGTCCGGGTCCGGCTCCGGTCTGGAGGCGCGGCGCACGCTGGTCCGAGCCGGTCGGCTGGTCGACGCGGCCGGTTCCACGGCCGACGGCTGGGTCCTGCTCGCCGGCGACGTGATCGAAGCGGTCGGCTCCGGCGCCGACGCGCCCAGCGCCCCGGACGTGGTCGACCTCGGCGACGCCGTCCTGACGCCCGGGTTCATCGACCTGCACGGGCACGGTGGTGGCGGCGCGGCCTACGAGGACGACACCTTCGACGCGGCGCTCGCCGTGCACCGGATGCACGGGACGACCCGTTCGGTCCTGTCCCTCGTCGCGAACCCCTCGGCAGCGCTCGCGACGTCGCTCGAGCGCATCCGCACCGTCGCCGCGACGGACCCGCTCGTGCTCGGCGCGCACCTGGAGGGGCCGTTCCTCTCCCCCGACAACAGGGGCGCCCACAACGCCGCCCACCTGGTCGATCCGTCGCCGGCGGCCGTGGACGCCCTGCTCGACGCGGGTGCCGGGGTCCTGCGGCAGGTCACGATCGCGCCCGAGCTGCCGGGAGCGCTGGACGCCGTCCGCCGCTTCGTCGACGCCGGGGTCACCGTCGCCGTCGGACACACCGTCTGCTCGTACGACCAGGCCCGGGCGGCCTTCGACGCCGGTGCCACCGTGCTCACCCACGCGTGCAACGCCATGCCGGGGTTGCACCACCGGGCGCCGGGTCCGATCGCCGCGGCGACCGAGGACGACCGCGTGACGCTCGAGCTCATCCTCGACGGTGTGCACGTGCACCCCGCCGTCGCCCGCGTGCTGCTCCGTGCGGCGCCGGGGCGCGTCGCACTGATCACCGACGCGATGGCCGCGGCCGGGTCGCCCGACGGCTCCTACGCGCTCGGGTCGCTGACGGTGGACGTGGTGGACGGCGTCGCGCGCGTCGCCGGGACGGACACGATCGCGGGTTCGACGCTGACGCAGGACGCGGCGCTGCGGCTCGCCGTGTCGGCCGCCGGAGCGTCGCTGCCCGAGGCGGTCGCGGCGCTGACGAGCGTGCCGGCAGCGGCGCTCGGGCTCGGGGACCGGCTGGGCCGGGTCGCGCCCGGGTACGCCGCGGACCTCGTGGCGCTCTCCCCCGCGCTCGAGGTGCAGCGGGTGTGGGGCGCCGGTCGGGAGCTGGTGCCCGCCAGGTCTTGACCCGGGCGGCGCGCGGCGGGACCATCTCCGCATGGCGCTCTACGTCTCCTGCCCGGTCGAGAGCGTCGAGCGCGCCACCGCGTTCTACAGGGCCCTCGGGTGGACCATCGACCCGCGGATGTCGCGGGACGACGTCGCGTGCGTCGTGTTCGGGACCGACCAGTACCTGATGCTCAGCAGCCGCGAGGCCTACGCGAGCGTCGGCGGCACGGAGGACCTGGTGGGTGGACCGGGCACCCCGTCGAAGGTCACGCTCTCGTTCGACCTCGACAGCCGACAGGCCGTCGACGAGCTGGTCGAGCGGGCCCGCGCTGCCGGCGGGCGGATCGGGGACACCGACGAGTACCCGTTCATGTACCAGCGGCAGTTCGACGACCCGGACGGGTACCACTGGTCGCCGTTCTGGATGCACCCCGACACCGCCGGCGCGTGACCTCGTCCGCGCGCTCCCGCCGGACGGTCACTGGTGCAGGAAGTCCTGACGGGGCTGCTCCTGCTCCGGCGCGAAGCGGATCCGCAGCACGGGTCCGCTGTCCTCGGTCGTGGAGCCGCTGACCTCCACCTCGAGGGCGTCCGGGGTCCGGTCCCACCGCGTGACGGTCCCGGAGCCGAGCACCGCGACATCGCTGATCGTGCGGGTGAGGAGCGCCGACGCCGACCCGAGCGACCGCAGTCGTACGACGCCGTCGTCGGGCCGGGCGAGCAGGACCGCGTAGAGGGAGTCGCCCGTGACGTCGTGCCGCACGGTGTACCGGACGTCCTCCGCCGTGTACGCCGGAGCGGCAGCGTCGACGAACGACCCGGCGGTCACCGCGGTCGGTCCCTCGGACGGTACGGTCCAGGGCCGGGTGCCGTAGATCGCCTCGCCGTGCAGGCCGAGCCAGTGCCCGATGCCCTCGAGCAGGCGCTGCTCCTCGACCGGGATCGTGCCGTCCGGCTTCGGGCCGACGTTGAGCAGCAGGACCCCGCGCTTCGCGACGACGTCGACGAGCTCGGCGACGAGTTCGCGCACGCTCTTGTACTCGTGCCCCTCGACCCAGCACCAGGAGGTCCGTGACACCGACGTGTCGTTCTGCCACACGGTCGGCTCGGTGCCCGCCACGGCTCCGCGCTCGATGTCGTAGACCGCGGTGCCGGGCGCGAAGGCTCCCCACTTGTAGTTGATGACGACCTCGCGTCCCCACTCGGCCGCCCGGTTGTAGTAGTACGCGGCGAGGGTCTGCAGCACCGGGGCGAACGCCGGTTGCTCGATCCACCAGTCGAACCAGAGCACCTGCGGCCGGTACTTCTCGATGACCTCGACGGTGCGCAGGAGCCAGTCCTCGAGGAACCGCTCGTTCGGAGCCGTCTCCTCACGCTGCGCGGGACCGTAGAAGTCCGACCACCGCGGGTCGAGCACGTCGGAGTCGAACCGGGCACCGCCGTTCATGAAGAACCAGTGCTCGGCACGGTGCGACGAGGCACCGCGGACCATCCAGGCCTCGTCGACCGCTCGGGAGAGGTCGCCGAAGACGTCGCGCCGTGGCCCCATCCGTGCGGCACTCCAGCGGGACCGGTCCGTGTCGTACATCGCGAACCCGTCGTGGTGCTCAGCGACGGGCACGACGAACTGCGCACCCGCACGACGGAACAGCGCTGCCCACGCGGCCGGGTCGAAGTGCTCCATCGTGAACGACGGGATGAAGTCCTTGTACCCGAAGTCGCGGTGCTCGCCGTGGGTCGCGACGTGGTGGTCGAAGGCCTCGGTGCCCTGCCGGTACATCTCGCGGGAGTACCACTCGTTGCCGAACGCCGGGACGGAGTACACGCCCCAGTGCAGGAAGACCCCGAACTTGGCGTCCTCGTACCAGCGTGGAGGCTCGTAGGCGGCCAGGGACGCCCACGTCGCGTCGAAGGGTCCGGCGGCGACGACCTCGTGCACGGCACGCATCGCCTCGGTGTTGTCGCTGACGTCGACCGGCTCCGGGAGCGACTCCGGGTCGAGCGGTCCGTGGCGGTCCGGCATGGGGCACTCCTTCGTGCGTCGGATGCGGTCCCCCACTTCTACCGGTCGAGTTCGGGAGTCGGGTGGGTCACGGATGCCGGCGGTCAGGGCAGCCGGACGACGACCTCGGCGGTCGAGGGCCCACCGCACTGCTCGGACCCGCCGTGCCGCACCCACGTGAAGTGGACGCCGCGCTCGACGAGCACCCGGCCGTCCGCGCCGAGGACCGCCACGTGCCCGCGCCCCGCGGTGTCCGGCGAGGTCGGCACGGACCACACGTCCCCGTCGCGTTCGACCATGGGGAGCACTGCCGTCGGCGCCGTGCCGTCCGGCAGTGTCCCGACCGCTGGCGCGCCCGGTGTGGCTTCCCCAGGGGCGGTCGGCACGGCTGGTTCGGGCGGCACCCCGGGCGTGCAGTCCGGGCCCTGGCAGACGACGATGCCCGCGACGCCGGACGCCGGGTCCGCGGAACCCGGGACCTCGACGGCGACGGTGTCGGTCCAACCGATCGCCGTGCACGCCGTCGGCCCGATGCCGGCGCAGCCGGTCGTCACGAGCACCAGCACGGCCGATGCCGTGGCGAGTCCCCTCGTCCCCCGACGCATGCGTCCATCGTCACCGATCGATCGCGGACGGGTGGTCACGATCCGGCGACGGTGTCAGGCCGCGACGACGGACAGCAGCCGGAGTCGGTCGTGGCTCTCGGTCCCGGGGACGGCGGTGTAGACGAGCAGCACGTGCGCCTGCTCCGGGTCGAGGAGCACCTGGCAGTGCAGCTCGAGTCGGCCGACCTCCGGGTGGTCGTAGCGCTTGACGGTCCCCGGGACGAGGCCGACCTCCTGCCGGTCCCACAGCGTCCGGAACTCGTCGGAGCGTTGCAGGAGCTCGTCCGCGAGCCGCGCTGCCCGGGACCCGGGACCGCGCCGGGTCGCGACCTCACGCAGTGACGACACGTACAGCCGCGCGGTGGTGTCGCGGTCCTCCGGCGGGAAGAGGTCCCGCGCACCCGGTTCGGTGAACCAGCGCCAGCCGATCGAGCGCGACGGCCCCTGCCGCTGGCTCGCGTCCCCGAACAGTGCGGCGGCGAGCGGCGTCTGCAGGAGCGTCTCGCCGAGTTCCGTGACGACCTCGGCCGGCGTGTCCACCAGGCGGTCGAAGATGCGCATCATGCCCGGGCCCACGTGGTCCGAGCCCGCGCCGGACTCCGGCGGTCGGTGCCCGGCGAGGCGGAAGACGTGGTCGCGTTCCGCCCGGCTCAGGTGGAGCCCCTGCGCGATCGCGGCGACCATCTGCTCGGAGGGCTGCGGACCGGTGCCCCGTTCGAGCCGGGCGTAGTAGTCCGGGGACATGTGGCAGACCGCCGCGACCTCCTCGCGGCGCAGCCCGGAGGTCCGGCGCCGCTGTCCCGGCAGGAGGCCGACGTCGGACGGTTGCAGGGCCTCCCGGCGTCCGCGGAGGAAGGCGCCGAGCGCCGGTCGATCGATCACGGGCCCATCCTCGCCGGTCCGCGTCCTCCGCAGCCACGGTCCGTCAGGTCCTGGTTGCGGTCCGGTCGCCGACGCAGGCTGGCACCAGCCCGACGACGGGCGACGATCCCGAGGAGACCACCGTGCCGACACGACCCATCGACATCACCCTGCCGCGACTGGACGGCACCCGCGCCGTCGTCACCGGTGCGAGCGACGGCATCGGCCTGGGCATCGCGACGGCACTCGCGGGCGCCGGCGCCACGGTCGTGCTCCCCGTGCGCAACCCGAGCAAGGGCGAGGCCGCACGCATCCGGGTGCTCCGCGAACACCCGGACGCCGACGTGCAGCTCGGCGCGATGGACCTGTCGTCCCTCGCCTCGGTGGACGCGTTCGCGGAGTCGATGCGGTCGGCCGGTCAGCCGGTCGGCCTGCTCGTGGGCAACGCCGGGGTCATGACCCCACCCGAGCGGCAGACCACGGCCGACGGCTTCGAGCTGCAGCTCGGCACGAACCACCTCGGACACGTCGCACTCGTCCGCGGACTCCTGCCGCTGCTCCGTGCGGCGCGCGGCCACGTCACGTCGCAGATCAGCATCGTCGCGCGCAGCGGCGCCGTGCACTGGGAGGACCCGAACTGGGAGCGGAGCTACGACGGGATGCGCGCGTACCGGCAGTCGAAGATCGCGTTCGGCCTGTTCGGGCTCGAGCTCGCCCGACGGAGCGCCGACCGCGGATGGGGCATCACGAGCAACCTCGCGCACCCCGGGGTCGCGCCGACGAGCCTGCTCGCCGCGCGCCCGGAGCTCGGTCGGAGCGGCGACACCCCGCAGGTCCGGGTGATCCGCTGGTTGTCCGCTCGGGGCCTGCTCGTCGGGACCCCGAGGACCGCCGGGTTGCCGGCGCTCGTCGCAGCCACCGACCCGGCCGTGCGGGACGGCGGGTTCGTGGGTCCGACGGGTGCCGGCGGTGTCGGCGGAGCGCCCGGACGGACGCCGCTGTGGAAGCCACTGCGCAGTGCTGAGGACGCCCGACGCGTGTGGAAGCTGTCCGAGGAGCTGCTCGGCACGTCGGTCGCGTGACGTCCGAGACCGGCGCTGTCAGGATGGCCGCATGAGCGTCATGATCTCGGTGTTCGATGCGCAGCGCACCCGCACGAGCGAGAAGTACACCGCGTACCCGCCCGAGGTCCTGCCGATGTTCGTCGCCGAGATGGACTCGGTCCCCGCCGAGCCGGTGCGCGAGGCACTCGAGCGCGCCGTCCGCAACGGGGACACCGGGTACGTCGGGCACACCCGGGTGCTGCCCGAGGTCTTCGCCGACTTCGCCGACCGCCGGTGGGGATGGGACGTCGACCCCGACCTCGTCCGGACCACCACCGACGTGTCGGTGGCGGCGGTCGAGGTGCTCCGACGGGTCGTCGACCCCGGCGACCAGGTCGTCGTCATGCCGCCCGTCTACCCGCCGTTCTGGGAGTACGTCCGCGAGGCCGGCGGCACCGTGACCGAGGTGCCGCTGCTCGCCCCGGACGGCGAACCCGACCCGTTCGACACCACGGCCGGATGGCGGATGGACCTCGCCGGGGTCGAGCGCGCCTTCGCCGGCGGCGCCCGGACGGTCCTGCTCTGCAACCCGCACAACCCCCTCGGGCTCGTGCACGCCCGCGACGACCTGGTGGCACTCGCCCGGCTCGCCGCGGAGTGGGACGCCGTCGTCGTCTCCGACGAGATCCACGCCCCGCTCGTGCACGCGGACGCGGTGTTCACCCCGTTCCTCACCTGCGGACCCGAGGCGATCGAGCACGGCGTCGCCCTGACGAGCGCGAGCAAGGCGTGGAACCTGGCCGGGACGAAGTGTGCGCTCATGGTCGGGGCGTCTCAGCGGGCGCGCGGCTGGTTCGACGGGCTGCCCGTCGAGGTCGTCGAGCGCACCGGGATCCTCGGGTACACCGCGAGCGTCGCCGCCTTCCGTGACGGGGAGCCGTGGCTCGCGTCGCTGCTCGCCGAGCTGGCCGGCAACCGCCGTGTGCTCGCCGAGGAGCTCGGCTCGGCCCTGCCCGGTGCTGGGTACCGGCAGCCGCAGGCGTCCTACCTGGCCTGGCTCGACCTGCGGGCCCTGCCGTGGGGCGACGACCCCGCCCTGCAGCTGGTCGACCGGGCGAAGGTCGCGCTGACGAACGGTCGCGACTTCGGGCAGCCGGGCATCGGCCACGCCCGGCTCAACTTCGGCTGCTCCGAGGAGACCCTGCGCGAGGGGATGGCGCGCCTGGCGTCCGCCCGCTGATCCCGCTCGGCAGGCGTCACTCGAAGCGTTGCCACTCCGGCTTGTTGGCGTACGTGTACCGGTAGTAGTCCGCCAGACGGAGCCCGGCTGCGGCCTCCTCGTCCACCACGACGGTCGCGTGCTCGTGCAGCTGCAACGCCGACCCGGGCACGAACGACGACAGCGGCCCCTCGACCGCGGCGGCCACGGCGTCGGCCTTCGCCGAGCCCTGCGCGACGAGGACGAGCTCACGCGCCTCGAGGATCGTGCCGAGCCCCTGCGTCATGCAGTGCGTCGGCACCTGGTCGAGCGAGTCGAAGAAGCGGGCATTGGCCTCACGCGTGGACGGTGCGAGGGTCTTGATGCGGGTGCGGGAGGCGAACGACGACGTCGGCTCGTTGAACCCGATGTGCCCGTTCGCCCCGATCCCGAGGATCTGCACGTCGACCCCGCCGGCGGCCCGGATCGCAGCGTCGTACTCCTTCGCCGCGAACGCCAGGTCCGCGGCACGGCCGTCCGGCACCCGCACCCGCGAGGGGTCGAACCCGAGCGGCTCCACGACGTCGCGCTGGATCACCGACGCGTACGACTCCGGGTGCTCGAGCGGGATCCCGACGTACTCGTCGAGGGCGAACCCGCGGGCCGCGGCGAAGGACACCTCGCCCGCCTCGACCCGACGACGCAGGTCGGCGTAGATGCCCTGCGGACTCGACCCGGTCGCGAGACCCACGACGGCGGACGGCTTCTCGGCGACGACCGAGGCGATCTTGGCAGCAGCGACACGACCGACCTCGGCCGGCGTCGGCAGGATGATGATCTCCACGCCCTCACCCTACTGGTCATGACCAGTCGCCGACAGGGGTGCTCGGTAGCGTGGGGGCATGCCCACCCCTGACTTCGTCCTGTCCCTGCGCGAGAAGGTCGGCAACGATCCGCTGTGGATGACGGGCATCACCGCCGTCGTCACGCGCGGCGAGGGCCCCGACCGCGAACTGCTCGTCGTCCGGCGCGCGGACAACGGCGCGCTGACGCCGGTGACGGGGATCGTCGACCCGGGCGAGGAACCCGCGGTCGCCGCCGAGCGCGAGGTCCTCGAGGAGGCCGACGTCGTCGCGGTCGCCGAGCGCCTCAACTGGGTGCACGTCCTGCCCGAGATGACCTACCCGAACGGTGACCGCGCCCAGTACCTCGACCTGGTCTTCGCGTGCCGGTACGTGTCCGGCACGCCCGCCCCCGCGGACGGCGAGAACACCGAGGCGTTCTGGGCGCCGCTCGACGCCCTGCCGGAGATGTCCACGGACATGCTGGAGCGGGTCCGGGCGGGCCTGTCCGACGAGCCGGCCGCGCGCTTCGAGCGCTGACCCGCCGCCGGTCTGGAGGCGCGGTGCGGGCCCGCCCCGCGCCTCCAGACCGGCACCTGGTCGCCCCGGCCGGGGGCCGGGTCTCGCGTTCCAGCGACGGATCCCGGGCGGCGCGGCCCGCGATCCGTCGCTCAGCCCGGGTCTCGGCGGGACGGTCCGAGCACGGGGTCGCTACGCGAGCGGGGCGACCGCGGCCGGGGCGCCGAGCAGCCGCAGGGCCACGGCGTCGCCAGCGGCGCGGCGGTCGCCGACCTCGTGCTGCACCGTCACGACCGTGTCGTCGTCCAGCCGGACCGTCGTGCGCCGGATCGACCCGAGGAAGCTCGACGTGACGACGGTGCCGGTGACGCCCTCGGCGGCGAAGGCGACGTCCTCGGGGCGGACGTAGGCGAGCACCGGACCGTCCGCGGTGTCCGCTGCGAGCGCCGGGACGTGGAAGCCGTAGACGAACACGTCGCCGCTGCGCAGGTCGCCACGCAGGCGGTTCGACTGCCCGACGAAGTCCGCGGTGAACGCCGAGACGGGGTGCCGGTAGAGCTCCTCGGGCGTCCCGACCTGCTCGATGCCGCCGGCGTTCATCACCGCGATGCGGTCGGAGACGGCGAGTGCCTCCTCCTGGTCGTGGGTGACGAAGACGGTCGTGATGCCGAGGTCGCTCTGGATGCGGCGGATCTCGTCACGCAGGGACACCCGCACCTTCGCGTCGAGCGCGGACAGCGGCTCGTCGAGCAGGAGCACGCGCGGGCGGGTGACGAGGGCACGGGCGAGGGCGACCCGCTGCTGCTGCCCGCCGGAGAGCTGGTGCGGGAACCGGTCGGCGAGGCCGGCGAGGTGCACCATGTCGAGCGCTTCGATGACGCGCTCGCGGCGTGCTGGGGCGGCGACCTTCCGCATCTCGAGGCCGAACGACACGTTCTGCCGCACCGTCATGTGCGGGAAGAGCGAGTACTGCTGGAACACCATGCCGATGTCGCGCCGCTCGACCGGCACCGCGTCGACGTCCACCCCGTCGATGCGGATCGCGCCGGCGTCGATCGCCTCGAGACCGGCGAGCGCACGCAGCGCGGTGGTCTTGCCGCAGCCGGACGGCCCGAGCAGCGAGACGAACTCGCCGGGCTCGATGCGGAGCGACAGGCCGGCGAGCGCACGGTGGGAGCCGTAGTGCTTCTCGACCGCCTCGAGCTCGACGGTCGCCCCCTCGGTGGACAGCGACGCCGGGGCGGCGGGAGCGGTGACGGTCATGTGGACTCCTTCGGGGTGCGCCGGCGGCCCGCGCCGACCCGGCCGATGACGACGAGCAGCACGAAGCCGAACAGCAGTGCGGCGAGCGAGAAGATCGCGGCCACGTACGGGTCGGTCTGCTGCACGAGCACGAGCGCGGTCTGGAACGTGGTGCGGGACAGGAACGAAGCGAGGGTGTACTCGCCGAGGACGACCGTGACGGTCAGGAAGCACGCGGCGGTGGTGCCGCGGCGGAGGTTCGGCAGCAGGATCCGCCACGTCACGGTCCACCACGAGGCGCCGAGCGAGCGAGCGGCCTCGGACAGCACCGTGACGTCGACCGAGGTCAGCGCCGCGGCGATCGGGCGGAACGCGAACGGCAGCGACACGATGCCGATCGCGAAGGCCAGGGTCCAGGCGCCGGAGCCGAACACCTGCGCGACGACCTGGTACACGGGGATGAAGCCGACGACGAGCACGACGACGGGCACCGTGATCGGCACCAGGCAGACGAACTCGAGCACGCGGCGCAGGCGGGGGTAGCGGAGCGCGGTGACGATCTGGGCGGGCAGGAGCACGAGCAGCACGATCGCGACGGTGATCACCGCGATGAGCAGGGACGACGCGAGGCCGTCGAACACCGGCTGGTAGGTGGACGCGTTCGCGGGGTCGACGATCGCGGCGTAGTGGTCGAGCGTGAGCGCCCCGTCGGTGCCCTGGCGGAACGTGAACTGTGCCAGGGCGACCAGCGGCACGGCGACGACGAGTCCGACCAGGGCGAGCACGGCGACGGCGGTGCCCCGGGACGGAGCGACGCCGAAGCGGCCGACGCGGGTGGGGCCTCCAGGCCGGGATGCGGCGGCCACGGGGCGGACCGAGGGGACGGCGGTCACCGCTGCCACCGCGCAGCGCGACGCTGGAGCAGCGAGTAGGCGCCCATCACGACCGCCATGACCACGACCATGCCGAGGGCGAGCACACCCGCGACGTTCTGCAGACCGATGATCGTCTCGCTGGTGAGCTGCGCGCGGATCGTCAGCGGCACGATGCCGCCCTGCGAGATGAGTGCCGCCGCGGTGGCGAACGACGAGAACGCGTTCGCGAAGAGCAGGAGCAGCGACCCCCAGAACGCCGGCGCGAGCACGGGCAGGGCGATGCGCCGCCATGAGGTCGCGCGCGAGGCGCCGAGGGTGGCGGCGGCCTCGCCCCACTGGGGCTTGACGCCCTCGAGGGCGGGCATGAACGTGAGGACCATGAGCGGCACCTGGAAGTAGACGTACGGGATCACGAGACCGGGGACGGTGTACAGGAGGGTCCCGTTCGCGTTGAGGTCGAGACCGAAGGCCGACACCAGCCAGGTTGTGACCAGTCCCTGCGCGCCGATCGTGGCGATGAACGCGAACGCGAGCATCACGCCGCCGAACTGTGCGAGGACGCTGGCGGCGGAGTCGATCATCGAGCGGACGAACCCGTCGGGCCGGAGCGCGGCGAGCGCCCAGCAGACCAGGGCACCGACGACGGCGCCGATCACGGCCGAGACCGCGGACAGGCCGAACGAACCGGCGAACGCGCGGAGGACGGACGGGTCGCGGAGCGCTGCGAGGTTCGCGAGCGTGAACCGCCCGTCGCCGGTGGAGAACCCGCTGCCGACCGCGATCACGGCGGGGACGGCCAGGAAGAGCAGGACGTACGCGGCGAACGGGGTGAGGCCGAGCCAGGCGAGGCCGGGGCGGCGGCGAGCCCGGGTCCCGGTGCGACGGGCGGCGGTGGCCGCATCGGCGCCGGACGACGCGACGGGGGCCGCTGCCGCGCTGGTGGCGGCGGGGACCGGGACTGCGGTGCCCGTGCCCGCGGCCGGGGTGAACGCGCTGCCGCCCGGCGCCGATGCGGTCGTCATGCTGCTCAGGACCCCATCGTGGCGGACCACTTCGCGGCGAGGACCTTCGCCGCGTCGGTGACCTGCGCGTCGGTCAGCTCGACGTAGTCCTTCGGCATCCCGCCTGCGGCCCGCAGGGCGTCCTCGTCGACCTTGCCCGACTGCTCCATCGCCGCGAGGGTCGACGGGAAGGCGCCGGCCTGCAGGTACAGGTTCTGGGCGTCGGGGCTCGCGATGTACTCCTGCCACAGGCGTGCCGCCGCGGGGTGCGGTGCGTCCTTGTTGATCGCCTGCGAGTAGTACGAGCCGAGCGCCTGCCCCTCGGGGACGACCGTCTTCCAGTCCTGGTTGCCGCTCGACCCGGCCGCCGGGCCCCAGGCGAGGTTGTTGTACGACCACTGGATCACGACGGGCGTCTCCCCCGAGGCGACCGTCGCCTGGGTGGGCAGCACGTTCTGGAAGTTGCCGGCCTGCTGCAGCTTGCCGAAGTAGTCGACGCCCTTCGAGATGTCGTCGGCCGAGCCGCCGTTCTCGAGCGCCGCGAGGTAGACCGCCGACGCCGCCTGGTTCGCCTGCGTCGGGTCGCCCGCGATCGAGACCTTGCCCTTGTACTCGCTGCCGAGCAGGTCGTCCAGGTCCTTCGGGGCGTCCGTGATCTTCGACGAGTCGTACCCGATCGACATGAGGCCCGTGTAGTCGCGGGTCCACTTGCCGTCCGCGTCCTTGAGCGTGTCCGGGATGTCCGACCAGTTCGCCACCTTGTAGTCGGTGAGCAGGTCGAGGTTCTGCTGCATCACGGCGTTGCCGAGGTCGAGCACGTCGGGGGCCGTCGACTGGCCCTGCTGCGACTTGACGGCGGCGACCTCGTCGGCGCTGGAGCCGTTCGGGTTGGCCGAGTTGATCTTGATGTCGTACTTCTGCTCGAAGCCGTCGATGATCTTGCCGTAGTTCGCCCAGGTCGGCGGGAGGGCGATGACGTTGAGCTGCCCCTCGGCCTTCGCGGCCTTCACGAGGGCGTCCATGCCGCCGGCCGACTCGGCGCTCGTGGCGGTCTTCCAGTCGGTGTCGCTCGACGTCGACGCGCTGCTCGTCGCCGAGCAACCGGCCAGGGTGACGACTGCTGCTGCGGCCAGGGCGATGCCGGCCAGGGTGCGGGTGTGCTGCACGGGGTGTGCCTTCCGGGTGCTGTGGGGATTCGGGTGTCCGGGGGTCCGGCTTGGGCACGATCGTGGACGCGCCCGGTTTCGGGGTCGTGCTGCGGCGGTGAACGGTGGCGGAACAGCGGGTACGGCTGTACGGTTTCGCTGCCGGGGACGGTCCCCGGCGAGGGTCGATCGCGGCGGGCTCGACGTCCGGTCGCGCGTCCTGCGCTCGACCGGTACGACGCACGGTCGCGTCGGTCGCGTCGGTCGCGTCGGCCGCGTCGGCCGCGCGGGTGCGGTCACGACCGCGGACAGCCGGGAGGCACGGGTGCAGTTCACGACGACGGTCCTGCAGGCGAGGAAGACGGCCACCGGCCTGCCCGTCCCCGAGGAGGTCATCGACGCCCTCGGCTCCGGGAAGCGCCCTGCCGTGGTGGTCACGATCGACGGCGGCTACACCTACCGGTCCACGGTCGGGGTGATGGGCGGGCAGTTCCTCGTGCCGCTGTCGGAGGCTCACCGCACCGCAGCGGGGATCGGCGCCGGGGACACCGTCGAGGTCACACTCGAGCTCGACACCCTGCCGCGCACCGTCGAGTTGCCCTCCGACCTGGCGGCGGCGTTCGACGCGGCCGGGGTCCGTGCGGCGTACGAGACCCTGTCGGCGTCACGGCAGCGGGCACTCGTGGACCCGGTGCTCGCGGCGAAGGCCCCGGAGACGCGGCAGCGCCGGTTCGACAAGGCCGTGGAGGCGTTGCGCGGATAGGCGGGTGAGCGCGCTCGCCCTGGCCCTGGCCGTGGCCGTGGCGCTAGGTCTGGCCCTGGCCGTGGCTGTGGCCGTGGCGTCGCCGGGCGCGGTCGGGCGTACCTGGTAGATCCGGGCGTACCTGGTCGTTCGGTTCCACCAGGGACAACCGTTCCGACCAGGTATCGCAGTCGTTCTGGGAAGGAACGAGCGCCGTCGTCAGCCGCCGAGCTCGACCAGGACCCGCGGGATCTCGGTCAACAGTTCGCTGGCGAGGTAGCCCAGTGGCCCGACCTGCACGGCGAGGCGGTCACCCGCGGCGGCGTGCACGTACGACGCCCAGGCGACGGCCTGTGCCGGCTCGGCACCGCGGGCGAGCAATCCGACCACCACACCCGACAACACGTCGCCGCTGCCGCTCGTCCCGAGCCCTCCGGAGCCGGTGCCCTTCACCCAGGCACGGCCGTCCGGCGCCGCGATGACGTCGGACAGCGCGACCACGGCGCCGTACCGCTCGGCGATCTCCCGGGCGTCGGCGACGTCGTCGTCCCCGCAGTCCCGACCCAGCAGCCGCTCGGCCTCACCGCTGTTCGGCGTGAGGACGAGACGACCGCGCAACGGCCTGAGCCGGTCCTCGACGTCCGCCGCGACGCCGAGCGCGAAGGCGTCCAGCACGACGAAGGTGTCCGGACCGACCACGTCCGCGATGCCCGCGACGAGGTCCCGAGCACCGTCCGGCTCGTCCAGCCCGGGACCGACCAGCACCGCGTCGGCAGCACCGGCCGTGTCGAGCACGGCGTCGATCGCGCCGACGGCGATGTGTCCGCCGTCGTCCTCGGCGAGCGGGACCACGCCCGACTCGGGCACGGCGACCGCGACCTGGTTCGCCACGCTCGACCCGACCGCCAGGGACAGTCGGCCTGCTCCGACCCGCAGTGCGGCGAGCGCCGACAGCATGGCGGCACCCGGGGTGTGGGCGGCGCCGCCGACGACGAGGACCTGTCCCCGGCCGTACTTGCCGGCGCCGGCGTCGGGCAGCGCCCACTCGCGGAGGACGTTCGGCGTGATGTGCTGCGGTGCTGCAGGCTCCTGGTCAGTCGACACGGGCGTCGTCCTTCCGGCCGCTGTGCTCGGTGACCTCGTCGTCGTCGAGGTGCCCCACCGCGGAGAACTCCTCGAGCGTCCAGGGGGCACCGGGCCCGTCGCGGTGGAGTCGTGTCAGGGAGGCGTTCGCGACCGTGTGGTCCTCGGCGAACGCCATGAGGGCGTGTTCGTCGAGGTCGAGGCAGACCGCGACGGCGAGCATCACCACGGCGTCGTGCGCGGCGACGAGCAGTCGTTCGGTGCCCTCGAGCCGGTCGACGTCCGTCAGCACGGTGCGGAGGCGGAGCATCACGTCCGCCCAGGACTCCCCGCCGGCGGGACGGTGGTAGTACTTGCCGAGCCACTGTCGTCGGCGTTCCTCGTCCGGGTACCGGTTCCGCACGCCGTCACGGGTGAGCAGGTCGAGGACGCCGAGCTCCCGGTCGCGCAGCCGCTCGTCGACGCGCTTCGGCGGTTCGGTCAGCCCGCCGGCCTCGAGCGCGATGCCGATCGTCTGCTGCGCCCGGCGGTACGGCGAGACCCAGAGGGCGACCGGGACGTCGTCGACGCCGCGGTCGGCGAGCTCCTGCCCGAGCGCTCGGGACTGTTCCTCCCCCAACGGACTGAGCGGGACGTCGGCGTCGCGGTGGTCGACCTCGATGACGTCCGCGCCCTCGGCTTCGGCTCTGGCGGCGGCGACGTTCGCGGTCGACTCCCCGTGCCGGACGAGCCAGATCTCGGTGACAGCCATGGGCGCGACGCTAACCGCGGGCCCCTGGGTCGGCTCCCGGCCACGTCGTCGTCGGGCTGCGGCGCGCTCGGGCCGCTGCGCGCGTGCCTGCAGATCAAGCCGCTCCGGGCCGTGCGCTCTTCGATGCGCGTGCCTGCCGGGTCAGGCCGCCCCGGGCCGTGCGCTCCTCGACGGTCGGACCGGGCACGGCAGTCCCGCGGCTCGGAAGCGTCGGACCAGCCCGTCGGGGTCGAACAGGTCGCGCCACTCGAGCCGGACGATCGTCCGCACGCCGGGCACGGTCAGCAACTGCTCGTGCCGCCGCTTCTCGTCGAGGAACACCTCGCTGGGGCTCCGACCCGCAAGGTACCGCTCCTGCGTGTACTTCGCTCGACCGTCGATCTCGACGACCACACCCTGCTCCGGGAACCAGAAGTCCACCGTGAACCGTCTCCCGCCGACCACGAACTCCTGCTGCAGGACCGGCCCTGGCAGCCCGAGCTCGAGGAACACCACCCGCGCGAAGGACTCGGCGACCGATCCGGCGCGCCCGTCTGCGAGGCCGAGCACGTGCTCCGCTCGACGGTGCCCGCGTGCTCGGGGGTCGACCGCCGCCAGGAGCTCCGCCGCTCCGGTCCCGGCTCGCACCGCAGCGTCCGCCACGACCACCGCGGTGCGCAGGTCGTCCTGCATCGCGATGTCGACGACGGTGCGGGGCACGGTCGTCACCCGGATCCCGTCGGCCGCCAGTAGCTCGTCGCCACGAACGGGACGCGTGTGCAGGACGAGGTCCCGCGTCCGCCCGCGGTACATCGTCTCGGGCACGGTCGCGTGCACGGGGACCTGCCAGCCGCCCAGGGCCGGGAGCCCGAGGACCGCAGCCGCCGACACGTGCGAGGCGACCGCCGCGGTACCGATCCGCCCGAGCCGTGCATGGACACGGGTCACGTAGCGCTGCCGAGGCCCCGCGGCGTCCCAGCGGGCGCCCTCGACGAAGGCGTTCGGGCCGACGCGGATCAACCGGTCAGCGCCGCTCGATCGTGCGCGGCGGCGCAGGGTCGTCGGGTCACACGCGATCTCGCGTGCCGGTCCCGCACGGAGGATGGGGAGTGGACGTTCCATGCCGCGATCGTGCCCGGTCTCCACGCGCCGACGGGTGCCGATCGTGGCAACTGTGGACGAGCCTCCAGTCCGGTCGCCCTGTGCAGGACGCTCGTTCCTTCCCAGAACAGGTGCGGTACCAAGCGTTTCCGGGCGTACCTGGTCGGAACGGAAGACCAGGTACGCCCGGATCGACCAGGTGTGCCCGATTCCGGGGGGGCGGGGGCGGGGCGACGGCAGGGCAGGGCCGGGCAGCGCAGGGCAGCGCAGAGCAGGACGTCCCGGCCCAGCGGAGGATCGGCCCACGCGCGACGCGGCGCCGGGGGAACGCACCCGTGCTCCCCCGGCGCCGCTGTCTCTCCGCCGGCCCCGCTGCCACGGGCCGGACGCCGCCGCCCCGCTGCCTCGGGCCCAGCGCCGCCGCCCCGCTGCCACGGGGTCGGCGTGGCCTCAGGCCCGCCGCACCCGCAGCGTGACGATCTCGAACGGGCGCAGGGTGAGCACGACGGGTTCCCCGGCCGCCCACGTCCCCGAGCCGAGCGGCCGCTCGAGCAGGTCCACGGCCTCCACCGAAGCGACGTCGAACCCGAACGACACCCCGACGTCCGACGCCCGACCGCCCGAGGCCTCGTAGAGCCGCACGACGACGTCGCCGGAGCGGTCCTCGGCGAGCTTCACGGCCTCGACGAGCACCTGGGGCGAGGACACGACGACCAGCGGCGACACGTCGGCCGACCCCGACCCCGGCACGGACCGCACCGGCAGGTTGAGCCGGTACCCGGAGTCCGCCGCGTCGAGCACGGACTCCCCGACGCGCAGCACCGTCCGGAAGACGTGGTGCCCCTGGTCGGCGTGCGGGTCCGGGAACGTCGGCGCGCGCAGCAGGGACTCCCGCACCAGCGTCGTCGTCCCGCCGTCGGCCCGGGTCGAGCGGGTGATGTCGTGCCCGTACGTGGAGTCGTTCGCCACCGCGACCCCGAAGCCGGGCTCTGCGACGTGCACCCACCGGTGCGCGGCGGTCTCGAAGCGCGCCATGTCCCACGAGGTGTTCTGGTGCGTCGGCCGGTCGATGTGCCCGAACTGGATCTCGCTCGACGCGACGGACGCCCGGACGTCGAGCGGGAACGCGAGCTTGAGGAGCTTCTGCTGCTCGTGCCACTCGACCTCGGTCTCGACGTGCAGCTCCGGCTGCCCGGCGACGGCCGAGTACCGGGTGGTCACCGACGACGAGCCGAAGGGACGCGTCACGACGAGCGCATCGCCGACCACCTCGACGGAGGCCGCCGCCAGCACGGTCCCGCTGCGCTGGTAGGCGCGGTCGATGTCCCACGCCTCCCACTGGTTCGGGGTGTCGCGGAACACCGTGTACTGCGCGGCGGCAGCGCCGGGCGCGATCGCGTCGCGTCCGGTCGCGTGGTCGACGAACGACACGACGTGGCCCTCCGCGTCGACGGTCGCGGTGACGACACCGGTGTCGAGGACGAAGCGGTCACCGCTCCGGACGGGAGGCACGGCCTCCGTCGCCGACACGGCGGAACCACCCAGGGCGGTCACCCCGCCCGCTGCGACCGGCGAGGCGTTGAAGCGCACGACCGTCCCGTCATCGGCGCTGCCCCCGGTCCCGGCGGCACCCGGACCACGCCGAGCGTCGAGCGGCGCCCCACCGTCCCCGGCGAAGGCGGTCGCCGACGCCCCGACCCCGGCGAGCGCCGGCGCACCACCGCTCGCGAGCGCGGTCGTCGAGGCACCGATGAGGTCCTCGAGCACCTCCGCCACCCGGGCGTACTCGGCCTCGGCGTTCTCGTACACCCAGGCGATCGACGACCCCGGCAGGATGTCGTGGAACTGCTGCAGGAGCACGGTGTGCCAGACGGACTCGAGCTCGTCGTACGGGTACTCGGCGCCGAGTCGCACGGCTGCGGTGGCCGCCCAGAGCTCGGCCTCGCGGAGCAGGTGCTCGGAGCGCCGGTTGCCCTGCTTCGTGCGGATCTGCGACGTGTAGGTGCCGCGGTGGAACTCGAGGTACATCTCCCCCGACCACACGGCGGGCTCCGGCAGGACGCGCTCGAGCTCCTCGAAGACCTCGGCGGGGGTGCCGAGGTCGACCCGCGGCGAGCCGTCGAGGTCGTGCTGGCGTCGTGCTGCCGCGACCATCTCGCGGGTGGGTCCGCCACCGCCGTCGCCGAACCCGTAGAGCAGCATCGACGTGTTCGCGACGCCGCGCTCCTTGTTCCCGCGCTCGCCGCGGTGCAGGTCGGCCGCCGAGACGTCCGAGTTGTAGGTGTCGGCCGGGGGCAGGTGCGTCAGGACGCGCGAGCCGTCGATGCCCTCCCAGTGGAAGGACGTGTGCGGGATGACGTTCGTCTCGTTCCACGAGGGCTTCTGCGTGACGAACCACTTCGACCCGGCGGCGCGGACGATCTGCGGCAGGGCTCCGGTGTAGCCGAACGAGTCGGGCAGCCAGGCCTCGGGGGTGTCGATGCCGAACTCCTCGAGGAAGAGCCGCTTGCCCGCGACGAACTGGCGGGCCAGGGCCTCACCGCCGGGGAGGTTCGTGTCCGACTCGACCCACATGCCGCCGACCGGGATCCAGCGCCCCTCGGCGACCCGCTGCTTGATGCGCGCCCAGATCGACGGGTAGCCGTCACGGATCCAGGCGTACTGCTGGGCCGACGAGCAGGCGAAGGTGAAGTCGGGGTCCTGGTCCATCAGGTCGAGCACGTTCGAGAACGTGCGCGCGCACTTGCGGATCGTCTCGCGGACGGGCCACAGCCAGGCGGAGTCGATGTGGGCGTGCCCGACGGCGACGGCGCGCCCGGCGGACCCGGCCGCCCCCACGGCGAGCAGCGGCGCGAGCACCTCGCGGGTCGCGGCAGCGCTGCCGGCGACGTCGTCGGGGTCGAGGGCGTCCGCCGCACGTTCGAGCCCGCGCAGGATGTCCGCGCCCCGGGTGCCGTCGGTCGGCAGCTCGGCCATGAGTCCGCGGAGCACCCAGACGTCCTGCTGCAGCTCCCACACGGTGTCGTCCCGCTCGACGAGCTCCAGCGCGCGCAGGCGGTAGATCGGCTCGGTGCCGGCGGTGGTCTTCGAGCCGAGCGGGGTCGCCCCCTGGAAGTCGTCACCGCCGATGTCCGGGTTCGCGGCGGCCTCGACGTAGACCTCGAACGTGCCGCCGGGGCCGACCTCGACGGGCACGGTGTCGTTCCGCGGTTCGATGCCCTTGATCGTGGAGCCGTCGGTGCGCCAGGCGAGCCCCTCGGCCTGGAACCCGGGCTGCCGCTTCGAGAAGCCGAGGTCCACCCGGAGCTCGACGGTGGTGCCGGGGTCGACGCCGAAGTCCTCCGGCACGGTGCCGCGGACGCGGAACCAGGTGGTCCCCCACGGCCGCGCTCCCCAGGCGTCACCGACGCGGAACGGCGTGTACTCGGCTGCGACGGCCTCGGCGAACGGCACCGGTTCGTCCGGCACCTGCCAGGCGTCGACGGTGACCGGCGCCGAGCGACGGTGCACGGCGGGGTCGATGCGGTCCCGGACGAGACGGGCGATCCGAGCTTCGACGAGGGGTTCGTCGTGGTGCATGGAGGTGGTTCCTTTCCAGCAGGGACGGTCGGGCGTGGTGCCCGGCGAGCGTGGGGCGCGGTCAGCCCTTGATGCCGCCGGCGAGGGCGTTGCCCCCACCGAGGCCGCGGGACACGAGCACGTAGAGGGCGATGACCGGCACGGAGTACACGATCGAGAACGCGGCGAGCTGCCCGTAGGCGACGGCCCCGTTCTGCCCGAAGAAGTTGAAGATGCTCACCGCGGCGGGCACCTTGTCGGGCGAGAGCAGCAGGACGAAGGGGACGAAGAAGTTCCCCCACGCCTGGATGAACACGAAGATGAACACGACGGCGATCCCCGGACGCATGAGCGGCACGACGATGCGCGTCAGCGTGGTGAACATCGAGGCGCCGTCCGTCCACGCCGCTTCCTCCAGCGAGATCGGTACCGAGTCCATGAAGTTCTTCGCCATCCAGATCGCCATCGGCAGGCTCGTGGCGGCGAGGAAGAAGATGCAGCCGTAGATGTTGTCGATGAGGTTGAGCGACACGAACAGCGCGTAGACGGGCACCATCATCGCGGTGATGGGCAGGCCGGTGCCGAACAGGATGCTGTACAGGAACGGCTTGTTGACCCGCATCTTGTACCGGGACAGCGGGTACGCGGCGAGGAGCGCCGCGACGACCGTCACCACCGCGGTGCCGCCGGAGAGCAGCAGGCTGTTCGCGAGCGGGATGAACGACAGCTCCGGGGTGAGCACCTGGGTGAAGTTGTCGAGCGTGAACTGCGACGGGATCTTCACGGACAGCGAGGCCTGGGCGTCGACGGAGGCGAGCACGAGCCAGAGCAGCGGCACCGCGAAGCACACGGCGATGACGAGCAGGACGATGTTCGACACCCAGCGGAGGGTGCGCCCCCGCGGAGAGGTCATGTGCAGGGCGCCCGGCGCGGTGACGGACCGGGTGGTGTCGGACACGGGACGGTCAGCGGTGAGGGCCATGGTCAGTCCACCTCCGGCTTCAGTGCCTTGATGTAGATGATCGAGAAGACCGCCCCCACCACGAGCAGGATGGTCGCGATCGCGGTCCCGAAGCCGAGCTGCGAGAACTGGAACGCCTCCTGGTACGCCAGGATCGGCAGGGTCGACGAGTTGGTGCCGGGTCCGCCGCCCGTCATCACGAAGATGAGGGTGAAGACCGACAGCGTCTGCAGTGTCGTGAGCATGAGGTTCGTCGAGATGGACCGACGGATCACCGGCAGCGTGATGTAGACGAGGCGCTGCCAGCCGGTGGCGCCGTCGACCTCGGCGGACTCGGTGATCTCCTCGGGGACCTCCTGCACGGCCGCCGAGTAGACGAGCATCGAGAACGCGGTACCGCGCCAGACGTTCGCCAGGATGACCGCGATCATCGGGTACGTGTAGAGCCAGTTCGGCCCGCTGATCCCGATGGAGGCGAGGAACGAGTTGAGCGTGCCCTCGTCGTGGAAGAAGGCGTACGCGGCGAACGAGGCGACGATCTCCGGCAGGACCCACGCGGCGACGACGAAGGTTCCGACGACCGCGCGGACGAGCTTGTTCGCGCTGCGCATGAGGAGCGCGAGACCGAGACCGAGCACGTTCTGCCCGACGACGGCGGACGCGAGCAGGAACACGATCGTCAGGACGACGGACTTCGGGAAGTCCGGGTCCTGGAACAGCTCGACGTAGTTCTGGAACCCGACGAACTGCTGGTTCGCGGCATCGACGCCGGTCAGGGCCGCGTTGGTGAACGATCCGTAGAACGACGAGATGACCGGCCCGAGCAGGAAGATGACGAGGAGGACCACGGCGGGCAGGAGCGGGACGACCCGCGTCGCGTTCCGGAGGGGCCGCCGCTTGCGCGGCACGGGTGGTTCGGTGCGCTTCGGCGCGCCGGGCGCCGACAGCGTCGGCGCGAGAGGGGTGCTGGACACGTGGATGCCTTCCGGGTGCGGAGGGGTTCCGAAGGTGGGGTGGGTCGGACGGGAGGCGCGGTGCACGGGGTGATCCGCGCCTCCCGTCCGTCAGACGGTCACGTCACTGACCGGCAGCGACGGTGCCGTCCTTGCCGACGACGCCCTCGACGGCCTTGTCGTAGACGGCTGCGGCCTCGGACGGCGACTGCTGGCCGGTCATGACGGACTCCATCGCGACCTGGATGGCGTTCGACACCTGCGCGTACTCGCTCGTCGCCGGGCGGAAGTTGGTGTGCTCCACCAAGCCGGAGAAGAACTCGAACGTGGGGTTGGCGCCGGTGTACTCGGGGTCCTCGGCGACGTCCTTGCGGACGGCGATCTGGCTGTTCTCGGCGTCGTACTTGATGGAGCCGTCCTTGTCGAGGAACATCGTGATGAAGTCGAACGCGGCCTGCGGGTCCTTCGACTTCGCACCGACCGAGAGCGTCCACCCGCCGGACATCGAGTTGTACCCGGGCTCCTGGCCGTTCTGGGTCGGGAAGGGCGCCTGCCCCATCACGTCGTTCCACTCCTTCCACGGAGCGGTGCCCGTCTCGAGCCACGTGCCCGACTGCCACGAACCGTCGAGGTCGATGGCGAGCTTGCCCTCGGGCAGCCACGTCTGCGTGATCGTGGTGCCGATGTTCGTGTCGAGCGCCTGCTGCGGGGTGGGGCCGAGGTCGCCCTGGTAGACGTCCTCGATGAACTGCAGCGAGTCCTCGAACTGCTTCGACCCGACGACCCACTTGCCGTCCTGGTAGAGCGTGTTGCCGTCACCGTCCGCGCCGTAGAGCAGCATCTCGAAGCCCTGCATGGTCGAGGCCTCGCCCTGTGCCTTGCCGGAGTAGATGTTGAACGGGATGACGTCCGGGTCCTGCTCCTTGATGGTCTTCGCCGCGGCGAGCACGTCGTCCCAGGTCTTCGGCTCCCACGGGACCGGCAGGCCGACCTTCTCGAAGATGTCCTTGTTGTACCAGAGCGCGCGGGTGTCGGTGCCCATCGGGACGCCGTAGATCTTGCCGTCCTCGCCCTCGCCGGCCTGCTTGGCGTTGTCGTAGAACTGGTCCCACTCGTCCCACTTCTCCGTGTACTGGTCGATCGGCAGCAGGTACCCGGCGTCGGCGTCCGCCTTGATGCGGAAGGTGTCCTCGTAGATGACGTCGGGAGCGGTCGCGGGGGCGCGGTTCATGAGGGCGAGCTTCGTGGCGTAGTCGTCCTCCTGCGCCTGGATCGGGACGAGCTCGACCTTCTTGCCGGGGTTGGCCTTCTCGTACTCCTGCTTGACGACCTTCATCTGGGCGTCGAGCTGCTGGAAGGCACCGAACTTCTGGTAGGCGATCTTGATCGTGTCGCTCGAGGCAGAGCCCGAGCTGGAACAACCCGCCAGCCCGACCGCGGCGGCTGCCACGGCTGCGAGTCCGGCGATGATTCGGGTGCGGCGTTTCATCGGTGCTCCTTTGCACGGGATGTCCGCGGGCTCCGTCACCCGCGCGCAGGATTAGTACAACGGATGGACTTATTCGTGTCAAGCACTTTCCGTCACGGGTCGGCAACGGTCCCGGGGGCGCAGGGTGGTCCCGTGCGCGCCGGGGCCCGCGGCGTCCGCGCGGGCTCGAAGCTGTCGCGCGTGCCCGGTCGGAACGGGCGTACCTGGTCGGAACGGGCGTACCTGGTCTGCCGGAACGACCAGGTACGCCCGGAAGCGCCAGGCATCGCGGGCGCCAGGGGAAGGAACGGGCGCCCGGCGTCGCGCGCAGGCGGTGCCGCCGGGTCAGGCGATGGGGGTGGCGCCCCCGGTCACCGTGATGCCGCCGGACTCGGGCACGTCGACGAGCAGCACGCTCGGACGCCCGACGTGTCGACCCTGCCGGATCACCACGCGTGCCCCGGGCGACACCGCGCCGACCGCGCGCAGGTACGCACCGGTCGAGGCCGCCGCCGAGCCCGTCGCCGGGTCCTCGGTGATCCGGCCGGCGGGGAAGAGGTTCCGCGCCTCGAACTCGAGCGGACCCGTCCGGTGCAGGACGGTGACGGTGCCCTCCCACCCGTACTCCCGCTTGAGTGCGGCGAGCGCGGCGGGGTCGAAGCGGAACTGGTGGAAGAGCTCCACGTCGGCGAGCACGACCACGGGGTGCCGGTTGCCGGCGGAGGACTCGAGCACGGGGAACCCCTCGGCGACGTCACCGTCGACGAGCCCGAGCACGGCGGCGAGCCGCTCCCACCGTGCGGGATCGATCGGACGGGTCGACGGCTCGACGCTCGTCATCGCGACCTGGACACTGCCGTCGGGTGCGGTCGTGGCGTCGACCGCGATGTCCCCCGCGGCCGTCGAGAAGACCCGTGCCCCGGTCCCCTCGCGCTCGGCGAGCACGACGGCGGTGGCGACGGTGGCGTGTCCGCAGAAGGGGACCTCGGCGGCCGGCGAGAAGTAGCGCACCCGGGCGCCGTCCGGCGTCCGCGCGACCACGAAGGCGGTCTCCGGGTACGCCACCTCCTGCGCGACCGCGAGCATCTCGTCGTCGGTCATCCCCTCGGCGTCGAGCACGATCCCCGCGGGGTTGCCGCCCCCTGGCTCGGCGGCGAAGGCGGTGTAGCGGAGGACCTCGGAGCGCATCCCCCGACGCTACCGCGGAGGCACCGACGCCGTCGCGGTGCTGGGACGCCATCGCGGAGGCACCGACGCCCCCGCGCGGGACACCGACGCCCCCGCCGTCCGGTGGGACGACGGGGGCGTCGGTCGGGTCGTGCAGCGTCAGGCCGGCGAGCCGACCGTCCGACGACGGCGCGCCACGAGGACACCCGCACCGGCTGCCAGGAGCAGGAGCGCCGCGGCGATCCCACCGCCCAGCTCGGCACCGGTGAACGCGAGCGACCCCGTCGCGGGGTCGATCGTGATCCCGGTCCACCCGAGCACCGTGCCGTCGAACGCGGCCACCGCGATGCGGTGCTGCCCTGCCGGGACGTCGGTGGGGACGGCCACCGTCACCGTGCCGTCCGCGGCGACGACCGGCGTCCCGAGGAGTCGTGGCTCGGAGAACAGCCAGACCGCGACGCGCTCCCCGGCGTACCGCGTCCCGACGTCGATCGTCAGCGAGCTGCCCGCACGGACGTTCGACGGCGCGGAGACCGAGCCACGGTTCCCGTCGACGAGCGCCGAGACGCCCGGCGCGACCGGAGCCGCGGGTGCCGCCGGACCCGGAGCCGTCGGGCCAGGAGCCGTCGGGCCAGGAGTCGTCGGGACCGGGGCCGGGCTGCTGCCACCCGCGCCCGGAGCCGGGGTGCTGCCGCCGCCGTCACCCGGCGCGGGCGTCTCCCCGCCACCGGGCGCAGGCGCCTGCCCGTCACCCGGCGCAGGCGCCTCCCCGTCACCCGGCGCAGGAATCCCGCCATCGCCGTCACCCGGCTCCTCCACCGCGTCGCACGGGTACGTCCCGGTGCGCAGCGAAGCGCCGTTCGTGTCGTTGTCGTCGGCGTAGAAGGTCGCCCGAGCACCGTCCACGCAGCGCCCCGAGATCGCGAAGCCCTCGTTGGCGAGCGTCCGGTCGGCGTTCGCCGGGGCCTCGTACAGCGTCGCGAGCGTGAACGCCCCGTCCTGCACGTCGAACAGCGCGGTGCGGCCGGAGCACGCCTCGTCGCACACGACCCAGAGCGCGTCGAGCGTCGGGTCGAACTGCACCTCGGCCACGAGCGAGAACGGCGCCGCGATCGTGGCCACGCGCTGGGACGAGCCGTCGTCCATCAGCGCGTAGGCGTACACGCTCGCCGTGCCCTCGACGCCGACGAGGAAGAGTCCCTCGCCGTGCCCCGGGTACGCGGCGGGCGCGTAGGTCGCACCGGTGTGCTGGTCGACGAACCCGCGGGACGTCAGCCACGCGTCGGGCACCCAGGTCACGCCCTCGAGCCCGGCGTTCGCGCCCAGGCCCGGGAAGTCCGCGGCGAGGTCCCACTCGTCCGTGGCGCGCAGGACCGACTCGGAGCCGTCCGTGGTCGCGAAGCGCAGCACGGCGGGGCGGCTCACCTTCGACACGTCGTTGTCGCGCTCGGTCGACACGTACACCGCGCCGGGGTCGTCGGCCGTGACGGTGACGCCCTCGGCGTCGGGCGTCCCGGTGCCGTCGGCGTACCGCAGGTCGACGCCCGCGGTGTTCGTCGGCGCCCAGCCGCCCCGGCCGTCCGGGACGAGGTGGTACAGCAGCCCGTCCCCGTTCTGCACGGCCCAGAGCTGCCCGTCCTGCGAGGAGGCGGAGGACGTCCAGTCGAGGCCGCTCAGGTCACCGGTGAAGGTGTCCTCGGCGTCCAGGACGGTCTCGTCCGGGCCGCCGGGCCACGCCTCGGCGGTGACGACGCCGGCGAAGCGGTTCGTCGAGCCCTTCGTCGGCTCGGCCGTCTCGGCGAACGCGCCGGTGCCGTCGGGGTTCCGGCCGTACGTGGTCGCGGCGTGCGCGGTCCACGAGTACTCGTCGACCAGGACGCCGCGGGCGTCCGAGAGCCGCACACGGTCGGCCTTCCCGAGCCCGAAGCCGAACCCGGCCCCGGCCCCGGTCCCGGTCCCGGTCCCGGCCCCCGGAGCGGTACCGGAGTCCGCACCGGCCTGCGCCTCGTCGAGCACGGTGAACCCGCCCGGCGCGACGGTGGTGCCGGCGGGGACCGTCCAGGCGTGGTCGTCCTCGCTGTCCCGCAGCACGTACCCGCCGAGGTCGACCGTGGTCGTCCCGACGTTCGTCAGCTCCACCCAGTCACCCGGGGTGCCGCCCTGCGACTCGACCTCGTTGATGCGGACGGGCGACGAGCAGTCGTTCGGTCCGCCCTTCGTCGACGCGGTCGTGTCCACGAGCGTGCCGGAGCCGTCCGGGCAGCTGCCGTACGTCACGGCGGCGTGCGTCGTCCACGCGTACCGCAGCGTCAGCGTGCCGGAGGCGTCGTACAGCCGCACCGAGTCGGCACCGCCGAGCCCGAAGTCGAAGCCCGACCGGGTGGTGGTCTCCTGGTCGACGACGAGGTACCCGCCGGCGGCGATCGTCGAGCCCTGCGGCAGCGTGTACGCCGTGTGCGACGAGTCGGAGTCGAGGAAGCGCCAGCCGCTCAGGTCGATCGCGGCGGACGAGGTGTTCACCAGCTCGACCCAGTCGGTGTCGTCGGCGTTCGACTCCACCTCGTTGATCGCGAGCCCGGCGGCGGGGCCGGTGGTGACGCGGGCGCCGACGGTCGGGTCGTCGTCACCGACCGCGGCGACGGCGGGGGTCGCGGTCAGCACGCCGGCGGCGAGGGCGATGCCCGTCGCGAGGCCGGCACCGAGCCGCAGGGCGGGGGTGTGCATGCAGGATCCTTCTCGGGGAGGTCAGGGGGACCTGCACGACTGTTCAGCATCCCGGCGTCCGGCCGGTGGCTGCCGGGTGAACGACCGGTGCCGCGTCCTCCCAGCAGGCGTCAGGAGGATGGGAGCGACCACGCGAGCGCGTTCGGTCGGAGAGGGAACCGTGACGGACGACACCAGCAACACCGCACTGCAGTCGATGATCGAGCGTGCCGGGCAGATCACCGCCGAGGAGGCCGAGGCGCTCGACGTCGTCTGGAAGGCCGACGAGCAGATCGTGGTGCCGGAGGCGAGCGCCTCGCTCGCGATCCAGGGCGGCGCCGACGGCCGGATGGTGACGAACGCCGACCTGCTGGCCGCGTGGAAGCACGCACTCGACGCCGCCGGCGAGGCCGGTCGCGTCGACGAGATCGAGGCGGCGCAGGAGGCCGGCAAGGCCGTCAAGCACGGCGGTGCACACCTCCGCGACCGCGCCGGGGCCGAGGAAGCGGTCCGCTCGGCGGTCCTCGCCACCGGCGTCCGCGACCTCCTGACGGACGAGGAGTACGACACGCTCACGGCGGCGTGGCGGAGGGTGCTCGGCGCGGCCTGACGGCCCATCGTCGGACGGGAGGCGCGGGGCGGACCGTCACCGTGCCTCCCGGTCGACGGACGACCGGACGGGAGGCGCGGGGCGGGCCCGACCGGGGCCTCCCGTCCGGCACGCGGTCACCGGCGGGTCGTCGGCCAGCCGCTCCTGTCGACCCGCGTCGACGGGTCAGCGGCGGATGAGCAGCGCGCTCGCGCGCGGTGACAGCGCCGCGTCGAGCACGAGGCACGCGGCGCCGACGGCCGCCACGTCCGCACCCCGCCCGCTGTCCACGACCGCGATCGGGTGCTTCGGGACGAGCAGCGGCGACCCCGTGATCGCGGCCCGCGCCGCCGGCAGGGCGACCGGGGCGATGCGCGACCAGAACGGTCCACCGAAGACCACGCGGTCGACGTCGAGCAGGTTGACGATGACCACGACGGCCCGGCCCATGACGGTCCCGGCGTCCGCCGCGAGTCCCGAGGCGACCTCGTCGCCGGACGCGATCGCCTCGCCGAGGGAGTCCCAGGCCCGCTGCACGGCGGTGACGTCGTCCGCCCGAGCAGCGCCGGGCAGCCGGAGCCCGCGTCCGCGCGCGACCTCGACCAGCCGTGCCGGGGCGACCGCGGCCCCGACCTCACCCCGCGGACCGGAGCCGTCGGGGGTCCCGGCGAGCGCCCCCTGGTCGACCATGATGTGCCCGGCGTCGCCCGCGTTCGAGCCGGTACCGCGGACGGGTTCGTGGTCGACGACGAGCCCGACGCCGAAGCCCGTGCCGAAGTAGACGAAGGCGAAGTTCCGCGCCGAGGACTCCCCCGCCAGGAACATCTCGCCGACGACCGCCGCGGTGACGTCCTTCTCGAGCAGCACCGGGAAGCCGGTCGCCTCGGCGAGCGCGTCGCGCAGCGGCACGTCCCGCCAGCGGGGCAGGAACGGCGGGTCGAGCACGACGCCGGCGTCGACGTCGATCGGCCCGGGGCTCGCGATGCCGACGCCGAGCACGCTCTCCGCTGCGACACCGGCGTCCGCGACGAGGCCGTCGACGGCGGTCGCGATGGTCCGGACGACCTCGGCGGGGTCGTCCGCGGAGGGCGTCGACGTGGTGGTCTCGGCGACCACGCTGCCGGCGAGGTCGAGGAGCACGTACGTCACGACCGCGGGGTCGACGTGCACACCGACCGCGTACCGACTCGTCGCCTCGAGCCGCAGGATCGTCCGGGGCTTCCCACGGCCGGCGACCACGGTGCCGGACTCGACGATCATGCCGGCCTCGATCAGGAAGCGCGTGACGTTCGACACCGTCTGGGCGCTCAGGCCCGTGCTCGCGGCGAGCTCCACACGGCTCAGCCCGTCGGGCGAGCGGCGGACGGCGTCGAGCACGACGGTGCGGTTGAAGCCGCCGATCGACGGCAGGTTCGCCCCGCGCCGATGCTCCGCCATGCCGCGACCCTACCGCCGCCCGTGCGCACGCAACGGTGCTGCAACGCTTCGCACGTCGTCCTGGCACCCGGACGGGGTGCACCGCTACCCTGAGCGGCATGACGGACCTCCGCCTCGAAGCCCTCTCCGCGTCGACCGCCGCCGCGGCCAACTCGCTGACGCTCAAGCCCGGGCAGGAGCAGTTCGTCCAGCCGACGACGTACGGCGTCGCCGAGTCCGACGTGAAGCCGAGCTCGGCGTGGACCCGCGTGGTGCTCAACGGGGACCGCGTGGTCGGGATGATCATCGGCACCTTCGACGAGGACAACAACGAGGAAGAGCTCCGCAGCGCGATCTGGCGCGTCAACGTCGCCGCCGACGCGCAGGGCCGCGGTGTCGGCCGCTTCGCGGTGCACGGTCTCGCGGACGAGGCCCGGAGCCGCGGGTTCGAGCGGCTCACGGTCGTGTACGAGCCGGGCGGCCACGGCGGCCCCGAGGCGTTCTTCCGCGCCCTCGGGTTCGAGGTCGTGCGTGAGACGCAGTACGGCGACCACTACGCCGTCCTCGCGCTCTGACCGGGCGTGGACGGAGCCGAGTCCGGACCCGAGCCGGACTCCGGGGCCGAGCCGGACTTCGGGGCCGCCGTCGCCGAGGTGGTCCGGCTGATCCCGGCGGGACACGTCATGACGTACGGCGACGTCGCCGCCGTCCTCGGGTCGCGGGCCGCTCGCGCCGTCGGCACGGTGATGGCCCGCGAGGGTGCCGATCTGCCGTGGTGGCGCGTGGTGCGCGCCGGCGGACTGCCGCCCGTCCGGCACGAGGCGCGGGCCCTCGAGCACTACCGTGCCGAGGGCACGCCGCTCGTTGAGCGGTCGTCGGCTGCGTCGGGCTCGTCGGCCTGGAGGATCGACGTGCGTCGGGCGCGCTGGTCACCCGCCACGGACGCCGACGACCCGTTCTGAGCGCTCAGTCGAAGCGCGAGCCCTTCGGGTTCGGCGGCAGCAGGAACATCACCAGCAGCACGAGCGAGCCGATGCCGACGACCACGTGCAGGAACTGCCAGAAGCCGGACAGGTTCGCGTCGTGCAGCCGACGGGCACCGAGGGCGAGCGACCCGATCAGTGTGGCCAGGCCCCAGAGCACGAACAGGTACGAGCCGACCGGGTTCTCGAGCACCGGGGTCCCGGGCGTGAACACCTGCGGGACGAGCTGGAGCACGAGCCCGATCACGAACGACGTCAGCCACCACCACCAGGACTCCGCGCGCGAGGCCCGTCCGGTGAACACGGTGTACTTCCGCCAGAACCGTCGGACCGCCTCGGCGAAGGGTGCCCCGTAGAAGGGGTCGCGCAGGGCGACGCCGCCGGGCTGCACGCTGTCGTTGCTCATGGAGTCAGCAAACCACGTGCAGCCCGGTCCGTCAGACGAGCGAGTCCCGCCAGGCGGCGTGCAGCTGGGCGAACCGCCCGGTCCCCGCGATCAGGTCGTCCGGCGTGCCGTCCTCGACGATCCGCCCGTACTCCATCACGAGCACCCGGTGGGCGATCGCGACGGTCGACAGGCGGTGCGCGATGATCACGGCGGTGCGGTCCGCGAGCAGGGTCTCGAGGCCCTCCTGCACGAGCCGCTCGGACGGGATGTCCAGCGACGCCGTGGCCTCGTCGAGGATGAGCACCTTCGGGTCGGCGATGAACGCCCGGGCGAACGACAGGAGCTGCCGCTGCCCGGCCGACACCCGGCCACCGCGCTTGTTCACGTCGGTGTCGTACCCGTCGGGCAGGGCCTCGATGAACGCGTCCGCCCCGACCGCCTCCGCCGCGCGCACGATCTCGTCCCGCGTCGCCCCGGGCTTGCCGAGCGCGATGTTGTCCGCGACGGAGCCGGAGAACAGGTACGCCTCCTGCGTGACCATGACGATCGCGCGGCGCATGTCCTTCGGGTCGATGTCCCGCAGGTCCACGCCGTCGAGCCGCACGGAACCCTTCGACGGGTCGTAGAACCGCGCCATGAGCTTCGCGAGCGTCGACTTCCCGGCACCGGTCGACCCGACGAGCGCGATGGTCTGCCCCGCCGGGATGTGCAGGTCGAACTCGGGGAGCACGACCTTCTCCGCGTTGTACGCGAACTCGACGTCGTCGAAGTCCATCGCACCGGTGGCGTCCGGCAGCCGCACGGGCTTCGCGGGGTCGGGCACCGACGGGCGTTCCTCGAGGACGCCGGAGATCTTCTCCATCGCCGCCGAGGCCGACTGGTACCCGTTGTAGAACATCGCGAGTTCCTGGGCCGGGTCGAAGAACCGCTTGGCGTACAGCGCGACCGCGAGCAGCGCGCCGACCTCGAGCGAGCCCCCCACGATCCGGAAGCCGCCGACGATGACGACGGCCGCGAGCGTGGCGTTGCCGATGAGGACGAGCACGGGGTCGAACGTGCCGAACAGGTTGAAGACCTTCGTGTTCGCCACCCGGTAGTCCTCGACGTAGCCGCCGTACTCGTCGCGGTTGCGGGACTCCTTCCGGAACGCCTGCACCGCCCGGATGCCGGTCATGGTCTCGACGAAGTGCACGATGACGCGCGCCGAGGTCACACGGGTGGCCCGGAACAGGGTCTGCGAGTTCGTCTGGAACCAGCGGATCAGGAACCACAGCGGCACGAGCGACACCGCGAGCACGAGCCCGGAGGTCGGGTCGAGCAGCACGAGCGCGATGCCCGTGAACACCATGTAGAGCACGCCCTGGATGAGCTGGTTCAAGCCGGAGTCGAGCAGCTCGCGGATCGAGTCCAGGTCGCTCGTCTGGCGGGAGATGATCCGGCCGGACGTGTACGTCTCGTGGAACTCGAGCGACAGCCGCTGGGTGTGCAGGAACACGCGCTTCCGCAGGTCGAACAGGATCGCCTGGCTGATCCGCGCCGCGAGCACGGTGTACCAGGCGGTGAGGACCGCGCCGAGCACCGCGACGACGATGTACGTCGAAACGACGCCGAACGCCGGCACCCAGTCGTTCTCGTCCATCACCCGGGGCAGGGCGTTGTCGATGCCCCACGCGATGAGCGCGGGACCCGCGACGGTCCCCGCGGTGGAGACCACCACGACGACGCCGAGCAGCACGAGGCGTGCCTTCAGCGGAGCCGCGAGCGACCCGAGCAGGGCGAGGGAGCGACGCCGCAGGCGCTTGCTCTCCGCCTTGCTGAAGTCCTCGCGCTCCTCGCCGCGCACGCCGAGCGTGGTGACCGCGGCGGTGACGGGGCCGGCCGCCTTCGTGTCCGCGACGTCGTCGAGGACGGGATCGGGGCCTCCCGGCCCGGCTGCCGTGTCCACGGGCGGTACCTGGTCCTGCTGGCTCATGCCATCGCCTCCTCTCGGGCGGGTGCGTCGTCCTCGTCGAGCGAGGAGATGACGTAGCGGTAGTGCTCGTTGGTGGCCATCAGCTCCGAGTGGGTGCCGACGGCGGTGATGCGTCCGCCCTCCATGAGCGCCACCCGGTCGGCCAGCGTCACGGTCGAGGGGCGGTGGGCGACGATGAGCGACGTGGTGTCGGCCAGCACGCGGCGGAGCCCGGCCTCGACCCGCGCCTCGGTGTCGACGTCGAGCGCCGACAGCGGGTCGTCGAGCACCAGGACCGACGGCCGCGCGGCGATCGCGCGGGCGAGCGCCAGACGCTGCCGCTGGCCGCCGGAGAGCGACAGCCCCTCCTCGCCGACGCGGGTGTCGACACCCTCGGGCAGGTCGTCGACGAAGGACGCCTGCGCGATGTCGAGCGCCTCGCGCATGATGCGCTCGGCCTCGGCGCCCTCGAGGTCGGGCCGGCCGAGCAGCACGTTGTCGCGGACGCTCGTCGAGAACAGCGTGGCGTCCTCGAAGGCGACACCGACGTGCCGACGGAGGTCCGCGCGGGTGAGGTCGCGGACGTCGACGCCGTCGATCGTGATCGAGCCGCCGGTCACGTCGTACAGCCGCGGCACCAGGGACAGCAGCGTCGTCTTGCCGCTGCCGGTCAGGCCGACGAGCGCCATGGTCTCGCCCGGGTGCAGCTGCAGCTCGACGCCGTCCACCAGGTCCGGGTACTCGTCCGTCGCGTCCTGGTACCGGAAGTGCACGGCGTTGAACGACAGCGCACCGTGCGGCTCGTCGATGGTCCTCGGTGACGCCGGGTCCTGGATCGTGTTCTCGGAGTCCATGACCTCGAAGAACCGGTCGACCGCGGTCCGGGTGTCGAACGTCATCGACAGGAAGAACCCGATCGACTCGATCGGGAACCGCAGCACGGTCGCCGTCGCGAAGAACGCGAACAGCTGTCCGACCGTCAGCTCGCCCTGCGACGCCAGCCAGATGCCGGCGAGCAGGCACAGCGCGAACGCGACGTCCGGCACGAGCAGCAGCCACAGCCAGATGCTCGCGATGGCCTTCGCCTTCTCGATCTCGGTGCCGCGGAGCGCCTCGGCCTGCTCACTGAACTCGTCGAGCTTGAAGCGACCGCGGCCGAACGCCTTGAGCACGCGGATGCCGTGCACCGACTGCTCGACGCTCGTGGCGAGGTCGCCGACCTGGTCCTGGCTGCGCCGCGCGACGACGGAGTACTTCCGCTCGAACAGCAGGCCGTTGATCCACAGCGGGATCGACGCCACGAGGAAGATCAGTCCGAGCAGCCACCCGAAGGTGAAGAGCACGACGAAGCCGACCGCGATCGTGACGATGTTCACCACGAGCAGCACGACGCCGAACGCCAGCCATCGGCGGATGAGCGACAGGTCGGACACCGAACGGGACAGCAGCTGCCCGGACTCCCAGCGGTCGTGGAAGGCCACCGGCAGGTCCTGGAGCTTGGCGTAGAGCGCGTTGCGCATGCTCGTCTCGATGCGCGTCGACGGGCGCATCACGAGCCGTCGGCGGGATGCGATGAAGAAGGCCTCGAGGGCGCCGAGTGCGAGCACGCCGAGTCCGGCGGGCCAGATGAGCGCGGCGTCGCGCGAGGACAGCGGTCCGTCGACGAGCCACTGGAGCACGTACGGGATCACCAGGGCGACGAGCGAGGCGCCCATCGCCGCGGCCATGCCGCCGAACAGTCGCCAGCGGTACGGCCTGACGTAGGGCCAGATGCGCCCGATGGCGCGCAGGGTCGAGGGGCGGTCGGTGGAGGGGGTCGCCTGGTCGGGCGTTGTGGACATGCGGTTGCGTCCTCGTGCGTCGTGCGGCGTCCGCTCGGTCGGGTCGTCCGGCCCGCCGACGGGTCGCGTCGGTGGGTGGCGGTCCGGCCGGGAGGCGCGGCGTGGCAGTGCGGTGGTCGTCGGCCGGGCGCGTGGTCGCGCGCCGTCGCCGCCACTCGCGTGACGTCGACCGGGCCGGAGGGCACCGGGGACACGGGTCCCCGGGTTCTCAGCAGGTGGTCCGCGCTCGCCGACGGTGTCGTCGGGCGCGAGGCCGTGGGAGGGGCCTGGCTAGACGGCGGCCGCGCCCGGGTACCGGAGCGGCGGTGCCGTCCGGGTCCGGGGTCGCGGGGCGGGAGTGGTCCCCCCGAGGGACACGAGACCCGTCCGGGCAGCCGTCGCCACTGTTCCGGTCGTCGCGTCCATCGTCACTCCAGTCGTCGTCTTCGTCACCGTTGTGTCCGCGGGCACGGCCGATCCGGTTGCGATCGTCCGGTGCGGTGCGGAGCCTTACAGACTATTCACAGTCGCAGGTGTTGCGCAATGGTCTCGGCGTTGTTGGACGCCGTCGATCCGAGCGCGTGACGGTGTCCGGCGACCGGTGTTCGGTGTTCGGTGACTCAGTGGAAGAAGTGACGCTCGCCGGTGAAGTACATGGTCACGCCGGCCGCCTGCGCCGCCGCGATGACCTCGTCGTCACGGACGCTGCCGCCCGGCTGCGCGACGGCACGGACACCGGCGTCGAGCAGGACCTGCAGGCCGTCGGCGAACGGGAAGAACGCGTCCGACGCCGCGACGCTGCCACGGGCACGCTCCCCGGCGCGGTCCACCGCGAGGTGGCAGGAGTCCACCCGGTTGACCTGACCCATACCGACGCCGACGCTCGCGCCCTGGTCGGCGAGCAGGATGGCGTTCGACTTCACGGCGCGGCTGGCCTTCCACGCGAACGCCAGGTCGGCGAGGGTCGCGGCGTCGGCGGGCTCGCCGGACACCAGCGTCCAGGTGGACTGGTCGAACGCGGTGAAGCGGTCGGCGTCCTGCACGAGGAAGCCGCCGGAGACCTGCTTGACCTCACGGGTCGCGAGCGCGAAGTCCGACGGCAGCGTGAGGAGCCGGATGTTCTTCTTCTGCGAGAGGATCTCGAGCGCCTCGGGGTCGAAGGCCGGGGCCACGACGACCTCGGTGAAGATGTCGCGCACGGTCTCGGCCATCTGCTTCGTGACCGGGCGGTTCGCGGCGATGACCCCGCCGAAGGCCGACAGCGGGTCGCAGGCGTGCGCGGCGGCGTGCGCCGAGGCGATCGGGTCGACCGCGTCGGCCGGGGCGGTGGCGATGCCGCACGGGTTGGCGTGCTTGATGATCGCGACGGCGGGGGTGTCGAAGTCGTACGCGGCCCGGACGGCGGCGTCGGCGTCGACGTAGTTGTTGTACGACATCTCCTTGCCGTGCAGCTGCGTCGCCTGGGCGATGCCCGCTCCGCCGGAGGTCGTGTAGAGCGCGGCGGCCTGGTGCGCGTTCTCGCCGTAGCGGAGCGTCGCGGTCAGCCCGGCCTCGAGCCGGAGCGTCTCGTCGAACGAGCCGGGCGTCTCGAGGTCGCCTGTCACCGTGGGAGCGGCGGCCTGGGCGGCGACGTGTGCCGCGTCCTGCCCGACGACGTCGGTCGCGAAGTACGACGCGACGGCGGCGTCGTAGGACGCCGTGTGGGCGAAGGCCTGGGCGGCGAGGCGCTTCCGGAGTTCGAGCGTGGTGCCCCCGGCGCGGACGGCCTCGACGACCTCGGCGTAGGACGACGGCGACACGACGATCGCGACGTTCGGGTGGTTCTTCGCCGAGGCGCGGACCATCGCCGGTCCGCCGATGTCGACGTTCTCCACCACGGTCGCGGCCTCGGCACCCGAGGCGACGGTCTCGACGAAGGGGTACAGGTTGACGACGACGAGCTCGAACGCCGCGATGCCGAGCTCGGCGAGCTGCTGCTCGTGCGACTCGAGGCGCAGGTCGGCGAGGAGCCCCGCGTGCACGGCAGGGTGCAGGGTCTTGACGCGGCCGTCCAGCGACTCCGGGAACCCGGTCACGCTCGACACGTCGGTGACGGCGTACCCGGCGTCGCGGATCGTCTGCGCCGTGCTGCCCGTCGAGACGAGCTCCACGCCCGCGTCGGCCAGGGCGCCGGCGAGCTCGAGCAGGCCGGACTTGTCGCTCACCGAGATGAGCGCGCGCCGCACGGGGACGACGTCGCGGTGGCGGTAGAGGCTGGGGTCGGCGGCGTGCACGCTCATGCGCTCGGGGTGCCCTTCAGGTCGGTGGTGCCGTTGGCGATGTCGAGGATGGTCTGGATGAGCAGGCGGCGCTCGACCGGCTTGATGCGGTCGTGCAGCGTCGACTCGGAGTCGTCCGGCAGCACCGGGATCCGCTCCTGCGCCAGGATCGGGCCGGTGTCCACGCCGTCGTCGACCTGGATCACGCTGGCGCCGGTCTGCTCGACGCCGGCGGCCAGGGCGTCACGGACCCCGTGTGCGCCGGGGAACTCGGGCAGGTACGCGGGGTGGGTGTTGATGATCGCGGGGGCGAACTCGGACACGACGGCGTGCGGGAGCAGGCGCATCAGGCCGGAGAGCACGAGGAGGTCCGGCGACCACGGCCGGATCTGGGCGGCGAGCTCGGCGCCCCACTCGTCGCGCGAGGCGAAGCGGGAGAACGGCACCGAGAAGGTCGGGACCCCGAACTCCTCGCCCAGCGCCAGGCCCTCGGCATCGCGGTCCGCCCCGATCGCGACCACGCGGGCGGGGTACTCGGCGTCGGTCGTCGCCTCGAGCAGGGCTCGGAGGTTCGAGCCGGTACCGGAGATCAGGACGACCAGTTCGAGCACGGTGACCAGCCTAGCGGCGGACGACCGCCCCGCCGATCGCCAGCAGCGGGAGCGCCTGCGCTGTCGCGGACCCCGGGGCGCAGCCGTAGACGACCAGCTGCAGCCCCGGCGACCCCTGCACGGCGAAGGTGTGCGCGTCGAACTCCAGCCCACCGACCTCCCCGTGCACGAACCGCTTGGTCGTCACGGCCTTCCGCTGCACCCGCTGCGCACTCCAGCGTTCCTCGAACTCGTCGCTGCGTCCGCGCACCTCCGCCACGACCGCCAGGAGGCCGGGGTCGGCTCCGTGCTCGGCGGTCGCGGCGCGCAGACTGGCGACGGTCGAGTCCGCGGTCCTCGACCAGTCCACGTGGAAGTCGCGAGCAACCGGATCGGTGAAGGTCATCCGGACGAGGTTGTCGAACCGGGCGAACGGTGCGTGGACGCCGCGGGCGAGGGCATTCGCTGCGAGGACGTCGTGGGCCGGGTCGATCACGAACGCCGGGTGCGCGGACCACGAGTCGAGGAGCTGACCGAGAGCCGGTGAGACCGAGCCGGGTGCGCGGGACCGCCGCGGCGGCGGGACGAGCCCGGCGAGGGTGAAGAGGTGGTCGCGCTCGTCGCCCTCCAGCTCGAGCCCGTCGGCGATGCCGTCGAGCACCGCCGACCCGGGGCTGATCTCGCGCCCCTGTTCGAGGCGCGTGTAGTAGTCGACGCTGAGGCCACCCAGCACCGCCACCTCCTCTCGCCGGAGGCCGGCCACGCGGCGGAGCCCGCCGGAGGGCAGGCCGAGCGCCTCCGGGGAAAGACGACCGCGGATCGCCCGCAGGTACGCGCCCAGGGCAAGGTTGGCAGAGGACGACGGCACGCTGACAGGGTAGTTCCGACGGCGACCGCCTCCCTGGTCGTGGCACACCCCGGAACGACCCGGCACGGGAAGCCCTGCACACGAGACGGACGCTGGCTCCGTGAACGACGACACTCCCACCACCACCCACCCCTACCTCGGCCTCTGGGTCACGGAAGACGGCCGCGTCCGTCACGAGCTCCGCACCGGAGGCCGGTACGTCGAGGCCCGCGGTGACCGCGAGGCCGCGTACACCGGCGGCTACGAGGTCGCCGGAGCCCACGTCGAGTACCGGGACGACACCGGCTTCACCGCGGACGGCGACTTCCGCGACGACGTCCTGCACCACGGCGGCATGGTGCTGCGACGCCGGAAGATCGTGCTCGTCACAGGTGCCTCCAGCGGTATCGGCAGGGCGACCGCGCTCCGGCTCGCCTCGGCCGGTCACCCCGTCGTCCTGGGGGCTCGCCGGGTCGACCGTCTCGAATCCCTCGTGACGGAGATCGAGGGCGCGGGCGGCCAGGCCCTGGCGGTACCGACGGACGTCACCGACCTCGCCTCCACACAAGCGTTCGCCGACGCGGCCACCGCACGGTTCGGGCGCATCGACGTGGTGGTCGCGAACGCCGGCGTGATGCCGCTCTCGCCCCTGTCCTCCGGGCTCGTCGAGCAGTGGGACCAGATGATCGACGTCAACGTGCGCGGGCTCCTGCACAGCATCGCGGCGACCCTCCCGACGATGCTCGCGCAGGGCGCCGGCCACTTCGTGACGATGGCGTCGATCGGTGCCCACAGCGTCACGCCGACGGCGGCCGTCTACTGCGGCACGAAGTACGCGGCACGGGCGATCACCGAGGGCCTCCGCCTGGAGTCGCCCCGAGGAATCCGGGTGACGACGATCTCACCGGGCGTGACCGAGTCGGAGCTGGCCTCTACGATCACCGACGCGACGGCCGCCGCCGCGATGGAGGCCTACCGCGCCGACTCCGTCTCCGCCGACGCCATCGCCCGCGCCGTGGAGTACGCCGTGGCCGAGCGCCCCGACGTGGACGTCAACGAGATCGTCGTGCGGCCCGCGGCGCAGCGCTGACCGGTCCGACGGCGCGCGGCCGAGGAGCGCTAGGCGTCGTGCTTCGGACGGCGCCACCAGGGCAGCTCGTCCTCGGCGATCTGGTCGGTCTGGTCCCAGCGGGTGCCACCGGACGCGGGCGCTGCCGGTGCGCTCGTCGCCGGGGTGGGCTCGTCGGCGTCGTCACGGCCGGCGACGAACTCCTCGGTGCTCCACGGGAAGGCGGGCTGCTGCTCGGTGCCGGGCGCGTGTGGGAGCGTCTCGTCAGCCGGTCGCGGTCCGTCGTCCCTCGTGCCGCCCGCGCCGGTCCCGCCCACGCGGCCGCGGAGGACGCCGGCACGGTCGCGCAGGTCGCCGGCACGCGCGCGGACGTCGTCGGCGGCGCCACGGAGCCGGTCCCGCAGTCCGCTGATGCCGCTGCGGGCGGGGGCGGCCGGCGCGGGAGCGACCCGCTCGGCGGCGACCGCGTCGGTCCGCGCCCAGTCCGGCAGCGGCACGTCGTCCGGTTCCGCGACGGGTGTGCGACGGGCGACGACGGGCTCGTGCTCGTGCTCGTGCTCGGGCTCGGGCTTCTGCGACGCGACGGGCTCGCGCCCGCCGTCGTGCGCTGTGTCGGTGTCGGTGTCGGTGTCGGCGATCGGCTCCGTCGGGTGGTCGTCCGATGCGGCCGCGGCAGCACCCGACGACGGCACGGCAGCACGGGTCGACGAGTCGTGGGCCTCCTCGACGGTGAACCGGTGGGACGCGGAGGCGCGCCCGGCACCGGCCTCGTCGAGTGCGGCGACGAGCGAGCCGGCGCGGGCGTCGTCGGCAGCGTCCTCGTCGGCCTCGATCCAGCGCTCGCGGCCTCGGGAGCGCTCGGGCAGCCGCACGAGGTCGCTCCCCACGGCGAGCGCCACCGCCGCCGGCACGCCGACCTCGAGGGCCGCGAACACGCCGACGAGCAGGCCGTCCGGCCCGGCCTGGGTGAGTCGGCCCGGGCCGAGGGACCCCGACGTGAGCGCCGTGGCCACCCCGGTCAGCACGCCCGCCACGACACCGGTGGCCGCTCCGGCGAGCGCTCGGCGGAGCGGGCTGTCCGACGAGCCGAGCGCGCGCACGAGCCCGGGCCGCATCAGTCCGGCCACGACGAACCCGGCGACGACGGGCACGAGCACCCCGAGCAGGCCGAAGGTGTGGCCGGAGGCGGGCAGGGCGCCGAAGACCGGGATCCCGGGGATGGGGCCGAGGACCGTGCCGATCGGCGAGACGTTCGACCCGGTGCCGATGGCGAACCCGGGACCGACGAGCCACGCGACGGCCCACCCGACCAGGTCGGGCAGGAACGCGAGCTGGCCGACGGTGAGCGCGATGCCGCCGATGACCCCGGCATGCGAACGCTCGTACAGGGCGATGACCTCGGCGAACGAGGTGACGAGCAGGAGGGCGACGACCACCCCGGCGGCCGCGACCACGACGGCGGTCACCGCGGTGCCAGCTCGGAGGGCGAAGCCGGCGGTGGTGCGCCACAGCACGGGCACCCGGCCGACCTGGTCGAGCAACCGGGCGGTGAGCGGGTCCGCCGGCAGCCCGCGGCGGATGCGGCAGACCTCGGCGGTCACGAGTGCGGGGACGGCGAACCAGAGCGCCGGGAACACGATCGACTGCCAGACGACCGGGTCGGTCGCGGCGGAGGTGGACGAGAACGCGATGGCGAGTCCGAGCAGGGCCACGCCCGCGGTCCCGACGAGCAGACCCGTCGTGCGGTGCTCCGTCTCGGCGAACCGCCGACCGGCCCGCCCCCCGAGCCAGGCGGTCACGACCGCGAAGCCGAGGGCCGCGAGCGTCACGTGGATGGGGTCGCCCGCACCCTCGATGCCGGACGCGCCGGCCGTGGCCGTCCCGAGGTGGAACGTGACGTCCACGCCGTGGCCGACGAGCCAGACGCTGCCCGCGGCCTTCCAGAAGACGTCCCAGTCGACCTGCAGCCCGTACTCGAAGCCCCAGAGCAGCGTCAGCGGCACGAGGGCGATCCCGACGCCGACGCCGACCGTCACGATCGCCTCGACGGCGGCCAGCAGTGCGGTTCCCAGGCGGTTCATCGTGGTCAGGGTACGTGCCGTCCCGCGGTCACCGAGCGAGCCGCGCGGCACCTGTGGAGACTGGCCGACCGTCCACAGCAGGACGGGAGGCACGGTGCCCACCGGCACCGTGCCTCCCGTCCGTCGGGTCATGCGGACCGCTACGCCGTCGCGGCGGCGACCACCTCGCGCAGCAGCGCGGCCGTCTCGGACGGCGTCTTGCCGACCTTGACGCCGGCGGCCTCGAGCGCCTGCTTCTTCGCCTCGGCGGTCCCGGCGGAACCGGAGACGATCGCGCCGGCGTGGCCCATGGTCTTGCCCTCGGGCGCGGTGAAGCCCGCGACGTAGCCGACGACCGGCTTCGTGACGTGCGCCTTGATGTAGTCGGCCGCGCGCTCCTCAGCGTCGCCGCCGATCTCGCCGATCATGACGATCGCCGTCGTCTCCGGGTCGGCCTCGAACGCGGCGAGCGCGTCGATGTGCGTCGTGCCGATGACCGGGTCGCCGCCGATGCCGATGGCGGTCGAGAAGCCCAGGTCACGCAGCTCGTACATCATCTGGTAGGTCAGGGTGCCGGACTTCGACACGAGACCGATCGGGCCCTTGCCGGTGATCGTCGCCGGGGTGATGCCGACGAGCGACTCCCCCGGGGTGATGATGCCGGGGCAGTTCGGGCCGATGATCCGGGTCTTCCCGCCCAGCGCCTTCGCGTGCGCCCAGAACTCCGCGGAGTCCTGCACGGGGATGCCCTCGGTGATGACGACGACGAGCGGGACCTCGGCGTCGATGGCCTCCATGACCGCGTCCTTCGCGAACGCCGGCGGGACGAAGACGATCGAGACGTCGGCACCGGTGGTGTCGACGGCTTCACGCACCGAGCCGAACACGGGGAGCTCGACGTCGCCGTGCGTGACGGTGGTGCCGGCCTTGCGGGCGTTCACGCCGCCGACGACCTGCGTGCCGGCCTTGAGCATGAGCGCGGTGTGCTTCGTGCCCTCGCCGCCGGTGATGCCCTGGACGATGACCTTCGAGTCCTTGTTGAGGAAGATCGACATTGCTCTGGTGCTCCTTACGCCGCGGCCGCGGCGAGCTCGGCGGCCTGCTCGGCCGCATCGTCCATGGTCTCGGCGACGGTGACGAGCGGGTGCGCCGCCTCCGCCAGGATCCGGCGACCCTCGTCCACGTTGTTGCCGTCCAGGCGCACGACGAGCGGCTTGGTCGCCGAGTCGCCGAGGATGCCGAGTGCGGCGACGATGCCGTTCGCGACGGCGTCGCAGGCGGTGATGCCGCCGAAGACGTTCACGAACACGCTCTTCACCTGCGGGTCGCCGAGGATGACGTCGAGGCCGTTCGCCATGACCTCGGCCGAGGCGCCACCGCCGATGTCGAGGAAGTTCGCGGGCTTCACGCCACCGTGGCGCTCACCGGCGTACGCGACGACGTCGAGCGTCGACATGACGAGCCCTGCGCCGTTGCCGATGACGCCGACCTCGCCGTCGAGCTTCACGTAGTTCAGGCCGTGCTGCTTCGCCTTGGCCTCGAGCGGGTCCTCGCTCGCGGTGTCCTCGAGCTGCGCGTGGCCCTCGTGGCGGAAGTCGGCGTTGTCGTCGAGCGACACCTTGCCGTCGAGGGCGAGGATCTGCCCGTCGCCGGTGCGGACCAGCGGGTTCACCTCGACGAGGGTGGCGTCCTCGCCGGCGAACACGTCGTAGAGCTTCACGAAGACGTCCGCGACCTGGTCCTGGAGCTCGGACGGGAAGTTCGCCTGGCGCGCGATGTCGAGCGCGGCTTCCTTGTTGATGCCCGTGAGCGGGTTCACCTCGACGCGCGCGAGCGCCTCGGGCTTCTCGACCGCGAGCTGCTCGATCTCCATGCCGCCCTCGACGCTGACGAGCGACAGGTACGAGCGGTTCGCCCGGTCGAGCAGCACCGAGAAGTAGAACTCCTCGGCGATGTCCGCACCCTGGGCGACCATCACGCGCTGCACGGTGTGGCCCTTGATGTCGAGGCCGAGGATCGCCTTCGCGTGCTCGTACGCCTCGTCCGGGGTCTTCGCGACCTTGACGCCGCCGGCCTTGCCGCGACCGCCGACCTTCACCTGCGCCTTGACGACGACCACGCCGCCGATCCGCTCGGCGGCCGCCCTCGCCTCTTCCGGGGTGTCGGCGGTGATGCCCTGCAGCACAGGGACGCCGTAGGACTCGAAGAGGTCCCTGGCCTGGTACTCGAAAAGATCCACGCTGTTCTTCTTCCCGCACGGTTCGTGCGATCGGCATCGGTCATCGGGTCGCGCACTCAACGTCGAGGGTCGCTCGATGTCGAGACAACGGCCGCGACCACCCTAGCGCCGCCACATGGACGGAGAGCACGTCCGTCCGGACACCGGTCGCGCCCGCTCGGCCGCGGGATGCGTCGGCACCGCGGAACGCCGGCCGGGAGGCACACCCCGCCCCCGTCACCTCCCTCGCGCCCCCGGTGGCCGGGGGACGCAGTCGCCGGATGGTCGGCCAGGCGGTACGGGGCACGGTCGACGGGTGCAGAAGGAACTCCGTACCCGCGCCGCCGACGTCTTCGGCTGGGACCTCCACCCCGAGCAGGAACAGGTCGTCGACGCCGTCCTCGACGGTCGCGACGCCCTGGCGCTCATGCCCACCGGCTCGGGGAAGTCCGCGATCTACCAGGTCGCAGCGCTCGCCCTGGACGGCCCGGTCGTCGTCGTCTCGCCCCTCGTGGCCCTGCAGGAGGACCAGGTCGTCGGCATCGAGGACCACCCGGACGCGCCCCGAGCCGTCACGATCAACGCCACCAGGGGCAGCCGGCAGCTCGAGGACGCGTGGGACGCCGTGGCGTCCGGCGAGGCCCGGTACGTGTTCCTGGCCCCCGAGCAACTGGCGAAGGACGAGGTCGTCGAGCGGCTGCGGAACGCCGGCGTCGCGCTCGTCACCGTCGACGAGGCGCACTGCGTGTCGAGCTGGGGGCACGACTTCCGCCCGGACTACCTGGTGCTCGGCGAGGTCGTGGAGCGCCTCGGGCGCCCGCCGGTGCTCGCGATGACCGCGACCGGGTCGACGCCCGTCCGCGCCGAGATCGTCGAGCGGCTCGGCATGCGGGACCCGCTGGTCGTCGCCACCGGCTTCGACCGGCCGAACCTGCGCTTCGAGGTCGCCCGGCACGCCGACGACGAGTCGAAGCGCGAGGCGGTCGTGGAGCAGGTCGTCGGACTCGAGGGGGTCGGCATCGTCTACGTCGCCACCCGCGCCGAGACCCTGGTGTACGCGGACGAACTCGTGGAGAGCGGTCGCCGGGCGAAGGCGTACCACGCGGGCCTCCGCGTGCGGGACCGCGAGCGGGTCCACCACGAGTTCCTCGACGGCGAGCTCGACGTCGTCGTCGCCACCAGCGCGTTCGGCATGGGGATCGACAAGCCGGACGTGCGCTTCGTCGTGCACGCCGACGTCCCCGAGTCGGTCGACGCCTACTACCAGGAGGTGGGCCGTGCCGGCCGCGACGGCGACGTCGGCCTCGCCACGATGCACTACCGCGCCGAGGACCTCGGCCTCCGACGCTTCTTCGCGTCCGGCTCGCCGCGCCCGGCCACCCTCCGTGCCGTGTTCGACGCCGTCCCCGCCGAGGGATCGGTGGCCCGTTCCGAGCTCGCCGAACGCTCCGGGCTCGCCGCTCGCACCGCGGGCCGTGCCGCCAACGCCCTCGTCGACGCGGGCGCGCTCGACGACGGTGAGGACGGTCTCACCCGTCGACCGGACGGCCCCCGCGACGCCGAGGCGGCGGCGGGGCTGGCGAAGGCGCAGGCGAAGGAGCGCGAGGAGATCGAGGAGTCGCGCATCGCGATGATGCGCCGGTTCGCCGAGACCTCGGGCTGCCGCCGGCAGTTCCTGCTCGGGTACTTCGGTGACGAGCTCGCCGAGCCGTGCGGCAACTGCGACACGTGCACGGCCGGGACCGCCCAGGACGCGGACGCCCACGGTGCCGACGGTGCGAACGACGACGCCTGGCCCCCGGAGTCGCCCGTCGAGCACGCGCAGTGGGGTCGAGGGACGGTGATGAGCACGGAGGACGACCGGTTGACGGTGTTCTTCGAGTCCGCCGGCTACAAGACCCTCGGGCTGGCCGACGTCGAGGAACGGCACCTGCTCGAACGCGTCTGACGCGCCGGCGTCGGACCCGGGGTGGGGAAGGCGCGGTCGCTCGACCACCCGTCGGCGACCGCGCTCCACTCCCCCGAGCACGGCGAGTGTGACCCGCGATCGTGGACCGCAGGTGACGCCGAGGTGAACGGGACGCGAAACCGGACGAGGGGTGCGCAGACCGGACGACCACAGACCGGACGACCGATCAGGCGGACGGCGTACACAGGAAGGCCCGACGGCCCCGGCGACCCGCTCCGGAGCCCGACCCTCCCACGGAAGGACTGCACCATGAGCGACCCCGGCATCAGCCCCGTCGACGACTTCGACGCCCAGGAGCGCCGCACCGACGACCTGGACCGCGAGCACGTGGGTCCGTACGAGGTCGACGAGTCCGAGGAGTCCCTCGAGACCGTCACGAACGACGCCGTCGCCGGCGAGACCGTCGAGCCCCAGCCGGGCGACGGAACCGACGACGGCCCCACCGGTGGCGCTCCGCGCGAGGGCTCGCCCGACCTGTGGGAGCACGACGACGACACCGAGCGTCCGGACCTCGGCGGCGACCTCGGCACGAAGCCGCTCTGAGCACGACACCCGCACGACCCCCACGGAGCACGGCCCAGTACGATCGGGCCGTGCTCCGTGGCGTCCGCGACCGTGTCCGTGCGACGCCCGCGCTGGCCCGGCTCCTCTCGCTGGCGTCCCTGCTGCTCGTCGCCGCGGCGGCGCACTCGGGTGCCCGCGCCGGCGGGATCGCCTGGCTTCCGCTGCTCGTCGCGGGTGTCGTGCTCGCCCTGGTCACCGGCGCGACGGCGCACCGGTGGCCCCTGCCGGCCATCTGGCTGGTCGTGACACTGCTGGCGGCTGCGGGCGGCACGCTCGTGAGCGTCGCGTGGCTGGTCGGCGCACTGATCGGCGGCGCAGTGGCCCTGGCCGCAGCCCTGTTCCTCGACACCGCAGCGCTGCGGCGGGCACGGCGATCCGGGACACGCCCGTGACGCGACGGCCGGGAGGCTCGCCCCACCCCCGCCCCGCCGGCCACGGCGACCGGTCGGCGGACGCACGCGGTGCGACGGGCGGACCACGGGCCTCCCGTCCGGCACACGGACACGTCGCCGACCGCGACCTGCGTCGGTGGCTGGCGGACAGCACACCCGTCGCGGCCGGTGGCCGCGCCATCCTGCTGCAGATCGCGGACCCGGTCGTCGCAGCCGGGGTCCGACGGCACTCCGACTTCGCCCGCCGACCGCAGCAGCGACTGGCCCACACCCTGATGTTCGTCTACGCCGTCGTGATCGGGACCGAGACCGACGCTGCCGTCGCGACCGCGTTCGTGGACCGGGCGCACCGACCGGTCGAGGGTGCCGACGACGTCGACCGGCAGCGGTGGGTGGCGGCGACGCTGTTCGACTCCGCACGACGGGCACACGAGCTGTTCGGCGACCCCCTGTCGCCCGACGACGCCGAGCGTGTCCTGGTGGCCTACGCCCCGATTGCGACGTCCCTGCGCGTGCCCGCCGACTGCTGGTTCGACTCGGTGGCCGCGTTCGACGCGTACTGGGGTGCGACCATGCCCACCCTGCACGTCACCGACGATGCGCGCGGGATCGTGCGCGACCTCCTGCACCCCCGCTTCGCACCGCTGTGGGTCCGCTCCGCGATGCCGCTCGTCCGGATCGTCACCGTCGGCATGCTGCCGGACGCCCTGCGGACCGCGTACGGCTTCGCCTGGGGGCCGCGCGAGCAGCGGCGCTTCCGGCGCACCGTCGCGCTCGTCCGGCGCGTGCGGAGCCTCGTGCCGGGGTGGGCGCTCCGACTCCCGGGGCCGCTGCTGCTGCGGGCCATGCACCGGATCGCCGCGCGGTACGCCCACTGATCCCGACAAGTTCTTGTCATGGCGACAAGAACAGTGGTACGGTCGGACCATGGCAGTCGAACTCAGCACCTGGGACGCCCAGGGCACACCGACGACACCGACGTTCTCCACGATGCGGTTCCCCGCGGGCGAGGCACACGTCAAGGTCCGGGACGACGCCGACGCGGGGGCGACCACCGAGATCGCGACCCTGCGCGGCACCGGCGGCGACGACCTGGTGATGCTCGGCATGTGGGCGGACGCGGTCCGACAGCGCGGGGCACGCTCGGTGGCGCTCGTCCCGTACCTGCCCGGAGCGCGGCAGGACCGCGGACTCCCCTTCGGCGCGAAGGTCTACGCGGACGTCCTGAACGGCTTCGCCATCGACCAGGTGATCGCCTTCGACCCCCACTCGCCCGTGATCGTCGGGCTGGTCGAGCGCCTCACCGTGGTGCCGAGCGAGCGGGTCGTGCACGACACGGTCCTCGCCGGGTCCGACTACAGCGGCATCATCGCCCCGGACAAGGGCGCGGTCGCCCGGGCGGCGCTCGTCGCCGAGGCAGCCGGTCTTCCCCTGTTCCGCGCCGAGAAGCACCGCAACCCGGACACCGGCAAGCTCGACGGGTTCTCGTGCGAGCCGCTCCCCGAGACCGGTCGGCTGCTCGTCGTCGACGACATCTGCGACGGCGGCGGCACCTTCGCGGGCCTCGCCGGCTCGACCGGCCTGCCGGCGGAGCGCCTGGGCCTCTGGGTCTCGCACGGCGTCTTCTCCGGACGGGCCCCGCAGCTCGCCGAGCACTTCGGCGAGATCGTCACCACCGACAGCTACCCCGCACAGCAGGACGTCCCGGGCCTCCGCACCGTCCCGCTCAGCCCGTACCTCACGAAGGAGATCCGATGACGACCACGACGGGCCTCGAGCCCCGCACCACCACCCCGAGTCCGATCGCCCCGCTGCTGGCGGTCGACGGGTACAAGCACTCGCACCGGCAGGTCTACCCCGAGGGCACGACCCGGATCCTGATCAACTGGACGAACCGCTCGAACGCGCACATGCCCGAGTCGACCCACGCGGTGGTCTTCGGGCTGCAGGCGTTCGTGCAGCGGTACCTGGTCGAGGCGTGGGCGCCGTTCTTCGCCGCCGACGAGGACGAGGTCGCGCGGTTGTTCGAGCAGGCGCTGCAGGGCTACTTCGGCCCGAACCACATCGGTGTCGACCACGTCCGCGCCCTGCACCGCCTCGGGTACCTCCCGCTCGAGATCCGGGCGCTCCCCGAGGGCACCCTCGCCCCGATCGGCGTCGCGACGCTGACGGTCGAGAACACCCTCGACGACTTCTTCTGGCTGCCGAACTACATCGAGACCGCCCTGTCGGCGTCGATCTGGCACCCCTCGACCGTCGCGACGAAGGCGCTCGAGTACCGGGACCTCATGGAGGAGTGGGCCGAGCGCACCGGCGCCGACCCGGCGAGCATCGACTTCGCCGCCCACGACTTCTCGTTCCGCGGGCAGACGAGCATCGAGTCCGCCGCCGCGGGCGGTGCCGGACACCTGCTGTCGTTCCTCGGCACCGACTCGATGCCGTCGCTCGACTTCATCGACCGCTACTACCCGGGCGACAACGGCTGGGTGGCGGCCAGCGTCCCCGCCACCGAGCACAGCGTGATGTGCGTCCGCGGCGCCGACGGCGAGCTCGAGACGTTCGCGCAGATCCTCGACGTGTACCCGACCGGCATCGTCTCGGCGGTGAGCGACGGCTTCGACCTGTTCAAGGTGATCACCGAGACGCTCCCGCAGCTCGAGGACCGCATCACGGCCCGCGACGGCAAGCTCGTCATCCGCCCGGACTCCGGCGACCCGGTCGACATCGTCACCGGCACCGTGCACGGCGTCGACCAGGCAGCGCTGACCGACCCGTCGCGCAGCCACGAGGAGAAGGGCGTCGTCGAGCTCCTCGACGAGCTGTTCGGGCACACCGTCAACGAGCGGGGCTTCAAGGTGCTCGACCAGCACATCGGCGTCATCTACGGCGACAGCATCACGCTCGACCGTGCCCGTCGCATCTACGAGCGCCTCGCCGCGAAGGGCTACGCGAGTGACAACGTCGTGCTCGGCATCGGGTCGTACACGTACCAGTACATGACGCGCGACAACCTCGGCAGCGCCGTGAAGGCCACGTGGGCCCTCGTCGACGGGCAGCCGGTCGACATCCAGAAGGACCCGAAGACCGGCAGCGGCAAGAAGAGCGCGAAGGGCCGCATCGCCCTGCACCGCGACGACACCGGCGAGATCCGCCAGACCGACGAGGCCACCGCCGAGGACGAGGCGACCAGCCTGCTCCAGCCCGTCTGGGTCGACGGCCGCTTCCGGGTGCACCAGTCGTTCGCCGACGTGCGCGAGACGCTCCGCACCGAACGCGCCGCCCGCGCGGCCCGCCGGGCGTCGGTGTGACCGACGCCAACACGGCGACCCGCGACCAGCCGCTCATCGCGATCGACGTCGTCCCGGTGTCGTTCACGGTGACGGAGGGTCTGCGGGTCGCCACCGCGCGCCGGGCGTACGACCCGTACGCCGGTCGGGAGGCACTGCCCGGCGTGCTCCTGGACGCTGCGGAACGCCTCGCCGACGGTGCACGGCGCGCCCTGCGCACCAAGGCCGCCATCGGCACCGGGGCGGTGCGGCACCTCGCACAGGTCGGTGCGTTCGACGGCCCGTCCCGCGACCCGCGGGAGACCGCGATCAGCATCGCGTTCGCGGCGGTCGTGGCACCGGCGGTGGACGGCGGGCCCGTGGTGTGGAGGTCGACCGACGGGGGCGACCTGGGCCTCCCGTTCGACCACGACACGATCGTGCGGGCCGCCCTCGACCAGGTGCGCACCCGGCTCTGGCGGGACGTCCCGATGACACGCGCCCTGCTCGGTGACGTCTTCCCGACGAGTGCGGCGGCAGTACTCCACGCGGCGCTCCACGGGACCGCCCCGGATGCCGGCAACCTCAACCGTGCACTCCGGACGAACCCCGCGCTCGTCCGAGCCGATGCCTCCCCGACGTCCACCGGCCGGGGCGGTCGTCCCCCGGCGACCTGGACGTGGACCGACTGAGCACGGTTGGGTGGGGGCATGTCCAGTTCGCTCTCCGGTGACGACTCCCTGCACCTGCCCGAGTTCGACGCGCCTCCCGCGTCCCCGTTCGACGTCGCCCGAGCCTGGCTCGACGGCGCCGCGGAGCGCGAGGTGTCCGAGCCGATGTCGATGACCCTCGCGACCGCCGGCACCGACGGGCGGGTGTCCGCCCGCACCGTCGACGTGAAGCGGCTCGACGACCGCGGGCTGGTGTTCGGCACCTCGACCCTGAGCCCGAAGGGACGGCAGCTCGCGGACAACCCGCACGCGGCGCTGCAGGTGTACTGGCGCGAGAGCATGCAGCAGCTGCGCTTCGAGGGGCGGGCCGTGCAGCTCTCCGACGAGGAGTCCGACGCGCTGTTCGCCGACCGCTCGCCGAAGTCACGCGCCGCCACCGCGATCGCCGACCAGTCGGACGTGCTCGAACCGCGCACGCTGCAGGACCTGATCGACGACGCGAACGTGCTGCTCGACGAGAGCGACGACGACGTGCCGCGCCCCGAGGGCTGGGTGGCGTGGCGGCTCGAGCCCGACGTGGTGGAGTTCTGGCAGGGCAGCCGCGACCGGATGCACCGGCGGCTGCAGTACGTCCGCGCCGGCGACGGCTGGGACGTGGCGCGGCTGCAGCCGTAGCGCTGCGCGGTCGGCGCGGTGCCGCGGGCTCGCGGTGCCGCGGGGTCGCGGTGCCGCGGGGCGGCGCTGCGTTCCGCACAACCGTGAGCACCTCGCGCCACGGAACCCCACGGCGCGACGTGCTCCGCGTTGTGCAGCGGCACGTCGAACCAGGACTCCGACATCGAACCAGCCGCCGGTGCTGGTTCGACGTCGGGAACGTGGTTCGACGCCGACGGCAGGGCCAGCGGTACCGTCGTCGGATGGGGACCACGCACGCGCTCACCGTCCGACCGGCCGACGTGCGGGACGCCGACGCGATCGCCGCCGTGCACGTGCAGGCGTGGCGCGAGGCCTACGCCCACCTCCTGCCGGCGGAGTTCCTCGCGGCCCTCGACGTCGATGCCCGCGCGGCACGATGGCGCGGGATCATCGCCGAGCCCGGTGTCGACGTGCTCGTCGCCACCGTCGGCGACGCGATCGTCGGCTGGGCGTCCGCGGGGCCCGGTCGCGGCGAGGCCCCACGGGACCGCGAGCTCGAGGGCATCTACGTCCTCGCTGCGCAGCACGGAGCGGGCGTCGGACAGGCGTTGCTCGACGCTGTGATCGGCACGGTGCCCGCATTCCTCTGGGTCGCCGACGGCAACCCGCGTGCCGAAGCCTTCTACCGGCGGAACGGCTTCGAGCGGGACGGCACCGTCAAGCACGAACCGATCGGCCCGCACGGGCTCGATGCGGTCCGGATGGTGCGCTGAGCACCGCCCTCGACCGTGGCGCGGCTCGATCAGCACGCGGGCTGAGCGCCGGGTGGTCATCGTCCAGAGATCACCTGCGAGTGTGGGATCTGGCACATCACATGCTGTTCCCTGGACTCAGGAGCGCCGGACCAGCCGCCGCTCCCCGATCCCAGGAGGAACCATGACCACCTCGAAGCACCTGCTCGCCACCGCCGTCGCCACCTGCGCGCTGGGCGCAGCCCTCGTCTGCGGGACGTCCGTCGCGAACGCCGCGCCCGCGACACCGACCGACCCCGCTGCGAGCACGACGAGCGCCCCGGCTGCCGCCGCACAGGACCCCGGAGCGGGCGGCATCGCGGTCTCGCGCAACGCCGACGGCACGGAGGACGTCCGACCCATGACCGACGAGGAGCGCTCGGAGATGGACGGGAAGTGGTCCCCCGTGGATCGCTGAGCTGACCGGGTGCCGGTCGACCCGCCGGGGTCGACCGGCACCACCGCGCCCGCTGCCGTCAGAGCTTCTCGATCGGCGCGATCTTGATGAGCAACTTCTTGCGACCCGCGGCATCGAAGGCGATCTCGGCGATGCGCTTCGCGCCCTGCCCGGTCACCGCGGACACCGTGCCCTCGCCGAAGTCGACGTGCTTGATGCGGTCTCCGGCGACGAGTTCCATGTCACCGTTGTCCCGGACCTGCCCGGACACCCGGTTCGCCCACTCGGTCTTCGGACGGGTCTTCGCCGCCGCGGCCGCACGGTCGTAGGAACCCCCGCCGAAGCCGCCACCGCCGCGGTAGCCACCGCCGCCCCCGCCGGCACCGCCGAAGCCACCCGGACCGCCACCGCGACGGGCGTTCAGCGCGCGGGGTTCGGTCCCCCCACGGCTGTTCGCCATGCCGGGCGACTGCTTCCACTCGATCAGGCCCTCGGGGATCTCCTGCAGGAAGCGGGACGGCATCGCCACGTTGACGTCGCCGAACTGCGCGCGGGTCATCGCCAGCGACAGGAAGAGCGACTTCTTCGCTCGGGTGATGCCGACGTAGAAGAGCCGGCGTTCCTCGGCGGGGCCGCCCGGCTCGTTCGCGGACATCCGGTGCGGCAGCAGGTCCTCCTCGACGCCGGTGAGGAACACCGCGTCGTACTCCAGGCCCTTCGCCGTGTGCAGCGTCATGAGCGACACGGTGCCGGACGAGTCGTCGAGCTCGTCGGCCGCTGCGACCAGGGAGACCTCGGTCAGGAAGTCGGACAGGGTGCCCTCGGGGTTGTTCTTCTGGAACTCCCGCGTCACCGCCACGAGCTCGTCGATGTTGTCCGCACGCGCCGCGTCCTGCGCGTCGGGCGACTTCCGCAGGTTCTCGAGCAGCCCGGAGCCGTCGAGCAGCTGCGTGAGCGTGTCGACCACCGGCTGGGTCGCGGCGCGCGAAGCGACGTCGTCGAGCAGCGCTGCGAACGACGTGATCGCGGTCCGCACCTTCGGCCCGAACCCGAGCTCGTCGGCGTGCCGCAGGGCGTCACGCATCGAGGTCTCGTGCTCGTCGGCGTAGCGCTGCAGTGCCGTCTCCGTCACGGCACCGATGCCGCGCTTGGGCACGTTGAGGATGCGCCGGAGCGACAGCGGATCGGCCGGGTTGGCGACGGTGATCAGGTACGCCATGGCGTCCTTGATCTCGGCACGCTCGTAGAACTTCGTGCCGCCGAGCACCCGGTACGGGATCGCCGAGCGGATGAAGATCTCCTCGAGCGCACGCGTCTGCGAGTTGGTCCGGTAGAACACGGCCATGTCCCGGTACGACGTGCCCTCGTCGTGCAGGCGCTGGATCTCGTCGGCGACGAACTGTGCCTCGTCGTGGCCGGTGTACCCGGTGAAGCCGACGATCTTGTCGCCGGCCCCGACGTCGGTGAACAGGTTCTTCGCCTGACGGTCGAAGTTGTTCGCGATGACGGCGTTCGCAGCGTCGAGGATCGTCTGCGTCGACCGGTAGTTCTGCTCGAGCAGGATCACCTTCGAGTTCGGGAAGTCCCGCTCGAACTCGACGATGTTCCGGATGTCCGCGCCGCGGAAGGCGTAGATCGACTGGTCCGAGTCACCGACGACGGTGAGCGATGCCGGGGCGATCGACCCGTCGGCCTCGCGCATCCGGGCGACGTGCTGTCCGGTGTCCTCGAGCTTGTCGACCTGCTCGACGGGCACCGGGCGGGTGAGCTCGCGGATCAGGGCGTACTGCGCGTGGTTGGTGTCCTGGTACTCGTCGACCAGGACGAACCGGAAGCGGCGCTGGTAGAGCGCGGCGACCTCGGGGAACGCGCGGAACAGGAAGACGGTCTGCCCGATCAGGTCGTCGAAGTCGAAGGCGTTCGCCCGACGGAGCTCGTTCGTGTAGCGCCGGAACACCTCCGTGAACATGACCTCCTGCGGGTCGTTCACGTTGATGTTCCGGGCGTAGGTGTCGACGTCCTGCAGCTCGTTCTTGAGCTTCGAGATCTTCGACGACGCGGCGCCGACGGTCAGCCCGAGGGAGTCCGCCTCGAGCTCCTTGATGATCCGCTTGAGGAGCGCGCGGGAGTCCGCGGAGTCGTAGATCGTGAACGACTGCGGGAACCCGAAGCGCTCGGCCTCGCGCCGGAGGATCCGTACGCACGCCGAGTGGAACGTCGAGATCCACATGCCCTCGGCGGCCTGCCCGACCAGGGCCTGCACGCGTTCGCGCATCTCGGCGGCGGCCTTGTTCGTGAACGTGATGGCGAGGATCTGCGACGGCCAGGCCTCGCGGTTCGCCAGCAGCAGGGCGATGCGGCGGGTGAGCACGCTCGTCTTGCCCGATCCGGCACCGGCCACGATGAGCAGGGACTCGCCGCGGTACTCGACGGCTTCCTTCTGCTGGGGGTTGAGACCCGCGGTGAAGGGGTCGTCGTACCCGCCGGGGCGGTTGCCCGCGCCCGGCTCGGGGGACTGGTCGAAGGGGTCGAGCACGATCGTCATGACCGGGTCAGTCTAGGCGCGCCCTCCGACAGGCGCAGCGGCTGCGGTCCGTGGGCCGCGGGACACACTGCGACGCACCAGGACCGGGATCGGGTCCGACGGCGGACAGGCTGTCGGGCATGAGGACGTGGACCGCAGGTGACGCCGTCGAGCTCGTCGAGCGGAGCTGGGTCTGGATGTCGTTCGTCACGACGCCCGTGACGATCACGGTCGGGGCCGGCTGGTCCTTCCTCGCCGAAGGCGGCATCGGGAGCCCCGAGGGCCCGCCCGCTCTCGCCCTCACGATCGTCCTCCTCGCCGTCGTCGCGGGGCTCGTGACGATCGGGGGCGGGGCCGTGGCGCTCCCCTGCACGTACGCACTCGGGTGGGCGCTCGCCCGGATCTCCGCCCGCCGCGGCGCGCACGTCGTCGCGCACGCACTGCTCGCCGGCGGCCTGGCGGCGCTCTGCGTCTGGGTGCTCGAGACGTACTGGTCCCACGCGTGGGCACCCCTCCCGGCCTTCCGCCTGCTCATCTCGGTCTCGGCTGCGGCCGCTGCTGCGATCGCCACCTGGCGGACCGCCCGCGCGACCGCGGCGGTGCGGCGACGACGACGCCGCGGCGTGCGGACGCGGGGAGCTGACGGATCAGTCGGTGGCGCTGTCGACGAGTGACCGCGCCCGCACCGCCAGGTCCGGGTGGTCCGCGAACACCCCGTCCACCCCGGTCCGCACGACCGAGGTGAACCACCGCTCCCAGTCGCCGTGCGCTGCCACGTCGCCCCCGCGCCGCAGTGGCGCCGGCAGGAACCGGTTCTCCGGACGGAGCGTCCACGTGTAGACGGCGAGCCCCGCAGCGTGCGCGCGCTCGACGATGACGCTCCGGACCGGGCGCGGGTCGTCGACGGCGACGCTGTCGACCCCCGCCATCAGGGTCTTCAGGTCGACGCTGACGCCGTGGAACTCCGCGGCGAACCCGGCCAGCGCGGCGTCCGTGCGCTCCGACGCCCACGAGGGAGCCGCCGATCCGTGGGCGGCGACCTCGTCCGCGGCACTGCCACGGGCCTCCTGGAGGTACACGAGCCGACCACCCGTCCCCCGTGCGCCGAGCTGACGGAGCACCGTCTTCTCGAACGACTCGATCGTCAGCCGGTCGTCGCCGCGCCACCCGGCGTCCCCGAGCGTGTCGTCGAGCAGCTGCGCCATCGGGAACCCGGCCTGCTCGAAGAAGTGCGCGTGCTTGACCTCGGCGACGAGCCCGACCGGTCGGGGTGCCGCGTCGAGGATCGCGAGCAGGTCCTCGAGTCGCAGGACGCCGTCCTCGCCGTCGTGCGCGGCCGAGGCCGGACGCAGCCGGGGCAGCCGTTCCCGGACCCGCAGCGTCCGCAGCTCGTCCCACGTGAAGTCCTCGGTGAACCAGCCCGTCACGCTCTGGCCGTCGACGGTCTTCGTCGTCCGCAGGTGTGCGAACTCGGGGTGGTCGGCGACGTCCGTCGTGCCGGACACCTCGTTCTCGTGCCGCAGCACGAGCACGCCGTCCTTCGTCGGCACGAGGTCCGGCTCGATCGCGTCGGCACCGAGGCCGACGGCCAGTTCGTAGGCACTCCGGGAGTGCTCCGGTCGGTGGCCGGAGGCGCCACGGTGGGCGATCACACGGGTCATGCGCCGAACCGTAGCCGCTCGACCCTGCCCGCAGGTGTCTCCACGGTGTGCCTGTGGACACATCCGTTCAGCCGTCGGCCCTCGTTCCCAGGCCGCCCGCGGAGGGTCGCTCCGTGACCGTCCGACACCTCTCCACCGCCGTCGAGGCCCGCATCGACCGCGCGGCGCGCCGCCTGCTCGACGCCGGGCACCAGCCGCACCGCCCGGGCCGTCTCGCCCTCACCGAGTTCCTGGTGTTCGGCGCGAAGCAGGCGTGGGCGTGCACGTTCGGGGCGCTGCTCCTCGCGACGATGGTCGTCGTGCACCTGACCGTGCCGCCCGGGGCCCGGAACGACGTCCTCACGATGTCCGCGGCGGCGATCCAGGTCGCGATGCTCGTGTTCGGGCTCGAGACGGTCCGGGAGCTCCGGGTGGTGCTGGTCTTCCACGTGGTCGGCACGGTGATGGAGGTCTTCAAGACCCACGTCGGCTCGTGGGAGTACGCGGGCGACGGCTGGCTCGTGGTGGCGGGCGTGCCGCTCTTCTCCGGGTTCATGTACGGCGCGGTCGGGTCGTTCATGGTCCGGGTCGTGCGGCTGTTCGACCTGCGCTTCGACCGGTACCCGCGGCAGTGGTCGCTCGTGCTCGTCGCGGCGGGCATCTACGCGAACTTCTTCGGGCACCACTTCGTGTGGGACGCGCGGTACGTGCTGCTCGCCCTGGTCGTGGCCCTGTTCGCACGCACCACGATGCACGTCCGCGTGCACCGCGCGACGCTGCGGATGCCGGTCCTGCTCGCGATGGCCCTCGTCGCGCTGTTCATCTGGCTGGCGGAGAACGTCGCGACCTGGGCCGGCGCCTGGTCCTACCCGGCGCAGGCAGGAGCGTGGCAGCCGGTCGCACCGACGAAGGTCGTCGCCTGGCTGCTGCTCATGGTCGTCTCGGTCGCGCTGGTCTCGTGGCTGTACCCGCAGGTCCGGTCGGCTCCGGCGGTCACCGACCGACGACGTGCGGGCACCGACCGGCCGGGAGGCACGTCCCGACACCGCCCCGCAGGCGCCCGTCCGGCGGTCGGCCAGCTCACGACGAGCTCGGGGCAGCCACGCAGACCGCGACCGTAGGCTCCCGGTGTCGGGACCACCGGGTCCCGCTTCCGCTCGCCGCGAATCCTCAGCCTTCCGCGACGAGGCGCCCCTAGGCTGAGAGGACGTAAATCTCCGAGGAAGAGGACACCATGGCCTTCAAGCCCGGTTTCGACCAGTCCCCCGCCTTCAACGACCAGGGCCGTGGCGCCTGGGGCGCCGGCGCTGGTCAGCAGCAGGCGGGCTGGGGACGCACCCCACAGCAGGGACAGTACCCGCAGCAGGGCGGCATGACGCCCGAGCAGCTGCAGTACATGTACGACCGCCCGACGGCGAGCCCGGTCGACACCGACCGCATGTCGTACGAAGACACCATCGTCAAGACGCTGCTCGCGTTCGGCGTGCTCCTCGTCGGTGCCGTCGCCGGCTGGAACCTGCCGCCGATCGTCTGGATCGTCGGCGCGATCGTCGGGTTCGGGCTCGCGCTCGTCAACACGTTCAAGAAGAAGCCGTCGCCGGGGCTCGTCCTGGCGTACGCGTTCTTCGAGGGCCTGTTCGTCGGCGGCATCTCGGCGATGTTCAACAGCCAGTTCGACGGCATCGTCACGCAGGCCGTGTTCGGCACCCTCGGTGTCTTCGCGGTCACGCTGCTGCTCTTCACGTCCGGCAAGGTGCGCGCGACGCCGAAGGCGACCCGGTTCTTCCTCGTCGCGATGGTCGGCTACCTGGTCTTCTCGCTCGTGAACCTCGTGCTCATGTGGACCGGCGTGACGAACTCCGCGTTCGGTCTCCGGAGCTTCGAGATCTTCGGCATCCCGCTGGGCGTCATCATCGGCATCTTCGTGGTGCTCATGGCGGCGTACTCGCTGGTGCTCGACTTCGACCAGATCAAGACCGGCGTCCAGCGCGGCGCTCCCCGCATCTACGCCTGGACCGCGGCGTTCGGCCTCATCGTCACCCTGGTGTGGCTGTACATCGAGATCCTGCGCATCCTCGCGATCCTGGCGAGCAACCGCGAGTAGCGCGCACCTGATCGACACGAAGGGCCCCGGCACACGCCGGGGCCCTTCGTCGTGTGTCGGGAGGTCGGCGCCCGCCCCGACATGTTCTCGTCGCATGACCTGCCGCTCACCTCTCGCACGAGCGGCATGTCGTGCGACCGGCACGTCCGCTGGCGGCACGTCGTGCGACCGGGGCGGACCAACCGGGCGACCCGGACGGGCTGAAAGCGGCACGGACACGCGGCGAGGGCCCGGCACGCAGTGCGTACCGGGCCCTCGGGGCGTCAGGGAGTGGTCACTCCCACTCGATCGTCCCCGGCGGCTTCGACGTGACGTCGAGCACGACGCGGTTCACGTCGGGAACCTCGTTCGTGATGCGGTTCGAGATCTTCGCCAGGGTGTCGTACGGCAGGCGCGTCCAGTCGGCGGTCATGGCGTCCTCCGACGAGACCGGACGGAGCACGATCGGGTGGCCGTAGGTACGACCGTCACCCTGGACGCCCACGGAACGGACGTCGGCGAGCAGGACGACCGGGCACTGCCAGATCTCCTCGTCGAGGCCGGCCGCGGTGAGCTCCTCGCGCGCGATCTTGTCCGCGGCCCGGAGCAGCTCGAGGCGGTCCTTCGTGACCTCGCCGACGATGCGGATGCCGAGCCCGGGGCCGGGGAACGGCTGGCGGCCGACGATGACCTCGGGCAGCCCGAGCTCGCGGCCGACGGCTCGCACCTCGTCCTTGAACAGGGTGCGCAGCGGCTCGACGAGCTCGAACGTCATGTCCTCGGGCAGGCCCCCGACGTTGTGGTGCGACTTGATGTTCGCGGTACCGGAGCCGCCGCCGGACTCGACCACGTCGGGGTAGAGCGTGCCCTGGACGAGGAACTTGACCTCTCCGGCGTCGTCGTCGCCGCGCGCCTCGAGCACGAGGGCCTCGGCCGCCGCCTCGAACGTGCGGATGAACTCGCGCCCGATGATCTTGCGCTTCTGCTCGGGGTCGCTGACGCCGGCGAGGGCGTCGAGGAACTGCTGCTCGGCGTCGACCGTGACCAGGCGGACACCGGTCGAGGCGACGTAGTCCTCCTCCACCTGCTTGCGCTCGTCGGCGCGCAGGAGCCCGTGGTCGACGAAGACGCAGGTGAGCTGGTCACCGACGGCCCTGTGCACCAGGGCCGCGGCGACGGCGGAGTCGACACCGCCCGAGAGCCCGGCGATGACCCGTGCGGAGCCCACCTGTGCGCGGATCCGCTCGACCTGCTCCTCGATGACGTTCGCGGAGTTCCAGTCACCGGGGAGGCCTGCGGCGCGGTGCAGGAAGTTCTCGAGCACGGCCTGGCCGTACGCGGAGTGCTTCACCTCGGGGTGCCACTGCACGCCGTAGAGCTTGCGCTCGTCGGAGGCGAACGCGGCGACCGGGGTCGAGGCGCTCGACGCGAGGACCGCGAAGCCCTCCGGCGCCTTCGCCACGGAGTCGCCGTGCGACATCCACGTGACCTGGGACTCGGGCTGGTCACCGAGCAGCACGCTGTCGGTGCCCGACACGGTCACGTCGGTGGCACCGTACTCGCGGAGGCCGGTGTGCGCGACCTCGCCGCCGAGCGACTTCGCCATGGCCTGGAAGCCGTAGCAGATGCCGAGCACGGGCACGCCGAGGTCGAGGATCTCGCCGTCGAGGGACGGCGCACCGTCCTCGTACACGGACGACGGACCACCGGAGAGCACGATGGCCGCCGGGTCCTTCTCGCGGACCTCGTCCGCCGTGATCGAGTGCGGGACGATCTCGCTGTAGACGTTCGCCTCACGCACGCGCCGTGCGATCAGCTGGGCGTACTGCGCGCCGAAGTCGACGACCAGGACGGGGCGCTGTTCGGTCTCGCTCACCGAGCGGCCTCCTTCTCACGCTGCTGGGCAGCGGTCAGCTCGTGGTAGGTGTCCATGGCCTTCTGCTGCATGCGGTGCTCCACCACGAAGGACATGAACGGGATGATGCCGCCGAGGGCGATGAGCAGGAAGCGCGACGGCCTCCAGCGCATGATGCTCCACAGGCGGAAGTCCGTGAACAGGTACAGCACGTAGAGCCAGCCGTGCGCGATGAGGATCGCGATCGACAGGTTGAACGTGCCGGGGGCTTCGCCCGCGGTGCCGTTCGGCACGAAGAACGGGCCGTTGCCGAGCTGCATCTCGAGCTGCAGCGGCGTGTACTTGATGACGACCTCGATCACGAGCGCGAGCAGCAGCACGCCGGTGATGTACGCGGAGACGCGGTACCACTTCACCGCGCCCGGGATCTTCGGGATGTCACGCGTGCGGACGGTCAGGGCCATGGGTCGATCCTACCGGTGCGACCGGGCGGGCTCGGCGGGCTCCCCCGGGCTCCCGGCGGCGTCGGTGTCCGCGGCCGCGGCCTCGCGGGCGTCCTCCTGCTCGCGCTCCCAGGCGTCCTTCACGAACCGGTACCAGAGGAACACGGCGAACCCGGCGAACACGACCCACTCGATCGCGTAGAAGAGGTTGAGCCAGTCGAAGCGGACCTCGCGCGTCGGAGCACGGTCGGCGATGGTGCCGAGGTCGGCGGCCTTCGCGGTGGTGCCGTCGGCGACGACGTACCCGATGTACATCCGGTCGTCGAAGGCCTTCCAGGTGTTCACGAACCGGGCCGGGGCCACGGCCGAGTACTCACCCTTGCTGTAGGAGTCCTGGTCCGGGGACTCTGCCGGGTAGTAGCGCCCCTGCACCGTGAGCTCCTGGCCGTCGGTGAGGCGCTCGCCCCCGGCCTCGGCCTGTCGCCGCTGGTCGGACCAGCCGATCACGACCGGCAGGCTCGCACCGGTCTCCGTGTCGACGAGGTGTCCGATGGCCTGGTAGGTGCCGCCGCCGGACCGCCCGGTCAGGATCGTCGTGTCACCCGCGACGAACGTGCCCGTGACGGAGATGCGCTGCCCGGCGATGGACTCCGACGCCGCACGGCCGGGCTCGGTGACGTCGTCGAGGGCCTTGCGGGTCTCGGTCGTCGCCGGCAGGGGCTTGCCGTTCGCGATGCTCCGCTCGAGCTGCCACTTGCCGAGGCCCGCGAAGGTCCCGGCGAGCACGAGCGCCAGCAGGAGCAGTGCGATCCACCTCGGTCGTCGGGCTACGGCCCACATCTGTATCAGTACTCCGGATCGCGCTGGCGGACCGGGCGCTTCGGGCGCTCGGCAGGGACGTCCACCGGCGACGTCACGGGTTCGCTCGTCGTCGGCTCCGTTGACCCATTCTCGCGCTCTTCCCTGCCCGCAGCCTCCACGAGGGCGAACTCCTCGGCGAACTGCCGGTCCCGCTCGGCACGACGCGCGGCGGCCGCCGCGTCCTGGTCGGCGACGCCGGCCTCGGCGGCGGTGTCGATCGCCTCGTCGAGGGCCGGTCCGGCCGGGATCCCGACACCGGCAGCGCCGGCAGCGCCGTCCGTTCCCGAGCGGCCCGTGCCGCGGCCGAGCCGGTCGCGCAGGCGCTGGCGCAGCCGCGCCACCCGGGCGGGACGCACCACGAGGCGGCCGATCCGGTCCGAGTTGACGGCGAGCAGCGGACCCAGGACGGCCATCACGAGGACGTAGAGGCCCGCGAACGCGGTGATCCGCGCCTCCAGGCCGGCGGCAGCCGACAGCGTCGCGAGGATCAGCGCGAACTCGCCGCGGTTGACCAGGATCACCGCGGTGTTGATCCCCTGCTGGACGTTGAAGCCGTTCATGCGGGCGACGAGCTGTCCGGCGACGGCGTTCAGCACGATGGTCATGCCGATCGCGCCGAGGACGGGCCAGAGCACCTCGCCGAAGGTCGACAGGTCGAGTCCGAGGCCGAAGTTCACGAAGAAGAACGCCGCGAACACGTCGCGCATCGGGAGCGCCAGCTGCTCGATGCGGTCCCGGTACCGGGTCGCACCGCAGAGCAGGCCGATCACGAACGCACCGATGGCGTCGGTCACGCCGAGCAGGTCACCGATGCCGCCGAACATCACCGCGAGCCCGAAGAACAACACCGTGAACAGCTCGTCGTCGCGGGTGGCGAAGATCTTCGACACCCACTTGCCGGCGAACCGGGCGAGCGTGAACATGACGATGAGGAAGCCGAACGCGAGCGCGAGCTTGCCGACCACGGCCCAGAGGTTCGTGTCGCCGGAGAGCACCACGGAGACGATCGCCAGGTAGATGGCGATGAAGACGTCCTCGATGACGGTGACGCCCAGGATCATCGGGGTCTCGTCGTTCGCCAGGCGCCGCAGCTCGATGAGCAGCTTCGTGACGATCGCACTCGACGACGTGGCCGTCATGCCCGCGATGATCAGGGCCTCTCGCGTGCCCCAGCCGAGCGAGAACCCGAAGGCGAACCCGACGCCCATGTTGATGGCGACGTACGTGCCGCCGGAGACCAGGAGCTTCCCGGCGTTGCCGTAGAACTCCTCCTGGTCGAACTCCAGCCCGAGGTTGAAGAGCAGGAGGATGAGCCCGAAGGTCGCGATGAGCTCGATCGTGTGCGACTCGACGTTGAGGCCGATCCACGGGGTGTGCGGGCTCGCGATGAGCCCGACCACCATGTAGATCGGGATGGCGGGCAGACCGATCGTCTTGCCCAGGCGCCCGAGCACGTAGGCGATGACGAAGAGCACACCGATGGTGAGCAGTTCGCCGCCGAGGTGCACGGGTCAGCTCCCGGGCGGCGCCTCGGCGGCAGCCGCCGCCAGCTGTCCGCTGCGGTAGAAGGAGAACGCCTTGGCGACCTTCTCGGGAGCGCCGGCGACGACGATGGTGTCACCGGGGAACACGACGAAGTCCGGCGAGGGAGCGGGGTTGGCGCTGTCGCCGCGGACCACGGCGACGACGGTCAGGCCGATGAAGCCCGAGTCGTGCAGGTCGCCGAGGGGCTTGCCGGCGATGGCGTCCTCGTAGTCGACGCTGAACCAGTCGATCGACAGGCCGGGGATCTCGTCGAGCTTGTCGAGGCCCTCGGTGATCCGGGTACCGCCGAGCAGTTCGGCGAGGGTGTGCGCCTCGTCCTCGCTCAGGCGGAGCGAGACCTTCTCCGACTTGTCCGCGCCGTCGGAGACGTCGGCGAACGAGATGAGGTCGGAGTGCCCCGACCGGTGCGTGATGACACCGCACTTGCCACCGTCGTCGGTGTAGAAGCTGTGCAGCACGCCGACTCCGGGGAGTTTGACGCGATGGACGTCGACCATGATGGCTCCCTTGGTGAGTACCCCGATGATAACCACCGGGTGCGGCGGCCCATTCCACGGGTCATCCGGTCGGTGGACGCGTGCCGGTCCGACCCGTCGCTAGCCTCGCCGCATGGGGAACACCGGGGGCACTGCCCGCATCGTCGTCGCCGTCGTCGGGGTGGTGGTCGTCGCGGCCTACGCGGCGCTGCTGGCCGTGAACGCACTCGTGCTGGATCCGCTCGGCGCGGTGCCGGGGCGCTCGCTCGCGCAGATCTACGCGCGGGTGGACGTGGGCAACGACGTGGCGCAGGACGTCGTCGGCGTGCTCGTGGTCGCAGGGATCGGTGTGGGGCTGGCGCTCACCGCCGCGGTCGTCGGACGCGCGTCGCGGCTGCCGGCGACGACGATCGCGGTGCTGCACCTCGGCGTCCTCGCTGCGGGCGCCCTCGCGGCGTTCCAGTCGGGCTTCTGGCTCGGCATGGACGTCGCCGACTCGTGGCCGACCGACGGCGCCGCGCACACGATCTGGTCCGGCGTGCTGTACCTGACGAGCACGGCGGCGCTCATCGCGATCCCGGCCGTGCTGGTCGCGACGACGACCCGCACCCGCAACACGCAACGTCGGCGACAGCTCGCAGCGGAGTAGCGCTGCGCGGAACCGCCGAGGTTGCGTTTCGCGGGAGGGACGCGGCGAGGTGACGGACGGGAGGCGCGTGGCGGGGCCGCCACGCGCCTCCCGTCCGGTGACCTACCGCGGTTCGCTCGTCTTCTCGCCCTCGACCTGCTCGTCCGTCGCCTTCGCGCCGTCGGCACCGCTCGACCGGCCACCGCCGACCACCACGTCGTCCTCGTCGAAGCCGAACGCGATGTCCGGCGCCTCGAGGCGCACCCGGTCGGCCGACTCGTCGTCGGGTTGCCGCTGCGACTCGCGCTCGGCGGCGACGCGCTTCAGGTAGTTCGACACCTCGTGCTCGGTCGTCTCCTGGTCCCACCCGAGCACGCCCGCCATGAGCTTGGCGGCGACCGGGGCCGCCTCTTCTCCGCGGTCCCACGCCTCGATCGAGATGCGGGTGCGGCGAGCGAGGACGTCCTCCAGGTGCAGGGCGCCCTCGTGCGAGGCCGCGTAGACGACCTCGGCACCGATGTAGTCGTCCGCCTGCGGCAGCGGCTCGGCGAGCGACGGGTCCTGCTCGACGAGTTGCAGCACCTCGGTGGCCTGGGTTCCGTACCGGTTGAGCAGGTGCTCGATCCGGACCTTGTGCACGCCGAACTGCCGAGCGGTGCGCCCGCGACGGTTCCAGGCCGCCGGGTAGCCCTCGGCACCGACCAGCGGGATGTCCTCGGTCGTCGACGCCGGGATCTTGCCGTCCATCGCCGCGACCGCCTCGTCGATGGCGTCCTTGCCCATCACGCGGTAGGTCGTCCACTTGCCGCCCGCGACCACGACCAGGCCCGGGGCGGTGTGCGCGACGACGTGCTCACGGCTGAGCTGCGACGTCTGGTCCGACTCCCCCGCCAGCAGCGGTCGGAGGCCGGCGTAGACGCCCTCGACGTCCTCGCGGGTGAGCGGCACCGCGAGGACCTTGTTGACGTGCTCGAGGATGTAGTCGATGTCCGCCGCGGTCGCCGCCGGGTGGGCCTTGTCGAGGTTCCAGTCGGTGTCCGTCGTGCCGACGAGCCAGTGCCGGCCCCACGGGATGACGAAGAGCACGCTCTTCTCGGTGCGGAGGATCATGCCGGTGTTCGACTGGAAGCGGTCGCGCGGGATCACGAGGTGCACGCCCTTCGACGCCCGCACCTTGAACTGCCCGCGGGTGCCGACCATCGCCTGGGTGTCGTCGGTCCAGACGCCCGTCGCGTTCACGACCTGCTTCGCCCGGATGTCGAACTTCTCGCCCGTCTGGATGTCGTGCGCGTGCGCCCCGACGACCCGCTCCCCGACCTTGATGAACCCCTCGATGCGGACCCGGCTCGCCGCGTGCGCGCCGTACGACGCTGCGGTGCGCACGAGCGACGCGACGTAGCGGGCGTCGTCGACCTGGGCGTCGTAGTAGGTCATGCCTCCGACGAAGGCGTCCTTCTTCAGGCCGGGCATGTTCTTGAGGACCTGCTTGCGGCTGAGGTGCCGGTGGTGCGGGACCCCGGGCGGACGACCGCCGGACCAGCTGAACACGTCGTACATCGCCATGCCGATGCCGATGTAGAAGCGCTCCCACACGCGGTGGTTGAGCGGGTAGAGGAAGCGAACGGGCTTCACCAGGTGCGGAGCGATGCGCTGCAGCAGCAGGCCGCGTTCGATCAGGGCCTCGCGGACGAGCGCGAAGTTCAGCTGCTCGAGGTAGCGGATGCCGCCGTGCACGAGCTTCGACGAGCGGCTCGACGTCCCCGAGCCCCAGTCGCGTGCCTCGACGATGCCGACGCTCAGGCCGCGGGTGACGGCGTCGAGCGCGCTGCCACCGCCGACGATGCCGCCGCCGACCACCAGGACGTCGAGCTCCCGGGTCTTCATCGCCTCGATCGCGGCGGCGCGCTCCTCCGGACCGAGCTTGGCCGCCGGGTCGAAGCCGACGCTCGCGCTCGCTGCCGTGGCACGCCGGGCGTCCTCGACGGTGCTCTCGGCACCTGCGCTCGTCGCGTCCGTGCTGGTCTGCGTGGTGCTGCTGGCTGGCTTGGCCATCGTCGCCTCCGTACGGGTTGCGCGCACGGAGCCGGCCTCCGTGCGGGTTGCGCGCACGGAGCCGGCCTCCGCGCACGGGAGCGCCGAGGCGTCACCCGTGCGGGAGCACGGGTGCCACCGTCACTGCTGGTGGTACGGCGCCACGACCACTTCTACTCGCTGGAACTCCTTGACGTCGGAGTATCCGGTGGTGGCCATCGACCGACGGAGCGCCCCGACCAGGTTCGCGCGGCCGTCCCACGACGGCGTCGGCCCGTTCAGCACGTTCTCGAGCGGGGCGATCTGCCCGACCTCGACCCGACGACCGCGGGGCAGCTCGGCGTGGTGTGCCTCGGCACCCCAGTGGAAGCCACCACCCGGGGCCTCGGTCGCGCGGGCCAGTGCGGTGCCGAGCATGACGGCGTCGGCGCCGACGGCGATCGCCTTGACGATGTCGCCGGCGGTGTCGAGCCCGCCGTCCGCGATGACGTGCACGTAGCGGCCGCCGGACTCGTCCATGTAGTCGCGTCGGGCACCGGCGACGTCGGCCACCGCGGTCGCCATCGGCGCGTGGATGCCGAGGGCGGCGCGGGTCGTCGAGGCCGCTCCGCCGCCGAAGCCGACGAGCACGCCCGCGGCACCGGTGCGCATGAGGTGCAGCGCCGACGTGTACGTCGAGGCACCGCCCACGATGACCGGCACGTCGAGCTCGTAGATGAACTTCTTGAGGTTGAGCGGCTCCTGGTTCTGGGAGACGTGCTCCGCCGAGACCGTCGTGCCGCGGATGACGAACAGGTCGACACCGGCGTCGACGACGGTCTGCGAGAACTCCTGCGTGCGCTGCGGGCTGAGCGAACCGGCGACCGGCACCCCGGCGGCACGGATCTCGGCCAGGCGCGCGGTGATCAGCTCGGCCTTGACCGGCTCGGAGTAGATCTCCTGCATGCGCTTCGTGACGTTGCCGTCCGTGAGGGTCTTGATCTCCTCGTAGTACGGCGTCGGGTCCTCGTACCGGGTCCACAGGCCCTCGAGGTCGAGCACGCCGAGGATGCCGAGCTCGCCCATCTGGATGACCGTCGCGGGCGAGGACACCGAGTCCATCGGCGCCGAGAGGATCGGCGACGCGAAGGTGAACGCGTCGATCGACCACTGCACGCTCACGTCGTGCGGGTCGCGGGTGCGCCGCGAGGGGACCACCGCGATGTCGTCGAACGCGTACGCCCGACGGCCGCGCTTGCCTGCACCGATCTCGACTTCAGTCACCGGGCAAGCCTAGCGGGCGGGGTCCCGGAGTGGGACGGGTGGACGGTGCAGGGCGACGCCGTACCGGTGGGGGCACGGTGCTGGGGCTGGTGCGGGTGCTGGGGCTGGTGCGGGTGCTGGTGCTGGTGCTGGTGCTGCTCAGCGTCGCGGTCGTGTCCGTCGCTTCCGCAGGGCCCGGAGGACCAGGCCGAGCAGGAGCGCGAGCACGACGAGCACCGCGAGCAGGGCGGCGGCGACCTTCACCAGCAGTGCGGCGCCGACGAAGAGCACGGCGAAGACGACCCAGACGAGGGCGTCGAGCACGAGGGGGCCGGGGGTCCGCACGTGCGTCACGCTAGCCGAAGGACGGGGAGCCGGCGTGCTCGGGCCGGGCCGGCGGGGCGGGGGTGGGTCGCGCCTCCCGGCCGAGCCGGACGCAGGTGGCGGCGGCGAGACGCCGGACGCGAGACGCCTCGGTCGACGCGAGACGCCGGACGCCGGCGTCGACGCGAGACGCACCCGGATCCGGCGGCGTCTCGGTGGGTCCGCGGCGTCTCGCTGACACGCCGGCGTCTCGGCGCGACGACCACGACGACCGCGACGACCACCACGACCACCACGACCGCCACGTCCGCGACGACCACGGCGCCGCCCCGAGCCTGACGACGCCCGGGACGTGAGGACGGGGCCGCGCGGCGCATCAGCAGCCTGCGCGGCCCCGTCGGGGTGCGGGTACCACCCCCACAGCAGTACCCGCGGGTCGACCCCGCTCAGCGAGCGGAGTCGACGTCCTTGGCGAGCGTCCCCAGGTAGAGCTCGATGACCTTCGGGTCGTCGGCGAGCTCACGCCCGGTGCCCGAGTACGCGTTCCTCCCCTGGTCGAGCACGTACCCACGATCGCAGATCTGCAGACAGCGTCGCGCGTTCTGCTCGACCATGATGATCGACACCCCGGCCTTGTTGATCCGGCGCGTGCGGATGAACGTCTCGTCCTGGCGCACCGGCGACAGGCCCGCGGAGGGCTCGTCGAGCAGCAGCACCTTCGGGTCCATCATCAGCGCGCGGGCCATCGCGACCGACTGCCGCTCACCTCCCGACAGCGAGCCCGCCCGCTGGGTCCGCCGCTGTCCGAGGACCGGGAACAGGTCGTAGATGACCTCGAGCCGCTCGGCGAACTTCTTCGGGCGCAGGTACAGGCCCATCTGCAGGTTCTCCTCGATCGAGAGCGAGGGGAACACGTTGTTCGTCTGCGGCACGAAGCCGACGCCGGCCTGGACGAGCTTGTTCGCCTTGAGGTTCGTGATGTCCTCGCCCTGCAGGGAGACCGAGCCCTCGCGGATCGACACCAGGCCGAACAGCGCCTTGAGGAGCGTCGACTTGCCGGCACCGTTCGGACCGATGATGCCGATGAGCTCGCCCGGGTAGCAGTCGAGGTCGCAGCCGTTGAGGATGTTCACGCCCGGCAGGTACCCCGCGACGAGGTTCTTCGCGGTCAGGACGGGCTCGCCGCGGTCGATCGTCGCGGTTGCGCTCGTCGCGCTCGTCGCACCCGTCGTCGGACTGGAGGCGCGGCCCGCGTCAGCTGCGTTCGTTGCGTCGGTCATCGGGTCGCCTCCTGCTCGTCCTGCTTGCGGTCGTCCGCCTTCGGGTGGTCGTCCGCTGCTTCCTCTTCGGCCACCTCGTCGGCCAGCTCCTCGTAGGTCTCCTCGGTGAGGAGCGAGTCGTCGCCCAGGTCGGTGTCGTGGTGCGCACCGAGGTACGCGTCGATGACGGCGCGGTCGTCCATCACCGTGTCGGCCGGGCCCTCGGCGACGACCTTGCCCTCGGCCATCACGACCACCCAGTCGGAGATGTGCCGGACCATGTGCATGTCGTGCTCCACGAAGAGCACGGTCATGCCGTCGTCGCGCAGCGACTGGATGTGTCCGAGCAGCGACTGGGTGAGCGCGGGGTTCACGCCCGCCATCGGCTCGTCGAGCATGATCATCGTCGGGTCGGACATCAGTGCGCGGGCCATCTCGAGGAGCTTCCGCTGCCCGCCCGACAGGGAACCTGCGTAGTCGTCCTGCTTCTCGAGGAGCTTGAAGCGGGCGAGCAGGTCCTCGGCCTTGGCGGTGATCTCGCGCTCGCGCTTCCGCCACAGCGCCGGGACGAGGCCGACGAAGAAGTTCTCGCCCGGCTGGTCGCGGGCGCCGAGCAGCATGTTCTGCATCACGGTGAGGCGGCTCAGCGCCTTCGTGAGCTGGAACGTGCGGACCATGCCCTTGTTGGCGATGTGCGTCGCGCTCGTCTTCTGCAGCGTGTCGCCGTTGAAGCGGGTCGTCGCGCCGGGGCTCGGCTTGTCGAAGCCGGTCAGCAGGTTGAAGAACGTCGTCTTGCCGGCACCGTTCGGGCCGATCAGGGCGGTGATGGTGCCGCGCTGCACCTCGAGGTGGTCGACGTCGACCGCGGTCATGCCGCCGAAGTGCCGGGTGACGCCGTCGACCGTCAGGATCGGGTCGGACTTCGTGTGGGTGTAGGTCTCAGACACTGAACGACAGCTCCTTCTTGTTGCCCAGGAGTCCCTGTGGCCGGAACACGATGAGGAGCATGAGCGCGACGCCGACGAGCACGTAGGAGAACTGCTCCGCCTGCTGCGCGTTCATGATCGAGTCGGGGATGAAGTCCCCGGCGAGGGTGCGGACGAAGAGCCGCACGACGAAGAACAGGATCGCCCCGAGCACCGGACCGAACACGGTCGCGGCACCGCCGAGGATCAGCGCGGTCCAGATGAAGAACGTCATGGAACGGCCCATCGCGTCCGGCTGCACGGAACTCGGCAGCACGTAGATCACCCCGGCGAGCGCACCGAGCGCGCCGCCGAACACGAGCGCCTGCATCTTGTACGAGTAGACGTTCTTGCCGAGGGACCGCACGGCGTCCTCGTCCTCGCGGATGGCCTTCACGACGCGACCCCACGGGCTGCGCATGAGCAGGAAGAGCACGAGGGTGAAGAGCGCCACGAGGCCCCAGGCCGCGATGCGGATCCACCAGCCGTTGACGCCGTTGTTCGAGTACGTGAACCACAGGATGCTCGTGGTGCCGTCGGGCAGCGGGCTGAGGGCGTTGAACGGGTCGCGGTAGCTCGACCCGGCGATGCCGTTCGAGCCGCCGGTGGTGTTCGTCAGCAGGCTGGAGCGTCCGACCATGCGGATGATCTCGGCGCCGGAGATCGTCACGATCGCCAGGTAGTCGCCGCGCAACCGCAGGGTCGGGATGCCGAGGATGACCGCGAACACGATCGCGACCGCCAGGGCGACGAGCACCGCCATGACGAAGGGCAGGCCGTTCGTGATCGAGATCGCGAAGCCGTAGGCGCCGAGCAGCAGGAACGCCGCCTGGCCCATGTTGATCAGTCCGGTCAGACCGAAGTGCACGTTGAGGCCGATCGCGGCCAGGGCGAACGCCGCCGTGGTGGGGGCGAGGGCCTCCTGCGTCAGCGAGGACAGCAGGTTCAGGATGTAGTCCATGTCGGTGCTCCCTTAGCCGATGCGCTCGGCGCGACCGAAGATGCCCTGCGGCCGGAACAGCAGGATGAGGATGAGGATCACGAGGGCCGTGGCGTACTTGAAGTCACCCGGCAGCACGAGGTTCGTGAGCTCGACGACGATGCCGATGATCATCGAGCCGACGAGGGCGCCGTACGCGGTGCCGAGACCGCCGAGCGTGACGGACGCGAACATGAGCAGCAGCAGCTGGAGGCCGGTCTGCCAGTTCACGCCGTTGAGCACCAGGCCGAGCATCACGCCGGACAGGCCCGCGAGGCCGGCGGCGAGCGTCCACACGAAGCGGATGACGCGGTCGACGTCGATGCCGGACGCCGCGGCGAGCGCCGGGTTGTCCGACACGGCGCGGGTGGCACGGCCGAAGCGGGTCTTGGCCAGGAACAGGCCGGTGCCGACGAGGACGACGAGCGCGATGCCCATCGCGACGTAGGACTGCACGGTCAGCGTGAGACCGGCGAAGGTCACCGTCTCGGGGTTGCCCTGCTGGATGCGGACGGTCGAGGCGCCGAAGAAGTACTGGAAGGCGTACTGCGCGGCGATCGACAGACCGATCGTGACGATCATGAGCTGGGTGAGGCTGATCCGACGGCGGCGCAGTGGCCTCCAGATCGCGGCGTCCTGCAGGTACCCGGTCGCCGCACAGAGCAGCGTGACGACGATGCCGGTCACCCAGATGTTCCAGCCGAGCTGGTTCGCGAAGACGTAGGCGAGGAGACCACCGAGGGTCACCTGCTCACCGTGCGAGAAGCTCGACAGGCCGGTGGTGCCGTAGATGAGCGACAGGCCGACCGACGCGAGGGCGATGAGGAGCCCGAGCCGGATGCCCGACGCGAGCTGCTGCCAGGCGCGTGCGGCGCTGACGCTGCTCGTGTCGTCGCTGGTGGTGGCGCCCTGCTGGTCGGACAGCTGGAAGATCTGGCCGACGTTGGCGTTGAGCGTGGCGTTCACCTTGCGCTCGGCGTCGGCGGCGTTCGTCAGGTACTGCCCCTTCGGCAGCGAGTCCTGGTCGACGCTGACGGTGTACTGCCCCGCCGTGGTCACGGACACCGACCAGCGCCCGGCGTCGTCGGTGGTCGCGGTCTGCGCGAACCCGCCGGCCCCGGCGACGTCGACGTCGACCCCGGTCGCGGGCTTCCGCTCGGAGTCGAGGATGGTGCCCCGGATGCAGCCGTTCGTGGGGCTGACCGTGCAGGGGCCGGAGCTCGCCGGTGCGCCGGTGCTCGGGCTGCTGCTGGCGGAGGGACTGCTCGTCGCCGCGTCGGCTGCGGGCGACACTGCCCAGTCGACCGCGAAGGTGGCGAGGAAAGCGAGGAAGAGTACTGCGGCGAGGACCAGGCGGTTGCGACCTGGTGCCCCACGGCGGAATCGGCGCATGAGCGCTGACCCCGGCGGAGTGATGGAACCCACGGATGAGCCTCTCGTTCGGATAGTCGAGGACCATAGGGATTTTTTGTGTCCCCCGTGTTTCCAGCACGTCTCCTGCACAAATCGTGCTGCATTCGTGACCGAGACCCCGTCGATCCGCGGAAATCCGCCCGTCCAGCCGGTACAGGACTCTCAGGAACGGGTCGTCGGACCGCTGTCGGCCCGCGCGCGGCGCCCGCCGTGCCCGGACGGTCGGGGGACGACGGAATGGCGGGAGTGTCCCGCGCGTTACCATGGCCCATCGGGAACCCGACGACGCGCCCCGGTGCCACCACTTCACCTCGCCCACGAAGGGGAACCATGGACCAGCCGGATCCGTTCGGATTCATCGGACTCACGTACGACGACGTCATGCTCCTGCCCGGGCACACCGACGTCATCCCGAGCGAGGCGTCCACGACGTCCCGGCTCACGAAGCGCATCGACGTGCACGTCCCGCTGCTGTCGGCTGCGATGGACACCGTGACCGAGGCGCGCATGGCGATCGCGATGGCCCGTCAGGGCGGCATCGGCATCCTCCACCGCAACATGTCCATCGCGGACCAGGCCGCGTACGTCGACAAGGTCAAGCGGTCCGAGTCCGGCATGATCACCAACCCCGTGACGACGACCCCGGACGCGACCGTGGCCGAGGTCGACGCCGTCTGCGGGCAGTTCCGCGTCTCCGGGCTGCCGGTCGTCGAGTCGGACGGCACCCTCGTCGGCATCATCACGAACCGTGACATGCGCTTCGTCGCACCGTTCGAGACGGCGACCACCCTCGTCCGCGACGTCATGACCAAGGCGCCCCTCATCACCGCGCCCGAGGGCATCGACCCCGAGGACGCGGTCGCGATCTTCGCGCAGCACAAGATCGAGAAGCTCCCGCTCGTCGACGCCGACGGCAAGCTCCGCGGCCTCATCACCGTCAAGGACTTCGACAAGAGCGAGAAGTACCCGGACGCCACGAAGGACGACGAGGGCCGCCTGCGCGTCGGCGCCGCGATCGGCTTCTTCGGCGACGCCTGGCAGCGCGCCGAGGCCCTGCGCGACGCGGGCGTGGACGTGCTCGTCGTCGACACCGCCAACGGCGAGAGCGAGGGCGTGCTCGACATGGTCCGCCGCCTGAAGGCCGACCCGTCGTTCGCCGGCATCGACGTCATCGGTGGCAACGTGGCGACCCGACAGGGCGCGCAGGCGCTCATCGACGCCGGCGTGGACGCCGTCAAGGTCGGCGTCGGGCCGGGCTCGATCTGCACCACCCGCGTGGTCGCCGGCGTCGGCGTCCCGCAGGTCACCGCCGTGTACGAGGCGTCGCTCGCCGCGCGTGAGGCCGGCGTGCCGGTCATCGCCGACGGCGGTCTGCAGTACTCGGGCGACATCGCGAAGGCCCTGGTCGCCGGTGCTGACACCGTCATGCTCGGGTCGCTCCTCGCGGGCACCGACGAGAGCCCGGGCGAGCTCGTCTTCGTCGGCGGCAAGCAGTACAAGGCGTACCGCGGGATGGGCTCCCTCGGCGCACTGCAGACCCGCGGCGAGAAGACCTCGTACTCGAAGGACCGCTACTTCCAGGCCGACGTCCCCTCGGACGAGAAGCTCATCCCCGAGGGCATCGAGGGCCAGGTCCCCTACCGCGGCTCGGTGGCGAACGCCGTCTACCAGCTCGTCGGCGGACTGCGGCAGTCGATGTTCTACGTCGGTGGCCGCACGGTGCCGGAGCTCAAGGCCCGCGGCAAGTTCGTCCGCATCACCGCGGCCGGGCTCAAGGAGTCCCACCCGCACGACATCAAGATGGTCGTCGAGGCCCCGAACTACCGCGGCTGACCCCGGACTCCTCCCCTCTCGCGCTTCTGCGCGAGACGCCCCCGTTGCGTCGAGACGCCGCCGAATCCGGCGGCGTCTCGGCGATCCGGGGGCGTTTCGCGTTGACGGTGGCGTCTCGCTCGCTCCTGCACCGAGGGTGACGGCCGGGAGGCCCTCCACAACGCACGCTGTCGCCGCTCTTCCGCCACGTGGTCACGCGAGACTGCCGCGCATGTCAGTCACGCCGTCTCCCGTCCTCGCCGGTCGTCCGGCGGACCTCCGCGACCCGGTGCGCCTGTTCCACGGCGCGGCGGTCGAGCGCGAGGCGTGGGACGGTCTGGACGAACGTGGACGCCGGCGACTCGTGGTGCGCACCCGGGCCGCGGCGCTGCACCGTCCAGCGGTCGTCTCGCACCGGTCCGCCGGGGCGCTGTGGGGCTTCCCCGAACTCGGGCGCTGGGACTGGCGCCTGCACGTGATCGACCCTGCGCTCCGGAAGACGCACGTCGGCCGAGGCGTCGTGCGGCACACCGGTGACCTGTCGGAGGGCGACGTCGCCGATGCAGCCGGGGTCCCGGTGACGTGCCTGCTCCGGACGGTGGTCGACATCGTGCACGTCGCACCCCTGGCACACGCGGTCCTCGTGCTCGACCACGTGCTGCACGACGGGGCCGCGTCGCTCCCGGACCTCGAGCGTGCTCTCGCGGCCCGTGCGGGGACACGTGGTTCGCGTGTGGCCCGGACGGCGCTCGAGTTCGCGGACGGCGCCGCCGAGTCCCCGGGCGAATCGGTCAGCAGGGTGGCGATGCGGGAACTCCGAGTCGCTCCACCGGTACTGCAGCGGGAGTTCGACACCGACGCCGGACGCTTCCGGGTGGACTTCTGGTGGCCTGACGCCGGCGTCGTCGGCGAGTTCGACGGCCGGGTCAAGTACGACGACCGTGAGGCCTTGTGGACGGAGAAGCGCCGCGAGGACGCACTGCGACGACTACCCGAGGTGAGGGGCTTCGCACGGTGGGGCATGCGCGAAGCGCTCGACCCGGGGCTCCTGGCGCCCGTGCTGCTCGCGGCGGGCCTCCCGCTCGGGCGCGGCTGGGCCGAGCGGTCGCGGTGATCGAGTCCCTCGGCGCTCCGTCGCCGAGACGCCACCGTCTGGAGGGCGTTGTGGCTCCTCGAGACGCCGGTGTCCACCCGAGACGCCGCCGAACTGCCGAGACACCGTCGGATTCGCGGGCGTCTCAGCGTGTTCAGGGCGTCTCAGCGTGTTCAGGGCGTCTCGAGCCAATGACGGCGTCCCGGGCCGCGACGGGGAGCCGCCCCCGCCGCCTACGCGCTCCGCCAGTCGTCGGAGGTGATGTGGCTGCCGCCGTGGGGGCCCATCTGGAGCATGCCGCCGTCGACGGGCAGGGACACCCCCGTGATGTACGACGACGCGGGGCTGGCCAGGAACGCCACCGCGGCTGCGATCTCCCACGCGTTGCCCGGCCGGCCGAGCGGGACCCCCGGCCGGGAGATCGTGTGCGGGTCCTCGTCCTCGGCACCGGTCATCCGGGTCGCGATCTCGCCCGGCGCGACGGCGTTGGCCGTGATCCCGGACGGAGCGAGCTCGATCGCGATCGTCTTCAGGAGCCCACCGAGCCCGTGCTTCGCTGCGTCGTACGCGCTCGACCCGTACCGGGGCTGGTGCTCGTGGACGCTCGTGATGCCGATGATCCGCCCGCCGGTGCCCTGTCCGACCATGTGCCGCGCTGCTGCCTGGATCGTGACGAACGCCCCGTCGAGGTCGGTGGCGACGGTGTGCCGCCACTGCTCGAGCGTGATGTCCAGGAACGGCGCGTTGTCGCCCGTGCCCGCATCGGCGACGATCACGTCCACGCCGCCGAGCTGCGCCACGAGGCGGTCGATCACGGCGCCCGCCAGGTCGAGCTGCGTCACGTCGATCTGCTCGACGAAGGCCTGCCGTCCGGCCTGTCGGACCTCGGCGGCGGTCTCCTCGGCGCGCTCGGGCTCGGACAGGTAGGTGATGCCGACGTCCATGCCGGCGGCAGCGAGCGCCACCGCGGTGGCCTTGCCGATGCCGGACTCGGCGCCGGTGACGATCGCGCGCGTGGGACGGAAGGTGGTGGTGGAAGCTGCGTCGCTCATGGGCCGGACCGTACGCGCGACCGCCGCAGTGCTCCCCCGGGTCCGCGCCCCCTGCACAGAACGACGCGGACGAGCCCGCGCGGGAGCGCTCCAGCCGATCCCGAACGGTCCGCACGGGCCTCGGCGAGCGCGAGGACCGTCCGGACGGACTCCTCATCAGGGGTTCCCGTGCACCTCCGCAGTTTCGTCACGGGTGTGTAACGAAACGTCCAGGTGATGATCTCGGACACACACGCGAAACACTTCGGCCCTAGTTTTCTCGGCAACCCACGTGGAGGAGACCGCGCTCGACCCGATGCGGTTGGGCCTCCGCGCAGAGAAAGGGCTCCACGGATGACCAGAACCACCCGTGCCACCACGGCACTGGCAGTGGCGGGAGCGGCAGCGCTCCTCCTCGCCGCGTGTTCCACCAGCGGCAGCGCCGAGACCACTTCCTCCGCCTCCGCCGGCGGTGCGAAGAAGGACCCGGCGGCGAGCTGCAAGGCCCCCGACACCCCCGGTACCGACGCGCTGAAGATCGGCACGATCCTCCCGCTGACGGGCACCCTGTCGTACCTCAACCCGCCCGCCGAGTCCGGCGTCGGCCTCGCGGTCGAGGACATCAACTCGGCCGGAGGCGTGCTCGACAAGGACGTCAGCATCGACCCCGCGACCGACTCGGGCGACAGCAACGACATGACCGTGTCGAGCTCGGCCGCGACGAAACTCGTCAACGCCAAGGTGCCGGTCGTCATCGGCGCCGAGTCGTCGAGCGTCACGCTCAACGTCATCGACCAGCTGACGAGCAACTGCATCGTGCAGATCTCGCCGGCGAACACCGCGACCGACCTGTCCGGGTACTCGTCGCACTACTACCGGACCGCGCCGCCGGACTCGGTGCAGGGCTCGGCCCTCGGCCAGCTCGTCACGGGCGACGGCAACGCCAAGGTCGCGTTCCTGGTCTTCAACGACACCTACGGGACGGGCCTCCGCGACACCGTGCAGCAGGCGATCGAGGACTCGGGCGGCCAGGTCGTCTACGGCGGCAAGGGCAAGGGTCAGGAGTTCCCGCCCGGACAGACGACGTTCTCGTCCGAGGTCACCGCTGCGCTCGCCGCGAAGCCGGACGCCATCGTGGTGCTCGCCTTCGACGAGACGAAGTCGATCATCCCGGAGCTCAAGTCGCAGAACGCCGACATGTCGAAGATCTACATGTCCGACGGCAACACCGCGGACTACTCGAAGGACTTCGACCCGGGCACCCTCGAGGGCGCGCAGGGCACCATCCCCGGCGCCAGCCCGAAGGACGAGCTGAAGCAGCGCCTGTCGGACTTCTACAAGCAGTCCTCGGGCAAGGAGCTGGCTGACTACTCGTACGCTGCCGAGTCCTACGACGCCACGACCCTCGCTGCGCTGGCCGCGGTGAAGGGCAAGGGCACCGACTCGGGCACCATCCAGGCCAACATGGCCGCGGTGTCCGGTGCGGACGGCGGCACGAAGTGCGAGACGTTCAAGGCGTGCAAGGACCTGCTCGACAAGGGTGAGGACATCCAGTACACCGGCCCGTCCGGCATCGGTCCGTTCGACAGCAAGAACGACCCGTCGAGCGCCTACATCGGCATCTACAAGTTCGACGGCGACAACAAGCCCGTGTACCAGACCGCCATCCAGGGCTCGGTCTCGAAGTAACACGCAGCACGCGACGTCGGCCCCGGACCTCATGCAGGTCCGGGGCCGACGTCGTCCCCGCGAGACTCGCGTCCGCGGACAGTTCCGCGGGCGCGGGGCTGCGGAACTGTCCGCATCGCCGAGCCTCGGCACAGCGCACCGGTCCGCAGATGATGCGACCCGGACGGGAGGCGCGGCTCGCGCCCGTCAGGCCGGCTCGGCCGCCGCAGGGGCGAGCGTCCGCCGCCGCGCGGCCCGGGCCGCCACGAAGCTGTCGACCGTCAGGACCACGAGCGCGACCCAGACGATCCCGAAGCCGATCCACCGCGCGGGCGGCATCGCCTCGTGCTGCACGACCACGCCGACCAGGAGCTGCATCACCGGCGCGAGGTACTGCGTCAGGCCGAGCGTCGACAGGGACACCCGCCGGGCGGACGACGCGAAGAGCAGCAGCGGCACCGCGGTCGCGGGCCCGGTGAGCACCGTGACGAGGACGTGCGGCCACCCCTCGCTCGTGAAGGTCACCCCGCCGCCGAGACCCGTGACGCCGAGCACGACGAGCGCCCCCACGGCGATCGGGACCAGCCAGACGGTCTCGATCGTCAGGCCGCTCAGCGCGTCGACGGTGCCCCCGACCCGCTTCTTCACCAGGCCGTAGCACCCGAACGAGAAGGCCAGCGCGAGCGAGATCCACGGCACCTGCCCGTAGCCGACCGCGATGACGACGACCGCGACGACGCTGATGCCGACGGCCGCCCACTGCGCCGCACGCAGGCGCTCGCGGAGGACGACCACGCCGAGGGCGATCGTGACGAGCGGGTTGATGAAGTACCCGAGCGCCGCCTCGACCGTGTGGCCCGTCGTCGTCGCGGCGACGTACACGGTCCAGTTCACCAGGATGAGCACGGCCGCGAGTCCCATCACGAGCATCACCCGGCGCTGGGCGAGCAGGGAGCGGGTGCGGAGCCACGACCGGGTGACGGCGATCGCCACCGCGCAGAAGACCAGGCCGAAGACGATCCGCCAGGCGACGATCTCGAACGCGCCGGCGGGGGCCATCGCGGCGAAGAGCAGGGGCATCAGTCCCCAGAGTCCGTACGCGACGATCGCCTGCACGACGCCGACGGATGCCTCGCTGCGTGCCGGACGAGCCGGGGTCGCTTCACTCACGGAACCATCCTAGGAAGGGGCGCGGACGCTGCGGGCGGACAGCGCGCCTCCAAGCCGACCACCGGGACGGGCCGGGAGCGCCGCAGCGACACGCGCCCGGACGCACGAACGCCCCGCCGGCTGCGAGCCGGACGGGGCGTTCGTGACGAGAGCTGCTGGTCTCAGTGCTCGATGACCGCGAGGACGTCGCGCGCCGAGAGGACGAGCAGGTCCTCGCCGGAGTACTTGACCTCGGTGCCGCCGTACTTCGAGTAGATGACCTTGTCGCCGACGGCGACGTCGAGCGGCACGCGGTTGCCGTTGTCGTCGATGCGACCCGGACCCACGGCGACGACCTCGCCCTCCTGGGGCTTCTCCTTCGCGGTGTCCGGGATGACGAGACCGGAAGCGGTGGTCTGCTCCGCCTCGACCTGGCGGATGACGATGCGATCCTCGAGCGGCTTGATGGTGACGGCCACGGTGACCTCTTCTTTCTCGGTACTGACTCGGTACAGATGGGAACCGGTTGGCACTACGCACAGGAGAGTGCCAACCACAACTCTAGGGACAGTCTGGCACTCGGTCAATCCGAGTGCCAGCACGTGTCGGGCCTCCCCGGCGACCTGGGAGGATCGACGGGTGGAAGCCGCCGACCTCGCCCAGCTGCTGACCCCCGAGGGGATGGCCCTGCTCGACCGTACCCCCGGCGTCTCGGACGGGGGCGAGATCGTCCGGGTGGTCTCCCGGCTCCGTGGCGAGGGACACGACCCGGGGCTCGTGGCAGCCGTGCTGACCCAGGCGAAGCTCCGCCAGAAGGCCCGCGCGAAGTTCGGGGACTTCGCCGCGCGGATGCTCTTCACCGAGGCCGGCCTCGAACAGGCCACCCGACTGCAGGTCGCCGCGCAGCACGCCGGTCGCTTCGCCGCCGCCGGTCTGACCCGGGTCGCGGACCTCGGCTGCGGGATCGGTGGCGACGCCATGGCGATGGCCGCGCTCGACCTCGACGTCATCGCCGTCGACCGCGACGAGGTGACCGCGGCGGTCGCGACGCACAACCTCGCGCTCTGGCCGAACGCCCGGGTCGAGCTCGGCGACGCGGCCGCCTTCGACCTGTCCCGGGTCGACGGCGTCTGGATGGACCCCGCGCGACGCACGGCCGGGCACGCGAACACGAGGCGCCTGGCCGACCCGGACGACTGGTCGCCGTCGCTCGACACCGTGTTCGCCGCCGCGACGACGACCCCGACGGGCGTGAAGCTCGGCCCGGGCATCGACCGCGACCTGATCCCGGACACGCTCGAGGCGCAGTGGGTGTCCGTCGACCGCGAGGTCGTCGAGCTCGTCCTGTGGTCCGGGCCCCTCGCCCGTGACGGCGTCCGGCGCGCGGCCACCGTCATCGGCGGTCACGGCATCGCCGAGCTCACCGGCCCGGCGGACGCCGAGGACGTCGAGGTCGGTCCCGTCGGCGCCTACCTGTACGAGCCGGACGGCGCCGTCATCCGTGGGCGGTTGATCGGTGACCTGGCGCGGTCCATCGGAGGCCGGATGCTCTCCGAGGGCATCGCGTACGTCACGTCGGACCGTGCCGTGACGACGCCGTTCGCGCAGGGGTTCCGGGTGCTGGACACGATGCCCCTCGACGTGAAGCAGCTGTCGGCACGCCTGGCGGCGGAGGACGTCGGCACCGTCGAGATCAAGAAGCGCGGCGTCGACGTCGACCCGGCGCAGTTCCGGAAGCGGTTGCGGCTGCGGGGGCGGCGGTCGGTGACGCTCGTGCTCACCCGTCTGGAGGGACGGCACACCGCGCTCCTGTGCGAGCGCCTCACCGACGTGGCCGGCTCGGCCGCGGGGCGGTAGCGGGGCGGTAGCGGGGCACGAGGCTGCGCGGGCGGTCGGCGCGAGGCGCTCTCGCTGTCGCTGTCGCTGTCGCTGTCGTGTTCACGTCCGCGGCAGCGACAGACCCCCGCCGAACATCGGCGGGGGTCTGTCGATCTCGCGGAACGGAGCCGTGCAGCGCGGCGCGGGTCAGCGGATGAAGGCGCCCGAGTCGTAGCCGTACGGGTCGGAGGACGAGTGGCTCGACGCGATCGCGATGATGAAGATCACCGCGAAGAGCACGTAGAGCCCGGTCAGCACCCACCCGCCGATGACCCCGGCGAGGGCCAGTCCACGGCCACCCTCACCCGTCTGCTTGATCTTCCCGAGGGCGATGTGCCCCATGATCGCGCCGGCGGGGCTCGTGAGGATCACGATCGGCCAGATGACGACCCCGGCGAACGCGAACACGATCGACAGGATCGCCAGGGTGTTCGTCTTCGGGCGCTGGGCGTACGGCTGGTACCCGCTCGTGGCGTACGGCGACGCGTAGGGGTTCCCGCCCTGCTGCGGCGCGTAGGGGTTCTGCTGGGGGCTCGAGGCCGCGTACGGGTTGCCCTGGTGCGACTGCTGCGCGTACGGGTTGCCCTGCTGCGACTGCTGCGCGTACGGGTTGCCCTGCTGGGACTGCTGCGCGTAGGGGTTGCCCTGCTGCGACTGCGGTGCGTACGGGTTGTGCTGGGGCCCCGAGGCCGCGTGCGGGTTGCCCTGCTGGGACTGCTGCGCGTACGGGTTGCCCGACGGCTGCTGGCCCTGACCGTACGGGGCGCCCGACGCCTGCTGGCCCTGGCCGTACGGGGTGCCCTGCGACGGCTGCGCGGAGGGGTTCGCGGGCTGCTGGCTGCCCGACTGCCCGTCCTGCTGCTGCCGGCCGTCGTCTCCCCCGCTCGACTCGCCCGGCTTCGGCCACTGGTTCTGATCGGACACCGTCCACCCCTCCCGGCACCCGGTCGGTCGGTGCCTGCTGAGCATCCTCCCACACGGGCCGGGAGCCGGTTCAGGCGTCGGCGTGCGCCACCCGGCCGCGCGACTCAGACCTGGACGGTCGTCACCGGCAGCGTGGAGTCCGCCGCGATGCCGAGGTCGCTCGGCGCGTGCCCCTCTGCCACCAGGCGCGCACCGACCGCGGCGATCATGGCCCCGTTGTCGGTGCAGAGGTCGAACGGTGGGATCCGCAGCGCGACCCCGGCGGCAGCGCAGCGTTCCTCGGCGACGGCGCGCAACCGTGCGTTCGCGACGACCCCACCCCCGAGCAGCAGGCGGTCGACACCGGTGTCCCGGCACGCGGCGAGCGCCTTCGTGAGGAGCACGTCGACGACGGCCTCGCGGAACGACGCCGCGACGTCGGCGACGGGGACCTCGCGGCCCTCGTCCCGGCACTTCTCGACCCACCGCGCGACGGCGGTCTTCAGCCCGGAGAACGAGAAGTCGTACCGGTGCTGCGCCATGTCCTTCGGCAGCGTCAGGCCGCGCGGGAACCGGATCGCGGTCGGGTCGCCCTCCGCTGCCGCCCGGTCGATCTGCGGCCCGCCCGGGTAGGGCAGTCCGAGCAGGCGTGCGACCTTGTCGAACGCCTCGCCGGCCGCGTCGTCGATCGTCTCGCCGAGCAGTTCGACGTCGCCGACCAGGTCCCGCACGAGCAGCAGCGACGTGTGGCCGCCGGACACGAGCAGCGCCACGGTCGGCAGCTCGATCGCGCTGCCGTCCGCACGCAGGACGTCCGCACCGACGTGCCCGACCAGGTGGTTCACGCCGTACAGCGGCTTGCCCGTCGCGACCGCCAGTGCCTTGGCTGCGCCCACCCCGACCATCAGGGCACCGGCGAGCCCCGGGCCGGCGGTCACGGCGACGGCGTCGAGCTCGTCGAGCGTGACACCCGCGCGGTCGAGGGCCTCGTGCAGGGTCGGGGTCATGGCCTCGAGGTGCGCCCGTGCGGCCACCTCGGGCACGACGCCGCCGTAGCGGGCGTGCTCGTCCATGCTCGACGCGATGACGTTGGCGAGCAGGGTGGTCCCGCGGACGATGCCCACGCCGGTCTCGTCACAGCTCGTCTCGATGCCGAGCACCAGGGGTTCAGTCGCGCTCACCGAGGGTCTCCTGTCCGATCGGTCCGACACCGGTGGACGCACCGGGGGTGACGGGGAGCTCCGCCCGCATCACCCACGCGTCGACACCGTCGGGCTGGTAGTAGCGGGGCCGCACGGCGATGCGCTCGAACCCGGCAGCGGTGTACATCGCCTGCGCCACGGGGTTGTCGGCGCGCACCTCGAGGAACACCTCGTGCACCTCACGCCGTCGGGCCTCGTCGAGGAGCTCCGTGAAGAGCACCTTCCCGATGCCCCGGCCCCGCTGCTCGGCAGCGACCGCGATGGTCTGCACGTCGGCGACGGGGTTGCCCGCGAGCGAGGACAGCCCGGCGTAGCCGACGACCGTCGGGGCGCCGTCCTCGGTCGTCTCGACCACGACGTAGTACCCGTGCGGGGACCACAGCTCCCCCGCCATCTGCGACGAGGTCCAGGCGTCCGTCGGGAACGACGTGTGCTCGAGGAACATGACGTCGTCGAGGTCCTGCGGGACCGCGCGGCGCAGCCGCAGGCCGGCGGGCAGTCCGGTCACCGGACGACCCGCTTCGGGGCCCCCGGCACGGTGACGTCGGGGTCACGCAGGTAGAGGGGGGTGTCGTCGGCGAAGGGCGCGCCGGAGGCGAGCCGGTCTGCTGCCAGCGACCCGAGCCTCCCGGCCGGGACGGTCGTGACGGTCTCGCGGGGCCAGTCGACGGCCTCCGGACGGGAGGCGCGGATCGCCTCGTCCAGGTCCGCCGGCTTCGCGAGTCCGGGACCGGCGACCCGCGTGCCGGTCTCGTCGTGGGCGCTCCAGTAGACCTCGCGGCGGCGCGCGTCCGTCAGGACGACGACGGGGTGCCGCTGCAGGTCGGCCGCGATCGCGTCGTGGCTGACGAGCGGGAGGAGGGGGACGCCGCGGGCGGCGGCGAAGGTGCGCGCGGCGGCGATCCCGACGCGCAGGCCGGTGAAGGGGCCGGGGCCCGTGCCGGCGACCACCCCGGTGACGTCGGCACCGGTGACGTCGGCCTCGGCGAGCACCTCGGCGAGGAACGGGCCGATCACCTCGGCGTGCCGGCGGGAGTCGTCGGTGCTGCGCTCGGCGAGCACACGACCGCTGGCCGGGTCGACGACGGCGACCGAGGTGCCGGCGGACGTGTCGATGGCGAGGAGCACGCGTCCATCGTAGGCGCGATCGGGACGGCGGACGGTGGCGTAGTGTCCGGTGATGTTCCACCAGCACGAGGGAGGTCACCGATGCCCTGGACACCGCGCACGGCAGCGCACCGCGATCCCGAGCAGTGGCGCCGTCGGGGCCTGCTGCCGCCCGCGGACGTCGACGCGCTCGTGCACGCCCGACTCGGGTGGTTGCCGGTCGACGACCCGGCCTACGCCGACTTCTTCATCGACCCGACCACCTCGGTGCGGTCGGGCTGACCCGGCGATCCGTCAGAGCGTGACGTCCGCCCAGCGCGGCCCGGTCGCGGTGACGATCACCCGTCGGGGCTCGTCGGGAACGTCGTCGGGGTCGAGGTCGTCGGCGTCGCCGTCGGGCGCGTCCGCTCCCGTCGCACGGACGATCTCCACGTCGAGGATGCTGTCCGCGATGCCGTCGACGAAGCCCCGGCCCCACTCGACCACCACGACCGAGGCGTCCCAGTCGAGGTCGAGGTCGTCGAGCTCCACGGGGTCGCTCAACCGGTAGGCGTCGACGTGGACCAGGTCCGGGCCGGTCGTCGTCGGGTGGGTCCGGGCGAGGACGAAGGTGGGGCTCGACACCTGCCCCCGCGCGCCGAGCGCGGCCCCGAGGCCACGCGTGAGCGTCGTCTTGCCCGCACCGAGCGGCCCGGTCAGCACGACGAGGTCGCCGGCACGCAGGACACGTGCGAGCCGCGCACCGAGCACACCCATCTCGTCGGTCGTCGACACCGTCGTGTCGAGCAGCACCCGGGCGTCCGTCACGGCTGCTCCCGCAGGTAGTCGCCGACCCGGCCCTCGACCTGGTGCCCGACGACCTCGCGCGGGACGCGGGCCCCGATCCGGCAGGTCACCTCTTCCCCGATGGTGCCGAGCGCCTCGCCCCACTCGAGGACGGTCATCTCGCCGTGCTCCCCCGTGCCGAACAGCACGACCTCGTCGCCGACGCGGACCTCGTCGTCGCCGACGTCGACCAGGAACTGGTCCATCGCGACGCGACCGGCGACCGGGTACCGCTTCCCGCCGATCGTCACCTCGACGCGGCCCTGCGCACGACGCGGCACCCCGTCCGCGTAGCCCACGGGCACGAGCGCCAGGGTGGTCTCCGACGTGGTGCGGTACGTGTAGTCGTAGGAGACGCCGGTGTCGACCGGGACCCGCTTCGTCTTCGCGACCGAGGCCGTGAGCGTCATCACCGGCTCGAGCCCGAGGTCGGCGGCGGACACGCCCTCGGCACCCGGGATGCCGAGCAGGTTCGCGCCCATCCGCACCATGTCCTTGCGGAACTCCTTCCGCTCGAGCCCGGCGAGCGAGGCCGCGACGTGCTCCATCGGCAGGTCGAGCCCGAGGTCCTCCGCGGTCTCGACGGCCCGGTCGAACACGGCGACCGCGGCGCTGTCGTCGTCGTCCGACGACTCCGCGAGGTGCGTGTACGCCGCGACGACCTCGATCCGGCCGGCGCGCTGCGCGTCGACCGCGAGTGCCACCAGCTCCGGCCAGGCGTCCGCGGTCGCGCCGTCGCGGTGCAGGCCGGAGTCGACGCCGAGGTGGACCCGTGCCGGGCGCTGGTCGACGGCGTCGACGACCCGCTGCAGCTCGGCGACGTTCGAGACGCCGAGGTCGATCGCCGAGTCGACGGCGTCGCGGAAGTCGAGCGCCGGGTCGTGCTGCCAGGTGAACAGGTGCACGTCCTCGCCGACGCCGATCGCCCGGAGGCGCAGCGCGGCCGGCACGGTCAGCACGCCGATCCAGCGGATGCCGGCGTCGACGGCCGCGAGCGCGATCGGCTCGAGACCGTGCCCGTAGGCGTCGGCCTTCATGATCGCCATGACCTCGACCGGGTGCATCCACTCGCGCACGAGGTCGAGGTTCGACCGGTAGGCGTCGAGGTCGATCCGGGCCCGACGAAGGGGGGCGTTCACGTCGTCCTCCGTTCCACGCTGCGGCCGACCCTGGCGACCACCTCGTAGTTGATGGTGTCGATCGCCGCTGCCCAGTCCTCGACCGCGGGGTCGCCGTCCGCCGGGTCGCCCCAGAGCACGACCTCGTCGCCCACCCGGACGTCGGCGTCGCCGATGTCGATGTGCATGGCGTTCATCGCGACGCGGCCGACGACGGGGAACTCCCGGTCACCGATGCGCACCGACACCCGGTTGCCGAGGTCGCGGTCGAAGCCGTCGGCGTACCCGAGCCCGATCACCGCGAGCCGGGTGTCCGTCGCTGCACGCCAGGTGTAGCCGTAGCTGACGCCGTCGCCCGCGGCCACCGGGACGGTCCGCAGCACCGCGGCGGTCACGCGCATCGCCGGGCGGAGCCCGAGGTCGGCCGAGGTGCGGTCGGCGAAGGGGCTGAGCCCGTAGAGCGCGAGCCCGACCCGTGCGGCGTCGTGGCGCGTCTCCGGCACCGCGATGCCCGCGGCGCTCGCGGCGAGGTGCACGATGTTCGGCACGATGCCGTTCGCCGCCAGGCCGTCGAGCGCCCGCTGGAGTGCGGCGTCCTGGTCGAGATCGTCGGCACGCGACGCGTTCGACAGGTGCGACATGAGCCCCTCGACGCGGGTGCGCCCGCCGGCCCGGGCGATCCGCCCGGCGGTGTCGAAGAGCTCGGCCCATTCGGACTCGACCGCGCCGTTCCGGCTCAGCCCGGTGTCGACGCAGACGTGCACCGCGGGCACCTCGGAGTCGGCCGCGGCCGCGAGCTGGGACACGCTCGACACCGCCGGGGTGACGTCGTACTGCGCGGCGCGGCGGAAGTCCTCGTCCGGGGCGTGCAGCCACGCCAGGATCCGGACGCCCTCGTCGATGCCGGCGCGGCGGAGCGCGATGCCCTCCTCGACGTCGGCGACCCCGAGCCACTCGGCACCGGCGTCGACGAACGCCCGTGCGGCGTCGACCGCACCGTGCCCGTACGCGTTCGCCTTGACGACCGCGATGACACCCGCCGGCGCCACCTGCTCGGACACCGTGGCGTAGTTCGCGATGAGGGCCTCGCGGTCGACCGTGATCCCCGTGAACGCGCTCATGCGCCCCCTCCTTCGATGACGACGAACGCCGTCGCGATCCCGCCGTCGTGCGACAGGGACAGGTGGACGTCCGTCACACCCCGGTCCGCCGCCACCCGACGAGCGCCCTCGTGCAGCGTGAGCGACGGGTTCCGCTGGTCGTCCGACACGACCTCGAGGTCCTGCCAGCTGAGCCCGGCACTGGACCCGAACGCCTTGATGAGTGCTTCCTTCGCCGCGAACCGGGCCGCGAGCGACGACACCGGTCGGGGCTCCCCGTCGCGCAGCTGCTCGGCCGGGGTGAACAGCCGCGTCCGGAGCGCCGGGGTGCGTTCGAGCACACCCCGGAACCGCTCCGTGTCGACGACGTCGACCCCGATGCCGATGATCACGACGCGGGCCTACTCGACGGTGACCGACTTCGCCAGGTTGCGCGGCTGGTCGACGTCGAGCCCCTTGGCGGCGGCGAGCTCCATGCCGAACATGTGCAGCGGCGCGACGGCCAGCAGCGGCTCGAACAGCGGCGTGGCGAGCGGGATCCGCAGGACCTCGTCCGCGAAGGGCAGCACGGCGGCGTCTCCTTCTTCGGCGATCGCGATCACCCGGGCACCGCGGGCGCGGATCTCCTGGATGTTCGAGACCACCTTCGGGTGCAGCGAACGCGGGTCGCGCGGCGACGGCACGATCACGAAGACGATCTGCCCCGGCTCGATGAGCGCGATCGGGCCGTGCTTGAGCTCACCGGCGGCGAAGCCCTCGGCGTGGATGTACGCGAGCTCCTTGAGCTTGAGGGCCCCCTCGAGCGCGATCGGGTACCCGACGTGGCGGCCGAGGAACAGCACGCTCCGGGTGTCCGCCATCCACTTCGCCAGCTCGGCGACGCCGGACGCGTCGTCGATGGTCTGCTGGAGCTTCGGTGCGAGGCCCTCGAGCTCGCTGACCTGCTCGGCGATCTGCTCGGCCGTGAGCGTGCCCTTGAGCGTGGCGAGGTGCAGCCCGAGCAGGTAGAGCGCGACGCCCTGGGCGATGAAGGCCTTGGTCGACGCGACGGCGACCTCGGGGCCGGCGTGCGTGTAGATCACCGCGTCGGACTCGCGCGGGATGGTGGCGCCCTGCGTGTTGCAGATCGAGAGCACCTGCGCACCCTGCTCGCGGGCGTACTTGACGGCCATGAGCGTGTCCATGGTCTCGCCCGACTGGCTGATCGAGACGACGAGGGTGCGGTCGCTCAGCACCGGGTCGCGGTAGCGGAACTCGTGGGCGAGCTCGACCTCGACGGGGACGCGTGCCCACTGCTCGATGGCGTACTTGCCGAGGATGCCGGCGTACGCCGCCGTGCCGCACGCGATCACGATGACACGGTCGACCTGCTGCAGCCGATCGGCGATCGGGTCGAGGTCGGTCAGCGTCACGGCACCGTCGTGCACGCGACCGAGGATCGTCTTGGCGACGGCCTCGGGCTCCTCGCTGATCTCCTTGGCCATGAAGGAGCTCCAGCCGCCCTTGTCCGCGGCGGAGGCGTCCCAGCTGACCTCGAACTCCTCGGGGGTCGCCGGCGAGCCGTCGAAGTGCACGACCTCGACGCCGTCGGGACGGATCGTCGCGATCTCGTCCTGGCCGATCGCGAGGGCACGCTGCGTGTAGGCGACGAAGGCCGCGACGTCGGAGCCCATGAAGTTCTCGCCGTCACCGAGGCCCACGACGAGCGGCGAGTTGCGGCGCGCACCGACGACGACGCCCGGCTGGTCGGCGTGCACGACGAGGAGCGTGAAGGCACCCTCGAGCCGCTGCACGACCTGCTGCATGGCAGCGGTCAGGTCCCCGGTCTCGCGGAACACACGACCGACGAGGTGCGCGGCGACCTCGGAGTCGGTCTCGCTGGTGAACTCGACGCCCTCGGCGACGAGCTCCTGCTTCAGCTCGGAGAAGTTCTCGATGATGCCGTTGTGGATGAGCGCGAGCTTGCCGCCGTCCGCCAGGTGCGGGTGGGCGTTGCCGTCGGTCGGGCCGCCGTGGGTCGCCCAGCGGGTGTGTCCGATGCCGGTGGCACCGTCGGCGATCGGGTGCGACTCGAGCTCCTCGACCAGGGCCTGCAGCTTGCCGGCCTTCTTCGCCGAGACGAGGTCACCCGGCCGGTCGACGACGGCGATGCCCGCCGAGTCGTAGCCGCGGTACTCGAGACGACGGAGACCACCGAGGAGGACCTCCTGGCTGCTCTTGCTGCCGACGTAGCCCACGATTCCACACATGCGCACGATCCTACGGTCTGGCTGGAGATCAACCCTGCAAGTCCGCAGGAGTGGGGATACCGTTCGGGACATGGGACGCTTCGACGACATCGAGATCACCACGCTGCACGGGGAGCACACCACCTTCGCGCAGTTCTCGGACCGGGCCGTCCTCGTCGTGAACGTCGCCTCGCGCTGCGGACTCGCGCCGCAGTACGAGCAGCTCGAGGCCCTGCAGAAGACCTACGGCGACCGCGGCTTCACGGTCCTCGGTTTCCCGAGCAACCAGTTCCTGCAGGAACTCGGCTCGTCCGAGGCGATCGACGAGTACTGCTCCACCACCTGGGGCGTGACCTTCCCGATGTCCGAGAAGGTGAAGGTGAACGGCAGGGGCGCCCACCCGCTCTACCAGGCACTCAAGGAGACGCCCGACGCCTCCGGCAAGGCCGGCCGGGTGAGCTGGAACTTCGAGAAGTTCCTCGTCGCCCCCGACGGCTCCGTCACGCGCTTCCGTCCGACCACGAAACCGGACGCCCCCGAGGTCGTCGCCGCCATCGAGGCGGCCCTGCCGGCCTGACGGTCACCGTCCGCACGACGGGTCGCGTCCTGCGGACACGCACCGGGCACCGGACGGGAGGCGCGGATCACCGCAGCCGGTCCACGCACGTCCGCCGCGCCTCCCGTCTGTACGCTCGTGCCCATGCCGATCACGGAAGCCACCGTCGCGCACCCGACCCCGTTCGTGGAGATCCCGCGCGACGAGTGGTCCCAGCTCGCACCGAAGGAGCACCTGTCGCTCACCGAGACCGAGATCGTGCAGCTGCGCGGCCTCGGCGACCGGCTCGACATGCAGGAGGTCCAGGAGGTCTACCTGCCGCTCTCCCGCCTGCTGACGCTGTACGCGGCCGGTGCCAGGGACCTGCACGCCGAGACGAGCCGCTTCCTCGGTGAGCGGGCCGGTCGGACGCCCTTCGTGATCGGTGTCGCCGGGTCGGTGGCGGTCGGCAAGTCGACCGTCGCGCGACTGCTCCGCGAGCTGACGAAGCGCTGGCCGGACACCCCGCGGGTCGAGCTCGTGACCACCGACGGCTTCCTGTACCCGAACGCCGAGCTCGAACGTCGCGGAATCATGGACCGCAAGGGCTTCCCGGAGTCGTACGACCGTCGTGCGCTGCTGCGGTTCGTCAGCCAGGTGAAGAGCGGGGCGGCCGAGGTGCGTGCGCCGTTCTACTCGCACCTCGTCTACGACATCGTCCCCGACGCCGAGATCGTCGTGCGGCAGCCGGACGTCCTCATCGTCGAGGGCCTCAACGTGCTCGCGCCGCCGGTGCACGGGCGGCTCGCGCTGTCCGACCTGTTCGACTTCACGATCTACGTCGACGCGAAGACCAAGGACATCGAGTCCTGGTACGTCGACCGGTTCCTCGCCCTGCAGGAGGAGGCGTTCTCGAGCCCGGACTCGTTCTTCCACCGCTTCGCCTCGCTGTCGCGCGAGGACGCGGTCCGGACCGCGACCGAGGTCTGGCGGGCGATCAACGAGCCGAACCTGCTCGAGAACGTGCTGCCCACGCGCTCCCGGGCGACGCTCGTGCTCAAGAAGGGCGCGAACCACAAGGTCAACTCGGTGCTGCTCCGCAAGATCTGACGCGGAGCGGTGGGCGAGGCCGCCGTGCCGCCTCTGTCGTTCCGCGGCGCGACCTGCTCGCGAACAACCGGAAGCGGGGGGCGCCCCCGGGGGACC